>CAZBWT010000217.1:0-1559 GCA_964495625.1 uncultured Prevotellaceae bacterium | reverse complement strand
CACCGCTCTGCCTATCATCGAAACCCAGGCAGGCGACGTTTCCGCTTACATCCCAACCAACGTGATTTCCATCACCGACGGTCAGATCTTCCTCGAAACCGACCTCTTTAACCAGGGCTTCCGCCCCGCCATCAACGTGGGTGTGTCAGTGAGCCGTGTGGGTGGTTCGGCACAGGTGAAGTCTATGAAGAAGGTGGCTGGTACGTTGAAGATTGACCAGGCTCAGTATCGCGAGTTGGAGGCTTTCTCGAAGTTCTCGAGCGATATGGATGCCGTGACCGCCATGGCCATTGACCGCGGTCGTAAGAACAATAAGTTGCTGATTCAGGCTCAGTATTGCCCGATGCCGGTGGGCGAACAAATTGCCATCTTGTATTGCGGCACAAAGGGCTTGATGGCTCCGATTGCCGTAGACAGAGTGCCGGAGTTCCAAGAGAAGTATCTGACCCTGCTGCGTGCCGAGCATGCCGACGACGTACTGAACCCCCTCGCCGCCGGACGCATCGACGACAACATCACCAACATCTTGACTCAGACAGCTGCGGCTGTGTGCGCCCAGATGGCTTAACCACCTTTAAGAGAGCATTATGGCATCACTCAAAGAAATAAAAGGACGCATCGCGTCGGTCGAAGGAACTCTGAAGATTACTTCGGCTATGAAGATGGTGGCTTCGGCTAAGCTTCATAAGGCGCAGCAAGCCATTGAGGGTATGCTGCCCTACGACCGCCAGTTGCACCACATTTTGGTGAGCCTGCTGAGCGAAGGGAGCAACCCCTCACCTCTCGGCGAGCAACGTGCCCATGTGCGCAGCGTAGCCATCTTGGCGGTTGCCTCGAACGCCTCACTTTGCGGTGGTTATAATTCGCGTGTGATTCGCGAAACGCTGAACGTGATTGAGCGGTATGCGGAGAGCAATGATGCCCCCAAGTTGACGGTGTATGTGATTGGCAGAAAGTTGGAGCAGACGCTGACCAAACAAGTGGCTAAGAAGTGTAACATCGTGCGCGATTATGTGGATTGCGGCGACCATCCCTCCTACCGCACGGCGGCTGCCATCGCAACGCGTTTGCAAGAGGACTTCCTTGCCGGACGCATCGACCGCGCCGAACTGGTGTATATGCATTTCAAGTCGACCGCCTCACAGGTGCTCACACACAACGTTTTCTTGCCGTTGGAGCTGCACATCGGTCAACAGCCGAACAGCGCAACAGAAGGCTCTAAAACGGCTCAGGAGGGCATGAACGGCAACGATGGCGCAACGATGAATGCAGAAGTGCGCTATATTGTGGAGCCTACAGCTCAAGAGGTGTTGCAGCAACTGTTGCCCGATGCCCTGCGCATGCAGATTTATACGTGCATGCTCGACGCTCAGGCTGCCGAGCATGCGGCGCGCACCGTGGCGATGCAAACCGCTACCGACAATGCGAACGATTTGCTTGGCGAATTGCGCATCATGTATAACAAAGGTCGCCAGCAAGCCATCACCAACGAACTTTTGGACATCGTGGGCGGGTCTATGCGCTGATTTGCACCAACCCCTTCCCTACGTTGTTTCACT
>CAZBWT010000216.1:0-1652 GCA_964495625.1 uncultured Prevotellaceae bacterium | reverse complement strand
GGCCTGGCACAACCTCGACCCCAAGATCAACATCGTGGTGGGTCAGAACGGTTTCGGCAAGACCACCATGCTCAACCTCATCCGCAGCCTGCTGACCAAAGACGACAAGACTTTGCGCCTCATGAAGGCGCGCATCCGCATCGAGACCACTGTTGGAGAGATGACCTTCGACGGCAACCATTCCACGCACACCCCTGCCTTTGGTGGCTACGAGAGTGAGTCGTGCTTCCACTACGTCAACACCTTCGACGTGCCATCGTCAAAGAAAAGCTCCCTCTCGCAGCTTGGCATCTCGCTCGACTCCGTGCTATACCAGCGCACACCCAGCGTCTACTCCTTCTCAGACTACCGACTCAAGATGCTCTCCGACCTCACTGCCGCCGTCAAGATACAGCAGCGCATCGACAAGTTCTTCGAGATGATTAACGTGCTCTTTGCCTCGACGGGCAAGAAGATTGCCATCGATGCCCGCAACCGCATCGTCTTCCGCAAGGGCGACATCACCATCGACATCGAGCAGCTCAGCGCCGGCGAGAAGCAGATCTTGCTGCTCCTCTTCACCCTCTTTTTGATGGAAGACCGTCCCACCGTGCTCCTGCTTGACGAACCCGAGATCTCGCTCCACATCGAGTGGCAAGATCGCCTCATCGCCTTGATGCACGAACTCAACCCCAACTGCCAGATCATCATGACCACCCACTCGCCCAACATCTTTGCCGACGGGTGGGAAGACAAGTTAGTCTTCATCAACGATCTTGTAGTAGAATAGCCACACACATCTCCCGCACTATGATGACCGAATACGACCCCGAGAAATACCGCTTCTATGAGATGGCTGCCAAGCGTTTCAAGGCGGAGCTGCGCCTCTATGGGGCTACGGCGGCAGTGCACATCGAAAACAAAAACGACGAAGTGTTTTGGGGGCGAGTCCTGCATGCTGCCTACCCACGTGGCAAGTTCCGCTTCATCTCGGGCTCACGCAATCAAAACGGCAACATGACCTGCGGCTGCACGCAGTGCTTGCAATACAAGCCTTTCCTCGATCGCCACTTCATCATTGCCATCGACTCCGACTACCGCTACCTCACCGGCGAGAGCGACATTGATGCCGCCCACTATATCTTGCAGACCTACACATACTCTTTCGAGAACCACTTCTGCTACGCACCCAATGCCAATAGAGCCCTGCAGCAGGCGTGTGACAGTGCCGAGCCGCTCACCTCCGAGTTCGACTTCGGCACCTTCCTCACCGAATATAGTCGCCTGGTCTACCCTCTGTTGGTGTGGCAGCTATACTTAGAGCACATCAACCCCGACATCTTCCCCAAGCACGTCTTTCACCGCTTGTTGTCGCTGCCCATTGGCGGGCGTTCGCTCGAAAACCACGGAGCCGCCATCCTTGGTGTGTTGCGTGAACGGTCGCACAAAATGATACGTCACTTCCGGCGCTGCTACCCCGATGCCGACTACACCTGGTTCGAAGCCCGCTGCAACAGCTTAGGCGTGCATCGCGACAATGCCTACCTCTTTGTGCGCGGACACCAGCTCTATGACTGCATCTGCATGCAGGGACGCAAGTTCGTCAGCCACCGGCGCAAGGCGGAAGAAGACGGCAACGGCGGGCACCCCGTGGCGGGGCGCAAATGGCGGTC
>CAZBWT010000215.1:0-1681 GCA_964495625.1 uncultured Prevotellaceae bacterium | reverse complement strand
TGCTCTGCCGCAAGACCATCAGCTGGCACATCCCCGTCAGCATCTTCGTGGCTGCCTTCGTCATGGCGCTGATTTGCGGCTATGGCTTCGAGGGTGCCGTGATGCAGTTGTTGTCGGGCGGTTTGATGCTCGGTGCCATCTTCATGGCAACGGACTATGTGTCGTCGCCGATGAACCACAAGGGCATGGTGATCTACGGTCTCTGCATTGGTGCGTTGACCATCATCATCCGCCGCTTTGGTGCTTACCCCGAGGGTATGTCGTTCGCCATCTTGATTATGAACGCCTTCACTCCCCTCATCAATACTTATGTTAAACCCACACGTTTCGGCGTGGTCAAAAAATAATTACGACTATGGCAAAGAAACTCGATAATTCGTTGAAGAACATGTTCCTGTCTCTGACAGGCATTTCTTTGGTTGTGGGTGCATTGCTCGGCTGGGTCTACGGTGCTACCGAAGAGCCCATCGCCGTGGCCAACCAGGCTAAGGTGACGAACGCCATCAAGGCTGTGGCTCCCGATTTCGACACGGTGGGCGACGCTGTGGAGGGTCAGTCTGCCAACGGCAAAGACTCTAAGCTCTACGCTGTGTATAAAGACGGTCAGCAGGTGGGTGCCGCTATTCAGGTCACCACCGGCAAGGGCTTCGGCGGCGACGTGACCGTGATGTTCGGCTTCGACAACGAGGGCAACATCACCGGCTATAGCTGCTTGCAGATGGCCGAGACCCCCGGTTTGGGCTCTAAGATGCCCATCTGGTTTGTGAAGGGTGCCAAGGGCGACGTGATTGGCAAGAACCCCGGCAAGAACAACCTCACCGTGAGCAAAGACGGTGGCGAGGTGGATGCCATCACGGCTGCCACCATCTCTTCACGCGCCTTCTGCGATGCCATCGCACAGGCCTACGGTGTCTTCACCAACACCGACGCTCAGACCGCAGCTACCCCCTCGGCAGCTGCTGCCGACGAGGCTGAGGCTGAGGCTGAAGAGGTTGCCACTCCTGAAACCGATGTTGAAAACGATTTGGACGCTGATGAAGCTGCCAACTAAAATGTAGAGGAGACTTAACAATTATGAGTAAATTAGGTATCATTATCAATGGCCTCGTCAAGGAGAACCCTACGTTTGTGTTGCTCCTCGGTATGTGTCCGACTTTGGGTACAACCTCATCGGCCATCAACGGTATGAGCATGGGCTTGGCCACCATGGCTGTGCTTATCTGCTCGAACATAGCTATCTCTTGTTTGAAGAGCTTGATTCCCGACAAGGTGCACATTCCCTGTTACATTGTGGTCATCGCCGCTTTCGTAACCGTGGTGCAGTTGTTGTTGCAGGCTTACGCCCCCGGCATTTATGAGACGTTGGGTCTGTTCATCCCGCTCATCGTGGTGAACTGCATCGTGTTGGGTCGTGCCGAGTCGTTCGCCGCCAAGAACAATCCGTTAGACTCTGCCCTCGACGGTGTGGGCATCGGCTTGGGCTTCACCGTGGCATTGACGCTCATCGGCGCTTGCCGTGAGTTGCTCGGCACGGGTGCCATCTTCGGTTGCTCTATCTTCCCCGAGAACTATGGTGCGCTCACCTTCGTGTTGGCTCCGGGTGCCTTCATCACTTTGGGCTTCCTGGTAGCTATTTTCAACAAAATCAAAAAAGCATAACTGACCTATGGAATACGTAATG
>CAZBWT010000214.1:0-1693 GCA_964495625.1 uncultured Prevotellaceae bacterium | reverse complement strand
GTTGATTTTCAGTATATGTCATCCGAGATGGCAAAAAAGTGATGAAGTCAGGAAATGAGGGATATTCGCGGTTTTCGTTCGTAAATTCGCGGTTTTCATTACTCAGCGTACTGCTCAAAGAGGGCTTTCAGCTCTGCTTCGGTCTGTGTGCCGGCGTGTTTCCACACTTGTTTGCCGTCTTTGTAGAAGAAGAGCGTGGGCAGTGCTTGCACTTTGAGGGCTTGCACTAAGGCAAGCTGTTCGTCCATCTCGTAGCGCAGCACTTGCACCTGCGGGTAGAGCTTTTCGAGCCTGTCTATGATGGGGTGCAGGCGTTTGCAGCTGCCGCAGTGTATGCTCGAGATGTCGACGAAGGTGAGTCGGCGGGAGGCTACTTGCTGCCGGTAGGTGGCAAGGTCTATGCTCTTCGAGGCATCGGCGGTGCTCTCTAAGTCGTAGCCCGCCCCGACCCAGGTGCCGATGCCGCCGGGCATGAAGTAGACGGTCTTGAAGCCTTGCTCTTTGAGCTGCTTTGCCAAGATCACGCTGCGCCCCTCACGGATGGAGTAGGTGAACGTGGGCACGCTCTTGTCGAGCTTGGCTAATTTGTGCAGGGTGCCTACGCTGTCGGCGAAGTCGATGTTGACGGCTCCCTTGATGTGGTTCACGGCATACTCTGACGCTGAACGCACGTCGAGCACCTGTGCGTTGGGGGTGGACTGCACCAGCCGGGCATATTCCTCGATGGTGATTTTCTGACTGCGAGCATATTGCTCAATCTGTGCGGCATCTTGTGCCTCGGCTGTGCACGCCGAGGCAATCAGGGCGGCTAAGGTGTAAAGCATTTTTCTCATTGTGTTATGTGTTGTTAGTTTAGTTGTCGGCAGTGATGAGGGAGTTTTGTGAGGTCTCGCTGAGCGGTATGGGGAAGATGTAGCCGTAGTCGGTGGGCTCCGCCTTGATTTCGTTGCCGCCGCGGCGCTTCCAGAAGGTGTCGGCGCGGCGATGTATGTCGATGGAGCGCAGCCCCTCGCCCACAAACTCCAGTCGGCGCTCGTTGTAGATGGCTTCGCGCAGGGCTTCGCCCGTCAGTGTGCTCTCGTTGAGGGCATCGTCGGCAGCGGCTATGGAGCGGCGACGCACTTTAAGTAGCTCTGTGCGGGCTGCCTCTTCTTGCCCGAGGTTGTAGTAGATCTCTGCCCGGTTAAGCAGCACTTCGGCATAGCGGAACACGGGAATCCAGTCGGTGCCGCTCGACACGTCGCTGTATTTTGCAATGGTGAGGTGCGTGTTGGGTTGGTAGGCCAAGAGTGAGCGGCGAAGGTCCTGCGGTTGGCTGTAGAGTGGCAGGGCATAGATGCCGCTGTAGACGGTCTCTAATGCCACACTGTTGGCAAGATAGAAGCTCGATGCCAGTGAGTTCTTGTTGTTGGCGCTGTAGGGGAACGAGAGGATGCTCTCAGCCGTGTAGTAGGGTGCGGCGAAGAGGGCGGCAATGTCGCCCAAGGCATAGCCGGTGATGGCATCGCCCTCGCTGAGCGCAGCCTGCCACTCGTGCCGCTCCATGCGCAGACGCATGCGCAGGGCGTGGGCGGCGGCTTGAGTGGCGTGGGTGACCCCTGCCACCGAGTTGCCGCCGGTGCGCAGGTGGCTGAGGTTGTCGTCGCTGAGGTCAGACAGGATTTGTTGGTGCACCTCTTCGATGGTGGAGGCT
>CAZBWT010000213.1:0-1840 GCA_964495625.1 uncultured Prevotellaceae bacterium | reverse complement strand
ATAGTCGTCGTAGACCGAACCTTCGGCACCGGCCTGCTCCTCGCCCTGCTTGGTGGCTTCGACCACAATCTTCGAGGCACCCAACACGCGGATGTTGTAGGTGTATTTGGTGTTGCGGCGGCAGTTGAAGTCTTGCAGCGTCTGCAACGATGGGCTGCCGTCGTCGTTCTTGCCCTCGCAGTAGCCACAGTGGACGGTGTAGGTGCTCTGTGCCGTGCGGTGGATGAGCTTCTTTGTGGCATCATAAGCCACGGGCTCGGCCAGACCGGGGTTGGCACGGTTTGCAGGGGTGTCGTCGATGTAGTAGTCAAGCTCGGCGGTGAAGACGAAGTAGGAGGCGTTGTTGTTGTCGAGGTCTCCGTTGCGGTCGGCTACGAGGCTCTTATAGATGCCCGTGTTGGTGCCGTCGGCATTCTTATATTCGCGCTCACGGTCGTAATAGCGCCCGGTGAGGGTATTGTCGGTGCGGATGCCTACGTAGTCGTCAGAGGTGGCACTGTAGGCGCAGGCGGTGCGCTTGTTCTCATATTGATAGAACTCGAAGCTATACCACTTGCTGTCGTCGTCACCCTCGGCGACAACATCCTGGTTGAGGCTGAAGATGTGTGAGGCAACGGAGTTGGCATAGGGTGTTAGGTCGGCAGGCACTACGGTGCCGGCATTGACCGAGGTGCCCGTTGAGGCAGAGACGGTGGTGTGCTCAAAGACGTAGCTGTCTGAGGGGATGTTGCACACCTGCCACGTCTTGAGCTGCATGGTGATGTTGGGACCGGCACTGATGTTGACCTTGTTGTAGGAGGTGAGGCGGCGCAGGTAGATGGCACCGGCAAGGTCGTTGGTGCCTGCCTGTATCTTCACCACGGGCACACCGTCGGCATCGGTGTAGAGGGTGTCTGAGCCGATGTAGTAGCCGCTCATCATGAGGGTGCCGGTACGCACGGCTGGTTCACCGGTCTGGTCTTTGTGGACGGTGATCTTCTTAAACGCATCCCAAGTGGTGGCATTCTCGAGCGCAGTGCGCAGGGTGACTACTTGCTTGGAACCATCGGTGGGCTGAACGGTGGCATCTTCGTTGTCGACGTTGGCGACAGCCACGATGCGCGCCTCGCCCGACTCAGCCATGACGGTGACGTTGGGCAGGTCGTAGAGCGTGCCGATCTGCTCGGTGTAGCCGTCGATGACGTAGACACGGTTTGAGACGCATTCGCCGGTGCTCTCCATATAGACACCCACCCAGATGTTGTCGCACTGGTTGGCGGCATCTTGGTCGATGATGGAGCGGGTTTTAACATCCATCTCCCCCACGTTGATGGGGATGTTGAGGGTGGCAGGTAGCCCTTCGACGGTGGTGTCGGCGGTTTGCCACTCGTCGTCGTCTTGACACGAGGTGACGGCTGCTATGCAAGCCATCATCGTGAGGGCCAAAGTTGCGTGATGATTGATAAAACGTATCATAGTTATACTTTGATAAAAATTAAACGTTCGCTGTGAGATAGGGTCGGTGCGCTGAAAGAAGAGGTGTCAGGGAAATGTGGAGGTGTAGGCGCGCGTTTCGGTGAGGGGTGAAGGGTAGGTTCGCGTTCTTCTTTGTGTGAATGAGTCGGGGAAAGGTGGTTGCAGTCGCGTTCGGATTAAGTCAGCGGGATGTAGTCTCAGTGAGGGTTGATAAACGTCAGGATATAATAGGGTGCAATATACCGCTGCAAGTTTATGCAAAATTACCGGCGAGTGCAAATAAAATGGGGAAAATGTGCCGCATGTGGGGCAATTTTTACTGTGTTTGACGAAATAATGCGGGGGTTATGTGGCAAAACATCCACCGACCGAAGCATTCTCGCCC
>CAZBWT010000212.1:0-1937 GCA_964495625.1 uncultured Prevotellaceae bacterium | reverse complement strand
CAGAACCTCTCGCCCCGGCAGCGCAGCGCGGCGCAGGTCTCGTTGAAAGAGATTGACCCCACGAAGTTCATTGGCAGTCGCAGGGGATTGGTGCTCTTGGTCAACTTCTCGGACTTGGCGATGCAGGGCGACGACCCCAATGCCGACTTCAATCGGCAGATCAACGAGATTGGCTACCACGAAAACAACCACGTCGGCTCGGTGCACGACTACTTCCGCGACCAAAGCTATGGTCTCTTCGACCTGCAATTTGACGTGGTGGGACCCCTGACGCTCAGTCGTTCGGTGACTTACTACGGCGAGAACAACACCATGCTCAACAAGACCGACATCCACTCGCGCGAGATGGTTGCCGAAGCCTGCGCCTTGGCGGACCCCTTCGTCGACTTCTCCGACTACGACTGGGACGGCGACGGCGATGTGGAACAGATCTTCATCATCTACGCCGGTTGGGGAGAATCGTCGGGCGCGCCCACCTACACCATCTGGCCCCATCGCGGCACGATCACCACCGACACCCTGACGTTCGACGGAGTCACCGTGCGCGCCTATGCCTGCTCTTGCGAGTTGGCGCATTCTTCGGGTGCCGTGCGCAATGGCATCGGAGTCATCTGCCACGAGTTCAGTCATTGCCTCAACCTGCCCGACTTCTACGACGTGAACTACAACGGCGGCATCGGCATGCAGCAATGGGATCTGATGGCAGCGGGCGGATACAACGGACCCGACGGCATTGGCGAGGT
Organism: uncultured Prevotellaceae bacterium; assembly: GCA_964495625.1. Lineage (GTDB taxonomy): Bacteria > Bacteroidota > Bacteroidia > Bacteroidales > UBA3663 > Liminaster. The sequence continues at coordinate 1,194 of CAZBWT010000212.1, read as the reverse complement.
GCCCTCCGGCTACACCGCCTACGAGCGTGCCGCCCTTGGCTGGCTGCAGCTCACCGAGCTGACCGACACCACCCACGTGCGCGGCATGGCACCGCTCGACAGCCTCCCCGAGGCATACGTCATCCGCAACGATGGCGCGAGCAACGAATACTTCACCCTCGAGAACCGGCAGTCCTCGCGGTGGTTCTCTTATGTAGGCAACCACACCGACCTGCACGGGCTCCTCATCACGCACGTCAACTACAACACCAACATCTGGCAGTCTAACATCGTCAACACCAATGTGTCGCGCCAGCGCATGTCGTTCGTCCCTGCCGACGGCGACTACGGCTACAGCTACACCACTGCCGACGGAGCCAAGCGTTACGCGCCGCGTGAGGCAGACCTGCGGGGCGACCTCTTTCCCGGCAGCGCGGGGGTGACCGACTTCACTCCGCTGTCGCACACCGCCGTGGGCGGCGTGTGGCTCAATGCCTCCGCCGCGGGGAGCACCGCCCTCAGTCATCCGCTTCTAAACATCCGCGAGCATGGCGGTCTCATCTCGTTCGACTACGTCAGCTCCCTCCCGGTGCCGGTGCCGCAGTCGCTCGCCGTGCAGCAAACCGACAGTGCCGCCGTCGTGGTGCGCTGGCAGTTGCCCGCTGCGGCAGACAGCTGCGTCGTCGAGCTACAAGAGGTGCGCTCCATCGATGACTCCGGCTCCGACCTCAGCGGTTTGATAGGTCTCATCAAGCCCTTGGATAGCCGCACTGCCACCGTCGTAGGCGCAGACAGCTGCACGTTCTCCGCCCTGACTGCTGCCACCTATCGTTGTCGCGTCAAAGCCGTCATAGACGACCTCTCGTCCGAGTGGACCCCTTACGACACGATTACCTTAGACGCAGCCTTCACCTCCGTTGCCCGGTGTTGGGCAGACGAGCAGCCGCGCTTCGTCAGGGTCTACAATCTGCAAGGTGTGGAAGTGATGAGCGGCACCGACCTTCGCCCCGCCGACTTGCTGCCCGGCACCTACCTGTGGGTCGAGGGCAAACGGCGCGTGTTGCTGCATAAAAACTATTAATTCACGCTCGTCGCGGCGTGTTCTGTGAAAATAACGCTATCTTTGCGAGCGCTAAATATTTGTCAGACAAACCGTAACCCTTGTAAAGTTGTCTGCAAAGAAATGTAGCAGGAAAGGAAATGTGTAATCGGAAG
>CAZBWT010000211.1:0-1948 GCA_964495625.1 uncultured Prevotellaceae bacterium | reverse complement strand
GCGGCAACACGCTGCTCTATGGTGCCACCAGCGGTGAGGTCTTCATCAACGGTCGTGTCGGCGAACGCTTCGCCGTGCGCAACTCTGGTGCCACAGCCGTTGTGGAAGGTGCCGGCGACCACTGCTGTGAATATATGACAGGTGGTAGCGTGGTTGTGCTCGGTCCGGTGGGTCGTAACTTCGCCGCCGGTATGTCGGCAGGTGTGGCTTACGTGCTCGACGAGCAACACAACTTCGACTACTTCTGCAACATGGAGATGGTTGAGCTCACCCTCGTCGAAGACCTCTACGACGTTAAGGAGCTTCGCACCCTCATTGAGCGTCACTACGCCTTTACCGGCTCGCCCAAGGCAAAACGCCTGCTCGACAACTGGCAAGAGAGCGTGCAGCAGTTTATCAAGGTGACACCTATCGAATATAAGAAGGTGCTCTTTGAGCGTCGTTTGCACGAATTAGAGGCGAAGCAAGTCACACATCAAGAATAATAAAAAACATACAATATGGGAAATCCAAAAGCATTCTTAACCGTCAACCGTAAGGAGGCAGGCTACCGCCCGAAAGAGGAACGCGTGCGCGACTACGGTGAAGTGGAGCAGACGCTCTGCATCGAAGACCGCCGCATACAGGCTTCTCGCTGCATGGACTGCGGTGTCCCGTTCTGCCACTGGGCTTGTCCGTTGGGCAACCGCATGCCCGAATACCAAGACCTCGTCTACAAAGGCAAGTGGGAAGAGGCATACCAAGTGTTGAACCAAACGCACCCCTTCCCCGAGTTCACGGGTCGTGTATGCCCTGCGTTGTGTGAGAAGTCGTGTGTGCAAGCCATCGAGCACCAGGCGGTCACCATCCGCGAGAACGAAGCTGCCACTGCCGAGCGTGCCTATAGCGAAGGCTTTGTGCGTCCGCGTGTCCCCAAGTTCCGCTTGGGCAAGCGTGTCGCTGTGGTGGGTAGTGGTCCTGCCGGTCTTGGTGCTGCCGACCGTTTGAACCAGCTCGGCTACGATGTCACCGTCTATGAGAAGAATGAAGCTGTGGGCGGTTTGCTCCGCTTCGGTATCCCCGATTTCAAGCTCGCCAAGAACGTCATTGAGCGTCGCTTGCGTGTGCTCGAGGCTGAAGGCATCACCTTCAAGACCGGTGTGCGCATCGGCACGGATATTCAGGCGCAAGAGTTGGTTGATGGCTACGATGCCGTCTGCCTCTGCGCCGGAGCCGAGACCCCGCGCGACTTGAAAGTGGAGGGTCGCGACGTGCCTGGTGTTTACTTCGCCTTGCAGCTCCTGCAGCAGCAGAACCGCGTCAATGCGGGCGAAGAGATTCCCGCAGCCGAGCGCATCACGGCCAAGAAGAAGAACGTGCTCGTCATCGGTGGTGGTGACACCGGTTCAGACTGTGTGGGCACTGCCAACCGCCAGGGTGCCAAGAGCGTCACGCAGATTGAGGTGATGCCCAAGCCTTGCGAAGGCGATAACCCCGCCACACCGTGGCCTATGTATCCTATGATACTCAAGACCACCTCGTCGCACCTCGAAGGTTGCGAGCGTGAGTGGAACCTCAACACGCTGCGCTTCATCACCGACGAAAGCGGCAAGCTCACGGGTGCCGAAGTTGAAGAGGTGGAGTGGATACCCGCCGCCGACGGAGGTCGCCCCACCATGCAGGGCACGGGCAAGAAGAAGATCATCGAGTGCGAACTCGTGCTGCTTGCCATGGGTTTTGTGCACCCCGACGCAGCTCTTGTTGATGCCTTTGGGCTTGAAAAAGATGCCCGCGGCAACATCAAGACCGATGCCTGCGGAGCCACTTCCAACCCCAAGATCTTTGCTGCCGGCGACTGTCGCACCGGTGCCAGCCTTGTGGTGCGTGCCATAGCCAGCGGTCGCGTCGCTGCTGCCGGCATTGATGCCAAGCTGCGCGGCTGATAGATATCCGCTGATATAATATTGGT
>CAZBWT010000210.1:0-2039 GCA_964495625.1 uncultured Prevotellaceae bacterium | reverse complement strand
TGTGGTTGCAGCCGGTGTTACCCTTTCGGGCAGTACCCCCGTGCTTGGCGCGGATGGCAATTCAAGTTCGCTCTCGGCGAAGGGTAGCAACTCAGCTTTCCAAAATTACATCACCAGCGGTCGCACCATTATTGACAAAACCGTTGAGTTGAGTTATTAATTGGACTCCGACCTACACGCGGCGTAAAGCCGTGACGTTAAAATAATTACACAGCCCGCCTGTGCTCATGAAGTGAGCGCAGGCGGGCTGCTCTTTTCACCCCTGTTGTGTGCGCACCTCGCCGACGGCTTTGTGCCGAACACCCCCGTTGAGTGTGCCCTCCGCCGAGACTCCGGCGGGGAGCCGATAACCGGGGCGCACCTCGCCGCGCATCTCGCGCCCTGTGCCCATGCGGTGGGTGTGGGGGCGCTGAGGCTCGGGCTGCTTGGCGGGCATTGGGTGTGGCGGGGGCAAAGACAACGTCCCCCATCGCCCGCAGTGTGGGCGATGGGGGACGAACCGCTGCCGACCGGCACTCACGTCGGGTCCGGTTCCGCCGAGTGGTCGGCGAGGAGGTCGGGCGATGAGGGTGGAGGTTGAAGGTGTTAGCGAAACAAATCGTCCATAATCACCTCGCTATGCACGATGCTCTTGTGTTTGCCATTGACCACACCATAGGTGGTGACGAAGGTGTTGACCAACGTCTTTTTGTTTTTGGTGGCAAGTCGGAACAAGCTCATGCGTTCGCGCAACTTCTGCTCGTAGTCGGCGGTGATGGCATAAAGGTCGGTGCTGAACTTCATCTCGCACAGGTGTACGATGCGGTCTGCACGCTCAATAATCAGGTCTATCTGGAAGCCGGGCATGCTGCGCTCTGCATCGGGGCGGCTGCGCCACGTGGAAACTGTGGTGCTCACTCCGGCGATGCCCAAAGCGGCTTTGATTTGGCGGTGGTGAGTGAGGCAAAGCAACTCAAAGCTCAGACCCATCCAGGTTGCTACGCTGCGCGAGTTGAGGTTGTGGGTCCACCAGGCATCGTCTTTGGCATTGTTGTGCTCGATGAACCTATAATAAAATAAAGTGAAGAAGTCTGTGAGTCGGTACAGACTTTCGCGACTCTTGTTGCCGTATTGAGACAGTCGGGTGACGAAGTCGCAGCGCTCTAAGTTGCGGAGTATCTTGCTCAAGAATGCCCCCTCAATGCCGGTGTGGGCTAAAATCTCTTCACGCGTCAGACCCTGACTCTTCTCAGACAAGAGTTGAGCCACCTCAATGTAGGCATCGGCACGCGCAAATAGGGCATTATAAAGCTCGTCGAACTCGTTGCGCATCAGTCCGCCCGGGCTAAAGAACAGACGGTCTACGTTTTGCGCCAAGCTGTCGGCAGGGTTTAACAGGCTGAGGTAGAAGGGCACACCACCAAAAATCATGTAGCATTGCAGCAGCTGGTAGCGATCCCACTCGCAGCCTCGTCGCTGCATATAGACCTCTGTTTCGTGCAGGTTGAACGGCTCTAAACGCAGGTTGCAGGTGATGCGTGCATGGAGTCCGCCTTGGTTGCCCTCAATCTTGTCTGCCATCCATGAGGTGGCAGACCCGGTGGCAATGAGCATGATGTCAGATCGGCGGTTGCACCAGCCGTTCCAAAAGTTCTCGAGGGCGTTCACAAAATTGGAGCGTTGTGTGTCCATCCACGGCATTTCGTCGATGAAGAGCACCTTCTTACCCGCCTCGGGGAGCGCGGTCAGATAGTCTTCGAGGGCATTGAAAGCTTCATACCAGTTGCCCACCTTGGGCTGCGGTGTGCCGGCATATTTGTCGAGGGCGCGCATAAAGTTTTGCAGCTGCACTTTGGCGGGAGTGTTGTGCTCGCCCACGAAGGAAAAGGCATAGTTGCCTCCAAAATAGTTTTCAATCAGATAGGTTTTGCCCACACGGCGACGGCCGCTGATGATGACCAATTCTGACCGCTCGGACTGAAGGCAACGCAGCAGTTCGGCACACTCTTTTTCACGAGAAATCAAGACGTTCTGCATCGTAAGGTTAGTTGGTCGGGGAG
>CAZBWT010000209.1:0-2040 GCA_964495625.1 uncultured Prevotellaceae bacterium | reverse complement strand
TTATAGAGGCTTTACTTCCCGAAACGCCTTACTTCTTGGCGCGCAGGTCGATGAACTTGATGGGCTTGCGGCTCTTGGCGGGGAAGTTGATTTTCTGAATCTCGTCCACGGGATGTATCTCAACAATCGGAGCCACGCGGATGCGCGAACGGAAGCGGTCTTTCAGCTCCTTGATGACATCTGCCTGAGGCGTGTCAACGGTCGGTTTCAGACCAATCTTCACCACCACCTCGTCGGTGCCGGCAGCGCTGTCGCGCACCTCCACCACATAATTCTCAATGATGTCTGAATTGTCGAGCACATCGTTGACAGCCGGCGGATAGAGCGTGGTGCCCTTCAGCTTAATCATATTGTTCTTGCGACCCACCAAGGGGGTGAGGCGATAGCTGTTGCGACCGCACTGACATTGCTCCACGCGCTTGGCAGCCATGTCGCCGGTGCGGAAGCGCAGCAAAGGCATACCCTCCACACCCAAGGTCGTGACCACAATCTCGCCCACCTCGCCGTCGGGCACCGGCAGGTTATCCTCACCGATAATCTCCACAATGATCAGCTCGGGGTGGACGTGTCCGCCGCAGCCGTAGGGACACTCCGAGAAGGTAGCCCCCATCTCGGTCGAAGAGTAAGTGGCAAAAAGGTCCACATCCCACTTCTCCTTGATGCGCTTGCCGAGCAGGTTCAGCGAGAAGTCTTGCTCACGCAACCCCTCGCCGATGCCGATGATGCGGCGGATGCTTGAGTTGCGATAGTCAATGTGATGCTCCTCGGCATATTGTATCAGGCGCAAGATGAACGAAGGCACGCACATAATCGTATCCGGCTTGATGCGGTGAATGGTATCCCACTGCAGCTCGGGGATGCCGTTGCCCACACGTATCACGCCCACGCCCAACTCACGCAGCCCGAGGAAGTAAGCCATGCCCGCCATGAAACGCTTGTCGATGGTCGTCATCAGCTGCACGATGTTGCCCGGTTTGAGCCCCGCACAGGCAAACGACTTTGCCTCGTTGTAGGCCAGGCGTTGCAGGTCTTGCTCGGTGCAGCCGAAGGTGACGGGGTCGCCCAACGTGCCCGAGGTGGTGATGTAGTCGATGACCTTCTCGCGCGGGCAGCAGAGGAAGTCCTCGTTAAAAAGTTGCAGGTCTTTCTTCTCGGTGAAGGGGATCTTCACCAAATCCTCGAGCGTAGTGATGCGGTCAATGTTGATAGAATACTTATCGAACATGCGCTGATAGTAGCGCGAATGTTCCTTGAGGTAGCAGAGAGCCTCGTGCAGACGCTGTTCTTGAAAGAGCTTAATCTCTTCGGCAGACTTAAATTCAATGTCGGTAGTTTTGTCAAACGTCTTGTCGAAGGTTTTGTCGGAAGTTTTGTCGAAAGTCATGATATTGCTATGTCTTAAAAAAAAGAAATACCCGCTTGCGGCAGTACTCAGTGGAGCAAAGCGCACAAGCGGGTAGATGAAAATTTCAGGTAACGTTGCACTGCATCATGCAATGCCGCTAAAGCCCATAAATGCCATAGCCAAGAGGCCCGCAGTGATCAAGGCGATGGGGGTTCCCTTCATGGCAGAGGGCACGTTGGTGATGGCGAGCTGCTCGCGGATGCCGGCGAAGAGCACCATTGCCAAGGTGAAGCCGAGGGCTGTAGAAACAGCGTAGACGGCAGACTGCAAGAGGTTGTAGTTGAAGTTGATGACGTTGATGGCCACACCGAGGATGGTGCAGTTCGTAGTGATCAACGGCAAGAACACACCCAAAGCCGAATAGAGTGCAGGCGACACCTTCTTGAGGATGATCTCAACCATCTGCACCAAAGCTGCAATGACAAGAATGTAGACAATGGTCTGCATAAAGCCCAAGCCCAACGGAAGGAGGCAGTAGGTTTCGATGCACCAGGTGACGATGGTAGAAATCAGCATCACGAAAGCCACAGCCATGCCCATGCCGGCAGCAGTGTCAATCTTCTTTGAAACACCTAAGAAGGGGCAGATGCCCAAGAATTGCGATAAGACGATATTATTAACGAATATCGCAGCGA
>CAZBWT010000208.1:0-2130 GCA_964495625.1 uncultured Prevotellaceae bacterium | reverse complement strand
CTCATGCCGGCGATGCCCGATCCAATGACTAAAAAGTCATATTTCTTTTGCATAATAATGTTTGAAGTTTCAAGTTTTGTCGCGCCAAAGGTCTGAAAAAAACAGTGAGTAGCCGCAATGGAGCGCCACTTTTTTTGCTTTTACCCCGATATTAGCACTCTTTTTGCTGCTTTTAGCTTTGAAAAAAAGCTGTAAAGCCCATAATAAAAGATAAAATTCATATCTTTGCGCTCAGCAAATCTGACATAGGACGCTGAGTTCCCGTGAATAACTTTCATACGTGCATTAGATAACGATGTGCGCACAATAATATAACTCCGTCAAATTACTGACACATCCGTCAAATTACTAACACATCATAAACAATATGAAATCTATTTGTTATCATCTTCTCCTTACATTGACCTTGGGTCTATTACTTACCGGCTGCCACAGCCGTCAGAACGTTGTCTACATTCAGGGAGCCTCTGAGTTGGGCACACAAACCAATGAATATGACTACAGCGCCACCATCAAGCGTGACGACCAGCTGATCATCATCGTTAACAGCAAGGAACCCGAGTTGGCTGCGCCTTACAATATGCAGCTCAAGCAGACAGCTTTTTCCGGAACTACGAATGTCGCCTCTTACAATGGTGGTAATCCGCAGCCGTTTTGGGTGGATGCTCAGGGCTATATCGAATATCCATCGATTGGTAAGATGCACGTTGAAGGCATGACCCGCAACCAGCTTGCCGACAGCATTCAAAACTACCTGCGCAGCAACAACCTGATTCTTGATGCCGTGGTCAACATCACCTTCCAGAACTTCAAGATCTCGGTGATCGGCGAAGTTACACGACCCGGTCAGTTCACCATTACCAACGACCGTGTCTCTATCTTAGATGCCATCGCCTTGGCAGGCGACCTCACCGTCTACGGTGAACGTGACAAGGTGCGCCTTGTGCGTGAGGAAAATGGTCAGCAAACGGTCTACGACCTTGACTTGCGCGACGCATCGCTCATCACCTCTCCCTACTACTATTTGCATCAAAACGACGTGCTCTACGTCGAGCCTAATAAGTCTAAAGCCACCAACCGTGAGGTCAGCACGCTCTACTCGTTCGGCATCTCGCTCGTTTCGTTGGCTGTAACTATGGCAACGTTCATCCGTTCGTTTAATTAATATCCGTTCTTTTACTTAATATATGTCACTTCAATGCGGTATTGTCGGCTTGCCGAATGTAGGCAAATCGACCCTATTTAATTGCTTGTCGAGCGCAAAGGCTCAGGCAGCTAACTTCCCGTTCTGCACCATCGAACCCAACGTGGGTGTCATCACCGTGCCGGACGACAGACTTACTAAACTTGCAGAAATCGTTCACCCGGGTCGCATTGTGCCCGCCACGGTTGAGATTGTAGATATTGCCGGACTCGTCAAAGGTGCCAGCAAAGGCGAAGGCTTGGGCAACAAGTTTTTGGCAAACATTCGCGAGACGGATGCCATCATTCACGTGCTTCGTTGCTTCGACGATGAGAATGTGACGCACGTCGATGGTTCTGTTGACCCTGTTCGCGACAAGGGAATCATCGACACCGAACTCCAGCTCAAAGACCTCGAGACCATCGAGACCCGCTTGCCCAAGGTAGCCAAGATGGCAGCTTCGGGCGGCGACAAAGAGGCTAAAGTGCAGCTCGGCGTGATGACCGCCATCAAGGCTGCCCTCGAGCAGGGCAAGTCGGCGCGCACTGTCCACTTCGATACCCCCGAAGAGTTGGCTGCCCTCCACGACCTCTTCCTGCTCACCTCCAAGCCCATCCTCTATGTGTGCAACGTAGACGAAGGCAGCGCCAAGAGCGGCAATGCCTATGTCGAAGCCGTCAAGGCAGCAGTGGCAGACGAAGAGGCTGAGGTGTTGGTGCTCGCAGCGAAGATTGAGTCGGAGATTGCCGAACTCGAGACCTACGATGAACGCCAGATGTTCCTCGAGGAACTCGGCTTGCAAGAGAGCGGTGTGACCCGCTTGATACAAGCCGCCTACAAGTTGCTCGACCTTCAGACCTACATCACAGCCGGTCCGATGGAGGTGAAGGCGTGGACCTTCCGCCGCGGCATGAAGGCTCCGCAGTGCGCGGGCATCATCCACACCG
>CAZBWT010000207.1:0-2190 GCA_964495625.1 uncultured Prevotellaceae bacterium | reverse complement strand
GGCGCAAATAATAACAGGCGCAAATAACAACAAGAGTATACATTACACATTAATCATAAATTTAATGAGTCGCGAGACTCAAATATAACTTATGGATTTTGAATTTTCTCCACTAACCGCTGTGTCGCCCATCGACGGACGCTATCATGGCAAAACCGAAGTCTTGAGTGCTTATTTCTCAGAATACGCACTGATTAAGTATCGCGTCCGCGTGGAAGTTGAGTATTTCATCGCCTTGTGCGAACTTCCCTTGCCGCAGTTGGCATCGGTGCCCACCGAAGTCTTTGCGGAGCTACGTGCCATCTACCAAAAGTTTACACCCGCCGAGGCAGCTCGCATCAAAGACATCGAGAAGGTGACGAACCACGATGTGAAGGCTGTGGAATACTTTCTGAAAGAGGAGTTCGACCGCTTGCAGTTGGAGCCGTATAAGGAGTTCATCCACTTCGGTCTCACCTCGCAAGACATCAACAACACCTCGGTGCCCATGTCTATCAAAGAGTGCATCCACGAGGTGTATGTGCCCGCCTTGCAGCAGGTCATCGACCGCTTGGCTGTCTATGCCGACGAGTGGAAAGACATCCCCATGTTGGCGCGTACTCACGGTCAGCCTGCCTCACCCACCCGCTTGGGCAAGGAGATTCAGGTCTTCGTCTACCGTCTGCGTCAGCAGTTAGACCTCTTGTTGCGCGTGCCGATTACCGGCAAGTTCGGTGGTGCCACGGGCAACTTCAATGCACATCACATTGCCTACCCCGATCGTGACTGGCGTGCCTTCGCCAATAAGTTCCTCAACGAGAAGTTGGGCATTGGCCGTGAGGAGTGGACCACTCAGATTTCTAACTACGACAACTTGGCTGCCCTCTTCGATGCCTTGAAGCGCATCAACGTCATCTTGCTCGACGTGGATAAAGACTTCTGGCAGTACATCTCGATGGAGTATTTCAAGCAGCAGATTAAGGCAGGCGAGGTTGGCTCGTCGGCTATGCCGCACAAGGTGAACCCCATTGATTATGAGAACTCTGAGGGTAACTTGGGCATCGCCAACGCCATCTTCGACCACTTGGCAATGAAGCTCCCCGTGTCGCGCCTGCAGCGTGACCTGACCGACTCCACCGTGCTGCGCAACGTGGGCGTGCCGCTCGGTCACACCCTCATCGCGTTGGCTTCTACCCTCAAGGGCTTGAACAAGTTGCTGCTCAACGAGGCTGCAATCTCGGCCGACCTCGACCATGCTTGGGCTGTGGTAGCCGAAGGCATACAGACCGTGCTGCGTCGCGAGGGTTACCCCAAACCCTACGAAGCCTTGAAGGCATTGACGCGCGTCAACACCGGCATGAATGCCGAGACGATTGCCGCCTTCATCGAGTCGCTCAACGTGTCTGAGTCTGTCAAAGCCGAACTCCGTGCGTTGACACCTCATAACTACACCGGCATGTAATAAATGCCCACCCAAACACACGCGCACGGGGCATGCCTCGTTTCAGCACAGCCCGTGCGCCGTGTGAACCCCAAAGAGTGGAGAGTAAACAAAGGAAAAGACAAAACATTTAACCTTATCTTTCGGTTATTAAAATAAACATAAAACTCTAACGTTCCACCTAACAACAAAGGACCGCGAGGCCCTACCTATCAACATTTAAACATTATGGAAGAAAAAGAATTTGACCAAAACGGCAGCACACCGCAGGCAGAAGGCGGTGAAGCGCAGGCAACACAGCCCCGCCGTCGTCCGCGCATCAGCGAGACGCGTTTCCGTGACGCAAGCAACTATGATCCCTCGTCGCGTCCGGCTTTTATGAGAAATGAAAATTCACGCTCCGACTATCAGCGTCCCGAAGGCGGCTACAGTCGTCCGAGCAACGGTTATCAGCGCGACTATCAGCGTTCTGAGCGCGATGAGAACTATCAACCATATCAGCGTCCGGCTCGTCCGAACACTTCCTATCGTCGTTTCGACAACAACGAAGGCGGCTATCAGCGTCCGCAGGGTGGCTATCAGCGCCCCGACTATGACGCAGCAGCTGCCGATGGCGCACAGGCACCTCAGGCTGCCGGCGAAGGCTATCAGCGCCCCGAAGGCGGCTACCAGCGTCCGCAGGGTGGCTATCAGCGCCCGCAGCAGCGCGGTGGTTACAGCCGTCCGCAGCAGGGTGGCTACCAGCGTGACAATGGCTACCAGGACGGTGG
>CAZBWT010000206.1:0-2223 GCA_964495625.1 uncultured Prevotellaceae bacterium | reverse complement strand
GAAAGAAACTTCGTCGAGTTTCGCAATATAAGAAAACAAACCTAACAACCATTAAAACATGACAACGAAGAAAAGATTACTATACTCGCTTTGGGCAAGTGCTCTCTTCCTCACCGCCTGCTCCGACTCGGGCGAAGACGTGCTGAGCTATGCCGACGATGCGCAAGCCATCCACTTCTCGACCGGGGTAGCACGCGCCACGCGCGCTGCTGCCACCCCTGAATACCTGCCCGTTGGCTCCACGGTGAGCCTCTCCGAGAGCTATGGCTCGGGCTATGTGCCCTATGTGGTGCGCAACGAAGCCGGAGACTTAGAGCCCACCACCACCGCCTTCCTGCGGTGGAAGAAATCCTCCATCACCACCAAAGTCATCTATGCCTGCTCGCCGGCGGGCATGGCGAATCAATTTGAGCTGCCCCCCGACCAAAGCACAGCCGAGCTGTTCACCGCTGCCGACTACCTCACCTTTGCCGGCACCGTGGTGCGCAACAACGCAGACGGCGCGGCTGCCACAGCCTCCGATAAGACCACAGCCGCTGCCACTACCACCGACGACCCCAATGCCGTCATCTTCACCTTCAGTCACCGCTTGGCGCGCGTCAACATCACCCTCAAGCGGGGGTCGGCAAAGGGCGGCACAAGCTCCGCCACCGATGCCGCCGGCAATGCCGTCTACAAATACGACGGCTGCACCTTCGACATGACCCTCTACAGCCGCGGCTCGGGTGTATGGCTCGATTACTCGGAATATGGCACCGACGAAGATGCCACCACCTACAACGTAGCCCCCGGTGCCACCACCGACCAATACTCCGCCATGACCGCCACCGTACATCCCAACAACACCTCCACCACCGCCATCAAGCCCCTTGGCGGCACCGCCATGACCTTCGATGCCACCGCCTCCGCCATCGTTGTGCCCACCACGGCAGTCGCTGAGAGCCGCTTCATCGCCCTGCAGCCCAAGCGCGACGGCGAGAACGTCGGTTCCACGCTCTATTTGCTCGGTGTGCCCACGCTCAAGACAGGCTACACCTACGACTTTGAGCTGACTGTGGAAGATGATGCCATCTACATCAACGCCGTGCAGGTAACAGTGTGGGATGAGAACAGCGACGTGTTGGGCGATGATGCATCGTCAACAGCAAACTGGTACACCATCAATCTCGACGAATATGATGACTTTGATGCCGTGAAGAGTGCCGTGGCAGCTGTTGCCCCATGGTATAAGAAGCTCCGCTTCACCGGGGCATTAAAAGACAACATGACCTATTCCTACTTCAACGGTTTAGGAGGCAGCTACCCCACCACGCACTTAGACATCAGTGGGGTCACCGGTGCCACCAAAATATCTTCTTATGCCTTCTCCGGTTGCTCGCTGCAAGAAATCTACCTGCCCAATAGCGTCACGGAAATTGGCTACCGTGCCTTCTCCGGTTGCACCTCACTGAGCTACGTGAAATTTCCCGCATCGTTGAGCAGCATTGATAAGTATGCCTTCTACGGCTGCACCTCGTTAACCTCGTTAGAAAGCTCCACCCTGACCTCGGTCGATTCGTATGCTTTCACCGGTTGCACGTCGTTAGTCACGTTAAACATTCCGGCAGCGACCTATGTGGGAGACCGCTCCTTCCTGCAGTGTTCGTCGCTTGTCAACGTCTATTTGCCACAAGTTACATACTTAGATGTTGATGCTTTCAAACTGTGTTCATCAATGGAAGTGCTCTACCTGCCCGAAGCCACCTACTTGGGGTGGTGGAATGCCGGCAATGACTATAATCTCAAACTTGTTGTTACCCCCAAGGTCAGCAAAATCGAAGAGCACTTCTGGGGGGAAGACTCTGTAGAAAGTTTCCATGCCGAATGGGTCGTTTCGAGCAACTTAAAGAGCAAGTTCACCGACAACACCTACTATCCATGCATCACCCATACATACCAGCATGCCCCCACCATGAAGTCCGTTACCATTGTCGGGAGTGACGGCTTGGTGGAATCATCCTCCAGAGCCGGTGTCACTGAGGGTATGTCCTGGCGTGACATCGACTTCGGTTACGACTTCAACACCGGCGAGATTAAGTCCAACTTCGGTGTGTACCCCGAAGATGCCACCGAAGATGCTGAGTCATCGACCGATATAACCGCAGGGGAGGAGTGACCATGAAACACCTCGCCACGTGGGGCACAATCATCAGTGCCACAACACTCTTGGCAGCATGCGCCACC
>CAZBWT010000205.1:0-2255 GCA_964495625.1 uncultured Prevotellaceae bacterium | reverse complement strand
CACTGATGTTTAGAAATCATCCTCTAACTGCTATTCGGTGACCTTAAGCCAACTAAGGTGTGGTAATTATGCTACAAGCCCACTAACATTGGTATCCATGTTCCCACTAACGTTGGCATTCATGTTCCCACTAACGTTAGTCACTCATGCCCTCACTCATGTTAGGCACACCTCACCCTCACCCCAACATCTCGAAACAACCAAACTTCAATATCAATCCCAATTCCAATCCCAATGAAAACAACAATCTTATGCGCTTGCCTAACATTAAGCTTGGGCATGGCAACCCCCATGGCATCCACCACAGCGGTGGCTCGTCAACGTGCCGACGGGGCGCAACCGGTCAGCCTAAACCGTGGCTTGGTGGCAGTTAAGGTATCGTCGGGTGTCTTCGTCAGCTGGCGTATGCGCGCTGCCGATGGGCACAACACCACCTACAACCTCTATCGTGACGGCAAGCTCGTCAAAGGTTCACCCTTCTCAACAGCCACCAATGTGGTCGATGCGAACGGCTCTGCCACGTCTACCTACCGCCTTGAGGTGGTGCGTGATGGCGAGGTAATTGAGACGCAAGAAATCAGCAACGTGTGGACAAACCAATATGTGCACATACCGTTGCAGACCCCTACCTGCACCCGCAAGAGTGCCACCTACACGCCCAACGACTGCTCGGCCTACGACATGGACGGCGACGGCGAGTATGAGATTATTGTGAAGTGGGATCCGAGTAACTCGAAAGATAGTGCCTCGTCGGGAGTGACGAGTGATGTCTTCATTGATTGTTATAAGCTCGATGGCACGCTGTTGTGGCGCATCAACCTCGGTCAGAACATCCGCGCCGGTGCGCACTACACGCAATTCCTATGCTACGACTTCGATGGCGATGGCTTTGGCGAGATGGTCTGCAAGACGGCTCCCGGAACCATCGACGGCAAGGGCAACTATGTGCTGATGGGCTCAGACGATGCTTCTGTTTCCTATGTGAACAGCAGCGGTCACATTGATAAAGGTCCGGAATATCTCACCATCTTCGACGGTAACGACGGTTCGGAGATTAACACGGTGGCTTATGAGCCTGCCTATGGTGATGTTTCGACCTCTGTGTGGGGCGATTCGAAGTGTAATCGCTCGGACCGTTACAAGGCGTGCATCGCCTTCCTCGACGGAGAGCACCCCAGTGCAGTGATGATGCGCGGTTACTACAGTGGCTCGTTTGCTGCCGCCTACGATTTCGATGGCGAGAAGCTGACGCAGCGGTGGTATCATAAGTCCGACACAAAGAACCAGGGCACGTGGGGGCAAGGCGCTCACTCGGTGACCGTGGGAGACGTGGACGGTGACGGCAAAGACGAGATCGTAGTGGGCAGTGCCTGCATTGATGACGACGGCACCACCCTTTGGCGTGGCGGCACGGGTCACGGCGACGCGCTCCACTTGGGCGACTTTGACCT
Source organism: uncultured Prevotellaceae bacterium (assembly GCA_964495625.1). Classification (GTDB taxonomy): domain Bacteria; phylum Bacteroidota; class Bacteroidia; order Bacteroidales; family UBA3663; genus Liminaster. The sequence goes on along the minus strand of CAZBWT010000205.1, from coordinate 804 downwards.
CGACAACGAAGGCTTAGAGGTCTTCATGGTCTATGAAGAGTCATCGTGCCCCTATCACTGCACGCTGCGCGATGCCAAGACGGGCACGATTCTGTCGAGCCGTTCCAAGTCGTCGGGCGACACGGGTCGCGGCATGATCTTCGACTGCGACGACAAGTATGATGGCAGTGAGTTTATGACCTCGGGCGAAACCGGTCTCTTCACCAGCAAGGCTAAAGAGATTTGTGCTTGGCAGCAAGGCACGGTTTCGTCATCATCAATTAACTTCCGCATCTATTGGGACGGCGATTTGCTCGACGAGTATCACGACCGTCAGCACATCGACAAGTGGGATAGCGACTACCAGTCATACAGCCGCTTGGCAACGCTCTACAACATGGGCGGTGCCAGCTCCATCAACTCCACCAAATACAATCCCAACCTTCAGGCCGACATCCTTGGTGACTGGCGTGAGGAGACCATCTATTGGGTGGAGGAGTCTGACGGAACGCAAGCTTTGACCATCTTCACCACCACAAACACCTCAGACTATGCCCTGCCCACGTTGCGTGACGACCACGTCTATGACATGGCTATTGCTTGGCAGAATGTAGGCTACAATCAGCCGCCGCACCTTGGTTATAGCCCGGTGGACTACTTTACCATTAAGAAGACGCTACCTGCCGACGAGCAATGGATATCATTCTACAATACCGGCAGAGTGGATTTGCCCGAGGGTGCTGAAGCTTATTATGTGTCGGGCTACAGCAAGGCGGGTGTTAACGACACCGTAGCGCTGAAGTTGGTCGAGAGCGATTATTTGCC
>CAZBWT010000204.1:0-2307 GCA_964495625.1 uncultured Prevotellaceae bacterium | reverse complement strand
AGAACGTCATTTATAGAAGGATGACGTTTATAAATAACCATACGTAAAAAGCAATCATGTTCCTCCGTCTCTACGACTTCCTGCACACCCGCCGCAAGCTGCGCTTAGGGTTGTTGGTGCTGCTGATAGCGGTGTTGGGGTCACTGACCGCCACGCTGCGCTATCAAGAAGACATCTCGGCATTTCTGCCCCTCAGCGCCGACCATCGCCGAGCCATGACGCTGTGGCAAAACACGTCGGCTTCGGACCGCATCGTGGCTCTGTTTGAGCTGCGTGACACCACGCAGATTGACACCGACCGCCTGCGGGCTGCCATCGACACCTTCGGGGTGCAGCTCGAGGCTGTGGGCGGGGGAACGCGGCCGTGCGCCTTCGCTCCGGAGGTGGACTATGAGCAGCTGCAACAGTTGGCGGACGTGGTGAACGACCGCCTGCCGCTGTTCCTCACCGCTGCCGACTATACGCGCCTCGAGGCTGCCCTGACCGACACCGCCGCGGCGCGCCGGGCTATGGCGGTCAACCACGACATGCTGCTGAGCGCCATGCTGCCCGAGGAGCGTGTAGAAGCCATGCAGCGCGACCCCTTGTCGCTCTTCTCCCCCGTGGTGCAGCGGCTGCAGCAGTTCCAAACCGGCGTGAAGCACAGGTTGCACGAGGGCACCATCTTCACCCCCGACGACCGCAAAGCCATAGCGATGCTCACCTCGCCCAACGGGTCGAGCGAGACGGCGCGCAATGCCGTGCTCGCCGCGCAGATTGACAGCGCCATTGCCCGGACTGAGCTGCTGATGCCCGACGTGTATGTGCACGTCATCGGTGCCCCCACCATTGCCGTGAGCAACGCTACGCAAATCAAGCGCGACAGTTTGGTGGCTTTGGTCATCTCGGCGGTGCTGATCTTGGGTTTGCTGCTCTACACCTTCCGCAGTGTGCGCAGCTTGTTGCTGATTGCCGCCTCGATCGCCTTCGGGTGGCTGGTGGCAATGGGCGGCATCTCGATGGTGCATAGCGAGGTCTCGATCATCGTCTTGGGCATCGCCTCGGTCATCATCGGCATCGCCGTCAACTACCCGCTGCACTACGTGGCGCACCTGCTGCATCAGCCGTCGCCCCGCATGGCGCTGCGTGAGTTGGTGGCTCCGCTCGTCATTGGCAACATCACCACCGTGGGTGCCTTTCTCTGTTTGGTGCCGCTACGTGCCCCCGCCATGCGCGACTTGGGGCTTTTCAGTTCGCTGATGTTGGTGGGCACCATCGCTTATGTGTTGGTGTTCTTGCCTCACCAGACGGGCTCGGTGCGCGCCACCGCTGCGTCGATGGGGGCATTGTCTGAGGAACGTCTTGCCCCGCCCAAGCGCAAGAGCGCCCGCCGCATTGCCGGCGAACGCATTGCCGCCGTCGCCTTCGTGGTGGCTACTCTCTTCTTGACTTACCGCTCGCTGCAGGTGTCGTTCGACTCGGATATGCACCACATCAACTATATGACCGCCGCCGAGCAGCGCGACCTTGCCGCCTTTGCCGAGTTGCAAGATCAGGCGCGCGGGGTGACCGTCTATGTGGCTGCCACCGACACCTCGTGGGAGGGCGCGCTCACCCGCGTTGAGGCACTCCGCCCCACGTTAGACACCTTCGCGCCGGAGGGCTCTCTTTATGCCGTGCGCACCGTGACCGACTTTCTGCCCTCGCAAGCCGAACAGCGTCGGCGCATGGCTCGCTGGCAGGACTTCTGGACCGACGAGCGCCGCGCGCAGGCTCTCGGGTTGGTGTCGCTGACCGCCACCGAGGCAGGTTTCCGCCCGGAGGCTTTCGCCCCTTTTGCCGAGTGTTTGGATGACCTCACCGCTGCCGCTGCCCGGGGGGCGCTGCTCGCCTCGTGGCAGGAGCTGCGTCCGTTGGCGGAGGGTGCCTTCAGCGGCTATCTCGCCGCCGACAGTGTCAGCAAGACCGTGGTGACGCAGTTGCAGGTGGAGCAGTCGCAGGTGGCTGCGGTGGAGCAGGCTTTGCAGGGTGCCCACCCCGGGCTGTTTGCTTTCGACATGCCCACGGTGAACAGCGCCGTGGCAGACACGCTCTCGGATGAGTTTAACTACATCGGTTGGGCGTGCGGACTCATCGTCTTCATCTTTTTGTGGGCTTCGTTCGGCAGACTCGAGTTGGCTGCGTTGGCATTCCTCCCCATGGCGGTCAGCTGGGTGTGGATTTTGGGCATCATGCAGCTCTGCGGTCTGCAATTCAACATTGTCAACGTCATACTCGCCACCTTCATCTTCGGTCAGGGCGACGACTACACCATCTTCATCACCGAGG
>CAZBWT010000203.1:0-2317 GCA_964495625.1 uncultured Prevotellaceae bacterium | reverse complement strand
TAGGTGTAGCGGCGGGCATATTTCTTGCCGGTCAGTCCGGAGTACATGCTCACCCATTCGCCGTTGGCATACATGGCGGGGTTGAGGTTCACGCCGTAGCTTTCTTCTTTGCGCCATTGTGCCAAGAGGGAGTCATCGGGAATGGCATCGAGGAGCCCGGTGCCGTAAACGCCGATGGTGGACTCGAGGCGGACGCGCACCTGGTCGGTGGTGAGGTTAACGGTTTCGCCGTTGCGCTTCACCTGCAGCGGCACGTAGTAGGCTTCGGCGGGGATGGTGACCTGCGGGTAGATGAGCGAGTAGGTCTCGCCGTCGGGGAATTTGTTGCCCCACTCGTCGGTGTAGTCGAGCCATTCGATGCGTATCTTGCTTTCGTCAATGGGCGCTTTGAAGGGTTCTACCGCTAAGGTCTGCGGCATGCCGGTGAGCGATGAGAGGTAGGTGTCGGTGTCGTCGGTGATGACCAACAAGTAGCCGTTGCCCATCTTGTCGGCACGGTATTCGGTTTGACGTTTGCCGTGACCGTATTGCGGGTGGCAGTAGAGGCAGCCGCGACGCACCATGAGCGGACCGAGTCCGCAGAAGGCTCCTTCGGTGTTTTGGTTGAAGTCGCGCTCAAAGAGGTATTCGCCGTATTTGAATTGCTGGGCAAAGCCTTGGTCTTCGCAGGCGGGTGTGGGCTGTTCGTAGGCGAATGAGGTGGCATTGAACACGGTGCCGAGTTCGCCGCCGGCATAGTATTCCTGGCTGAGCGTGGTGGAGGTGCCGTTGTCGGCGGCGGCACTGTTGTCGTCGTCGCTGCAGGCTGTGAGTAGGGCTGCGCCTGCCATGAGGCATAGGGGTAGGTTGTACTTCATGTGTTGGGTTGTTTTAAGTTGTGTATGAATTGTTTTGTCCCTTTTTCCCGGTCGATGGTGACCGACGTGTGTGTTGTGTTGAAACGTAGTCGATAGTTAACAGCCCCCGACGACCTTGGGCGGCAAATGCCATCGGTCGGTTGCGCAGTGTGGGGGCTGCCAACTATCTGTCTTGATTTAATGTTTGGTGATTGTCTTGATTGTATGTTTTTGCGTTTTGCGCGCAGGTGTAGACCAAGTCTTCACCGTGAGGGGGTTAGTTCGCTGTGTTTAGTGCTTTTTGTGCGGCAGCAAGTGCGTCGTCGAGGGTCTCGAGGGCGGCAATGGCCACGGTGACTTTGGCTTCGCTGCTGTTGTAGTGGAGCACGAAGGGACGCTCCATGTTGTCGATGGCGGTGAGCGAGGCGGTGAGGGTGGCAACTACCTGCTGGTGTGTGGCGGGTGCTGCCTCGGCAAGGTAGGCTGCGATGGAGCCTTCTTGCGGCTGTGTGGCTTCAAGACCGCCGTAGTAGGCGTGACGCACGCTGCAGATGTTGTCGTAGAAGTCTTGGATGGAGTTGTAGGAGTGGGGCGACTCGATGTAGTTTACGTCTTCGCCCGAGTGAGGCTTGCCGATTTTGGAGTGTGCTACTTCATCGACGATGTTGCGGCAGCCTTCCAAGATCTGCACTGAGCCGTCGGTGACGGTCTTCCACACGGATCCTGCCTGACCACAGAGGCGCATCTGTTCGCCAAAGTCATCTTCGGGTTCGGCTTCAGCATCTGCCAACACTTCTTGTGCCTGGCTGCTGACGTTGTCTAAGCCTGCCCATGCGGCTTCGAGACGGTAGGCTGAGAGGGTGAGGTCGGCGGCAACGGCGGCTGCGTAGCGCAGTTCGTCGGTGGGGATGTCGGCATATTTGCGGCTCTCTCCGTTGCGGAAGATGATGTATTCCAAACCATGGAAGCCTACCAAGCCGGAGTTGAGGTTGGCAACTGTGTTTTCAATGTCTGCCATCATCTTGGGGCTGTTGAGCAGGTTCTCGAGGGCTACAGCGTCCAAGGGCCAGGTGTCGATGTGCGGGTCGATGCCGTATTTCGAGGCGGCTCCGAAGAGGAAGGCTTCGCTCCACTCCCAATATTGACGCGCCTCTTTCCACTGGTTGCAGGCTTTGACTACGTCGGCATCGGTGGCAAGGCTGCCGTCTGCCAATCCTTCAATGAGCTGCTGCAACTGTTCGCTGCTGGTGGCAAGCCCGTGGTAGGTGGGGATTACCGTGGCATCAACAAACTGCTCGTTGGCTTTCTGCAGGAGCGCCTCTTGGCGTTCGTCGTTGCTTACTTCGTCATCGTCGTCGCTGCATGAGGTCATGCCGCATGCCATCACGGCTGTCAAGCCGCATGCCATCAGTGTCTTAAAACTGAGTTTCTTCATTTTGATTAAGTTGTTTTGTTTTAGTATGATTGTTTTAGTATGATTC
>CAZBWT010000202.1:0-2326 GCA_964495625.1 uncultured Prevotellaceae bacterium | reverse complement strand
CGTCGGCGGTAGTCTTGCCGCTCAGCATGGTGATGCCGTTCACCTCGGTGCCCATGGTGATGACGGTGTGCAGCGTTGCCCCGGCAGGCGGCAGGCGGTGCAGGTGGAACTTCTTCACCTCGCCGATGTAGCCAATCGGCACCGGCAGACCTTGGCTCACGGCGCGATAACCGGCAAATGCGGAGGCTGACTGGGCGATGTGTTCCACGATGCCCGGCTCGGTGAAACGACCCTCTTCTACGAATATGTTGTCGGCGGCAATGGTCAGGGCTGTCTCTGCCTCGTCGCCTTCAGCCCGCACGAAGCTGTCCACCATCATGATGGGGGCGCGTTGCGGAATGAGTTGTTTGATTTCTTCTCCTTGGTAGAGCATGATGTGAGAGTGTATAAAAAAAAGACGGATTACGACCGAGGCGCTAAGGTGGTGTGCCATAGCTGCCGGTGCGTAATCCGTCAAAAGTTTAGAATTCTTAGGCCTGGTGCTGCTCGATGTAGTCGTAGAGAGCGGCGAAAGTCTTCACTGAGGGAAGGTCGGTGGTCTTAATCTTCACCTTGAAGGTCTGATCGATCAAGGCTACGAGATCAACGAGGCTCAAGCTGTCAAGCTCGAAGGTGTCCTTGATGTTGGCATCCGGAGTGATTTCGCTTTCCTCTACTTCGAACTCTTCTGCGAGCACGGAATTGACCTTTGCAATGATTTCTTCTCTTGTCATAGTGATAAATTTGTTATTTTTGTTTTATTCGTTGTCATGAGTTGTCGCGCACGCTGTTTGCCCCGGCGGGGCGGCGGGGGTCGGTGCGGACGCTGTCGCTGCCTCAATCAGAGGTTCTTGACGATGAGCGTAGAGTTGGTTCCGCCGAAACCGAACGAGTTCGAGAGGAACGTGTCGAAGTGTGCCTCACGAGTGGCGGGGATGATGTTCAGCTTGGCGCTGTCTTCATCGGGGTTCTCAAAGTTGAGGTTGCCGGCGATGAAGTTGTTCTTCATCATCAACATCGAGTAGATGATTTCGCTGGCACCTGCCATCCACATTTCGTGGCCCGTTTGACCCTTGGTGGAGGTGACGGGTGTCTTTGAGTCGCCAAACACGTTGTAGATGGCCTTAGCCTCGTTGGTGTCGCCCACGTGGGTGGAGGTGGCATGTGCGTTGATGTAGCCAATGTCGCTGATGCCGACACCTGCCTGCTGCAGCGCCATCTGGAGCGAGCGTGAGGGACCTGCCACGTCGGGCGAAGAGATGTGGTTGCCGTTCGACGAGAAGCCATAGCCGCACACCTCAGCCAAAATCGGAGCGCCACGCTTCACGGCGTGCTCATAGCTCTCAATGATGACTGTGGCTGCACCACCGCCGGGCACCAAGCCGTCGCGGTCGCGGTCGAAGGGGCGAGAGGCGCGTGTGGGTTCATCCTCGCGGGTCGAGAAGGCAGAGATGCCGTCGAACGAACCGATTGAGAAGGGGTTCACCTCCTGGGCACCACCACACACGATGCAGTCTTGCAAGCCCCACTTGATGAGGAGCGAGCCCAAACCGATGGCGTGTGAACCCGAGGCGCAGGCACCTGACACGGTCAGGTTGATGCCACGCAGCTTAAAGAGGCAGCCGAGGTTCATCGTCACCGTCGAGTTCATCGACTGGAAGATGGCACCCGAGCCACACAGCGTGGTGTCTTTATATTCACGCATCTTGTCGACGCTGTTTACCACGGCATCGGCAGTGCTGTCATTGCCATAAAGAAGTCCGATTTCATGGTTTTCAATATATTCCGGGTCGAGCTTAGCGTTGCGCATAGCTTCCACCGTAGCCATATAGGCATACTTAGCTTGCTCGGGCATGTAGACGCGCTGATTGCGAGCCACGAGACCTTTCAAATCGGGCTGATCCAACTTGGCGGTGAGTGCCGAACGGAAGCCCATTTCTTTACGCGCAGGGTCGAAAATGATGCCAGACTTGCCGGTGTACAAAGAATCGCGAACCTCGTCGAGACTCTTTCCGAGGCAAGACCAGATGCCCATGCCTGTAATTACTACTCTTCTATCCATTGATTGTTAGTATATATGCGTAATTATTTGTGTTATTTGCGTGTAGTGAATGCGTATGGCGCTTGCGCATGCCGATGCGCATAAAATGTACTCTTTACTATATAAAGCGCGGCAAAGATAGGCTATTTTCGTGTTTTTCGGAACATTTGACTCCCAAAATAGCAATATTTTAGCCTAAAAGCGCATTTCAGTATTACAAATTGTAGCGTCGGCAAACTAAAAAGTAGTGAAAAATTTGCACGCCGCCGCCAAACCGCGTATCTTTGCACCCGTTACAACACACAC
>CAZBWT010000201.1:0-2351 GCA_964495625.1 uncultured Prevotellaceae bacterium | reverse complement strand
GTTATACTAAGCAATTACCAAACATCAATAAATACCAAAAACAAACCAAAACATTCACAAACAACAATGAATTGCAAATCACTAATCTTAGCAATGGCTGTAGCCGGCGCAACCTCATTTGCCACAAGCGCTGAGGCAGCCGTACAGATTCAGGCATGCTCCGGCTGGTTTGAGTCAGCCTATGTCACTTGGGCACCCCTCGCAGGAGCCGCATCCTACCATGTTTATTATCAGTCTGCCACCAACACAGCGAGCATCGGCTCGCAGCTTGACGACGAATTGGTGCGTGACTACGGCACCTATGGTCGTGCCGACGTAGTAGGCATCCCCGCCGGCAACTACAGCTTCACCATCGTCCCCGTGGATGCTGACGGCAATGAGCTCACTGCCGAGTCAGCACAGTCTGAGACGGTCGCCGTTTCTGCCTACGACCGCAGCGGCTACGCACACTTCAGCTACAGCGACGGCATCGGCGCTTACAACAACGACGGTACACTCAAGACCGGAGCCAAGGTCATCTACGTGCATGCCGGCAACGCTAAGACCGTCACAGCAGACGTAGTTACTTCATCTAAAGGCGGCTCAACCACCTACACCGGTCTGCAAGCCATCATCGGTGCCTACGAGAAAGGCTTAGACAGCACCCCGCTCGACATCCGCATCCTCGGCACCATCACCGACAGCGACATGGATGAATTCGGCAGCTCGGCCGAAGGTCTCCAAATCAAGGGTAAGAAGAACACCATCCCGATGAACATCACCATCGAGGGTATCGGTAACGACGCCACCATCTGGGGCTTCGGCATGCTGCTGCGCAACGCCCTGAGCGTTGAGCTCCGCAACTTCGCCGTCATGCTCTGCATGGACGACTGCATCTCAATCGACACCGAAAACTCACACCTTTGGGTGCACAACCTCGACCTCTTCTACGGTCAGGCAGGTGGTGCCTCTGATCAGGCTAAAGGCGATGGCACTGTCGATATCAAAGGTAAATCACAATACGTCACAGTGTCATACTGCCACTTCTGGGACAGCGGCAAGTCTTCACTCTGCGGCATGAAGAGCGAGGGTGGTCCTAACTGGATTACCTACCATCACAACTGGTTCGACCACTCCGACTCACGCCACCCGCGCATCCGCACCATGAGCGTACACGTCTACAACAACTACTACGACGGCAACTCGAAGTATGGTGTGGGCGCAACCATGGGTAGCAACGCATTTGTAGAGAACAACTACTTCCGCAACTGCAAATACCCCATGATGATCTCCAAGCAGGGCAGCGACCTGCTCGACCCGGATGGCAAGGGAACCTTCTCTGGCGAGGAAGGCGGCATGATTAAGTCGTATGGCAACAAGATGGTCACCCCCACCTCCTACATCAAGCACACCGACAACGCTACCAGCTTCGATGCCTACGAAGCCTCTGCGCGCGACGAGCAGGTGCCTGACACTTACAAGACCGTTTCGGGCAGCAACACCTACTCTAACTTCGACACCGATGCAAGCGTCTTCTACACCGACGCATACATCTGCCACAGCGCCGACGAAGTGCCTGCCATCGTTACCGGCGACCTCGGTGCCGGTCGTATGGGTCACGGCGACTTCCAGTGGACGTTCAACAACAGCACCGAAGATAGCAATTACGCGGTCATTGCAGCCCTCAAGACAGCACTCCAGAACTACAAGTCGACACTCGTAGGCTTCTACGGCAACGCCATCAACGGCGGCAACAGCGGCAGTGGTGATGGCGAAGGCGAAGGTGACGGCACCGAAAACGGCGGAGAGACCGGCGGCGAAGGCGAAGGCGGCGGCAGCGATGTCACACCCGACGTGCCCTCAGCCGAAGGCGACAGCATGATTTGCGTCTTCACCGGTCAGAAGCCCTCTAACACCACCTTCTACACCATCAGCGGCAACTGCTCTAATTCTAAGGGCTCGGCAACTGTGGACGGTGTGACCTACGGCGAATGCCTCAAGATGGAGTCAGCCACATCCATTAAGTTCACCACCACCAAGGCTGCAACCCTCAAGGTAGTCTTCGCCTCCACCGAGACGGTGAGCATCAAGCTCGACGGCACGAAGTTGAAAGATAGCGGTCTCTCAAGCGAGAGCAACGTGCTCCTCACCAACATCGAAGCCGGCGACCATGAGTTGACCAAGGCAGACTCTCGCAACGTCTTCTACATTGGCGTGTTCTACACTGCCGACAATACCACATCCATCGATGCCGTTCAGGCTACGAGCAACGCACAGCACACCATCTTCGACCTGCAGGGTCGCAAGTTGCGCAGCGCCAACCGCCCCGGTCTCTACATCATCGACGGCAAGAAACAGCTCATCAAATAAAC
>CAZBWT010000200.1:0-2364 GCA_964495625.1 uncultured Prevotellaceae bacterium | reverse complement strand
ATAAATTGTTTAAAAGACTCGCGAATTTCTTTTGCAGTAAGCATAAGCGTTCTTATGTTTCGTTGTGATAAGTAATTAGTTTCATCAGTAAGATGCAGAGCCTTGGGCTCCGCTTGCGGCAGCCAAATGCCTCATTTATTGAGGGGAATAATGAGGCGAAAAGCTCCGTTTAATCGTGCAAAAATAATGATAAAAACCCGTTAGACGGAAACTTCATCACAAAAAGTTTGGATTTATGAGGCATAAATATCATTTTTGCCGATTGTAAGTCTATATGAAAACCCATTTGCCGTCACCGGGTGGCAACAAATTGGTTATCAAGATGAGACGGAGACCGGATTTCAACAGAAATTAGCGAGCAACTCTACGGAAATGCAATGAGCCATTGGATTCACTTTAAATATAACAAGAAGAAGGGGCGATACGAGCGGAGCAAGCCTTCGCCGTGGCGACTGATTTTCTCGGCAATCCGACACCTGATGTCGGGAAGTTTGGTGGGCGTGGGGCTGCTCTATGTGTTCATCTACTTTGTGGGTTCGCCGCGCGAGTGGCGCATGGAGAAGGAACACGAACTGCTAAAACGCCAATACCAGCTGCTCGAAGCGCGTCTCGACGGTGCGCTCGACGTGATGGAAGACATCGGGCAGCGTGACGACAACCTCTACCGCGTCATCCTGCAGGGCGACCCTATTGGTGAGGCGAACCGCAACGCCATCATCGACAACTCGGCGCGCTACGACTCGTTGCTCTCGTTGCCCGACGCACAATTAGTGGTGACGGTGAGCCGCAAGATGGATGTGTTGGAGCGCCAGCTCTACCTCCAGTCGAAGTCGTTCGACGAACTCGGCGAGCTGTGCCGCAACCAGGAAGACCGCTTGAAGTGCATCCCTGCCATACAGCCGGTGGCTGACAAGAACCTCAAGCAGATGGCATCAGGCTACGGCTGGCGCATCGACCCCATCTACAACACGCGCAAATATCATGCAGGCATGGACTTCTCTGCCAACAAAGGCACCGATGTCTTTGTGACGGGCAACGGTCGCGTGGTGGCTGCCGGTTGGCAGCAGGGCTACGGGCTTTGCATCGACGTAGACCACGGCTACAGCTACCTGACGCGCTACGGTCACCTCAGCAAGATCAACGTCATCAAAGGTCAGTTGGTGAAGCGCGGCGACAAAATCGGTGAGGTGGGCAGCACCGGCAAATCCACCGGTCCGCACCTACACTACGAAGTGCACCTGCGCGGTGTGCCGCAAAACCCCGCCGACTACTACTTTATGGATCTCTCCCCCGAGGAATATGACGAGCTGATACAACGCTCCGAAAACGTGGGGCAGGTGATGGATTAACCACCCTTGTTCCACCTCCCCGCCGGGCGGCGAACAGCAAAAAACGGAATATACAACTACACTACACAACCATACATGATGAGTCCCGAACAGCAACAAAAGCAGTATTACTCCATCAGCGAAGTGGCAAAACGCTTCGGCATCTCCATCGAGGTGCTGCGCAAGTGGGAGAGTGACTTCCCCCGCTACCTCAAGCCGCACCGCACCATGGGGTCCACGCGGCGATACACCCCCGAAGACATCACCCGCGTCGAGACCGTTTATCGACTGCTCAAGGTGGAACGCCTGACCATTGCCGGGGCTAAGAAGAAACTCGCCGAGCACGCCTCGAAAGAAGAGCGCGTGCAAGAAGCGATCAACACCCTCCGCGCCCTCCGCGCCGATTTGATGTCTATCGTCAACGAAATGGAGCAGGCATAACCCCACATTAACTTCAACCTTACACCCCCACCCACTTATCTTTGCACTTACCAATGAATACTCAAGTCAAGACACTCAGCCCTGAAGAAGCCCGAAAAATGGTCAAAGAGATGCACGACGAATTCTTTGAACGTGTAGCCGAGCGCATCCCCGCCGTCGATCTCCCCCGTGTGCATGCAGCCTACGAACTTGCTGCCAAGGCGCATGCCCAGCAGATACGCAAAAGTGGCATCCCCTACATCACCCACCCCATCAGCGTGGCGCGCATCGCTTGTGTCGAACTTGGCTTGGGCACCAACTCCATCATGGCGGCTCTGTTGCACGACGTGGTTGAAGACACCGAATACACCATCGACGACATTCGTGAAAACTTTGGCGACGATGTTGCCTTTTTAGTCGATGTGTTGACCAAGAAAGAGAAGGCTGAATATAAGATGAGCAAGCAGATCGACAACTTCAAGCAGATGCTCGACTCCATACAATATGATATCCGTGCCCTGCTCATCAAGCTCTCCGACCGCCTGCACAACATGCGCACCTTGGGCAGCATGCGCGCCGACAAGCAAATGAAGATAGCCTCCGAGACCGACTACTT
>CAZBWT010000199.1:0-2441 GCA_964495625.1 uncultured Prevotellaceae bacterium | reverse complement strand
AATGCTTTCTTTGCCATTTTCTTTAGTTTTCAGTGTGTTTATATTTGTTGTAGAATATCTGTTATTTCTTTCGTAGTTATTTTGCCGCTTTCTTCTTCAGCTCGGGGTAGGCAATGCGGGTGTGGTAGACCGACTGGAGGTACTCCACAAAGGCATGCTTCACCTCTTCTACGTCGCGGAAGGAGAGCTTGGTGTGGCGCAAGCGCCCGTCTGCCACCATGCCGTCGATGAGGTTGTTGACGAGCTTGGAGAGCGACTCTTCGCTGTAGTCTTTCATGCTCTTTGAGGCGGCTTCGACGGCATCGCCCATCATGAGGAGGGCTTGCTCGCGGGTGGAGGGGTCGGGACCGTCGTAGCTGAAGGCTTTAACGTCGGCAGGCTCGTCGGGGTGGGCATTGCACCAGGTGTTGTAGAAGTACTTCATCACACCGCAGCCGTGGTGGGTGACGATGAATTCTTCAATCTCGCGCGGCAGCTTGGCTTTCTCCGCCAATCGCACCCCTTCGGAGACGTGGCGACGGATGTAGTCTACGCTCTGCTCGGTGGTGAGCATGTCGTGGGGGTTAACGCCGTGTTGGTTTTCGGTGTAGTAGCTGGGGTTCCACAGCTTGCCAATGTCGTGGTAGAGCGCGCCGGTGCGTACCAACTGGGCGTTGGCTCCGATGCGCTTGGCGGCATAGGCGGTGAGGTTGCTGACCTGCATGGAGTGCTGAAAGGTGCCCGGACATTCTTCTGAGAGGCGCAGCAGCAACCCTTTGTTGAGGTTGCAAAGCTCGACCAAGGTGACACCGGACATGAAGCCGAAGAGTTTCTCCAAGCCAAAGATGATGAGGTAAGTGAGCAGCAACAACAGCGAGTTGAGCAGGAAGAGCACATAGGTGAACCACGAGAGGTTCGCTAAGGTGCCTTCGCCCGCCAAGGTGAAGGCGGTGTAGGTGAGGCTGTAGGTGAGGAAGGCGAAGATGGCGACACGCATCAGCTGCGAGCGCTCGGTGAGTCCGTCTTTAAGGCTGAAGACGATAGCCATGCCCACTGCAAGCTGCACCACGATGTATTCAAAGGGCGACGAGGCTAAGAAGGAGCAAAGCACCGACATGACGATGTGACTGAAGAAGGCGGTGCGCGCACCATGGAAGGTGCTGAGCACGATGGTGACGATGCCGATGGGCACGACGTAGGCTCCCTGCACGTAGAGCGATGAGGCTAATGAGGTGAGGACCACCATGATGACGATGAGCGACATGCCCACCCAGGTTTCGTGCATGGAGTCCCAGATCCACGGGCGGAAGCGTTTCAAGAAGAGCAACACCGCACCTAAGAAGAGAACCACAAGGAAGACCTGCCCGGCAATCATCATCAGCTCGTCGCCGCCGTAGGTGCGCCGCTTGAGCTGCGCCTTGCGGTAGGAGTTGAGGATGTTATAGATTTCAGGGGTGACGATTTCGCCACGGTCTACGATGCGACTTTCTGCCTGCACGATGCCCGAGGTTTGCGAGATGCTCTGCATGAGCTCGTAGTATTCCTGGCGGGTGGCAGTGGAGTCGAGCACGAGGTTGGCGGCTAAATAGCGGTTCACGTCGAAGCTTTTGAGCGCCTGGGTGGAGATGCCGGCAGCGGTGGTGCCTGCCATGATTTGTTCGTAGGCTTCACGCACGGTCATCGCCTCGTCAACCTGCACGGCATGCCCGCGGTTGGCTCCGGTCTGCACCCATATCTTGGTGATGTGGCGCTGCAAGAGGTCGTCGCGGTCGGCTATGGGCAGAATGCCGCTTTGGTAGACGTTGCCCAAGGCGGTGCGCAGATATTGGTATTCGGCAGATGAGAGGCGCTGACTGCTGCGGTGCGCCGTGGCTATCTGTATGAGCTGCTGGGTGCCCACCTCCCCGTCGATGTCATATTTGGGCACGAGGTTGCAAGCCACGCTGTCTTGCATGGCTTGGATGGTGGAGTCGCTGCGATAGATGGGGATGTCGTAGGGCGCAGTGAGCAGCCCATAGCGCCAAGGCTTGCCCACTTCAAATTCATATCGGAAGCCATCGTTGTGCGGCAAGAAGTAGGTGACGAGCACCACAGCCAGCACCGAGAAGACGATTCTAAAGATAGCTTGTTTCATGACTTTCTCGCCGTTATTATTGCGGGAGCAAAGTTAGCACAAAGTGCCGAAATGGAGAAACGAAACGGTAATTTATTTATTATCAGAGGGCAATAATGCAAAAAAGGCGGCCCCTCGTGTGGAGAGGACCGCCCATAAAAGATGTGCCGAGCAGACAATTACTTGCCGATGACGCGCTTCTCTTTGATGCGTGCTGCCTTACCCGTAAGGTTACGGAGGTAGTAAAGACGCGCACGACGCACACGACCGCACTTGTTCACGGTGATGCTGTCAATGAAAGGCGACTCAATCGGGAAAATACGTTCTACGCCCACGCCGTCGGCAATCT
>CAZBWT010000198.1:0-2511 GCA_964495625.1 uncultured Prevotellaceae bacterium | reverse complement strand
GCTCATCTATAAACAATCAGATTTGTTCCATATCGAAATACTTCTTATTTTTGCGCCATGAAACTCACTCCTATTCTGCACTTAGACGAACTTCTGACCTATCATAAGTTCACTGATCATTACGGCGACAAGGTGGCTATCGTAACCATCGATGCCTCTACGCCCGGTTTGGGGGCTATCAAGCCGACGTGTGTGAATATGTATTCGCTGGTCTTGACCCAAAGCGGTGCGTGCACTTACTGCATCAATGGAAAAGAGGTGGAGGTCTCCACCCTTGAGATGTTGCTCCTTTCGCCTGAGCACATGACCGGCATTCTTAGCTTTACCCCCGACTTCAAGGGGCTTCACCTCATGGTGGAGCGTTATTCTTATGAGCATATCGCATCGCTTGACGGGCTGACGCTTCTCTCTACGATTGCCCACTATCCGAAAATCGCCATCACCGCGGAGTTGTATGAAGACCTATCGCAAGTCTTGACACAGATTCAAACCGTCTTGCATCGTTCTTATCGAAATATCGATCTGATCATATCACGTTTGGTTAAAATCGCCCAAATCTTTGCCGAAGAGGCTTTGCAGAATCAGCAAGCCCGGGCAGCGGCGGCTTCTTCACACAAGGAATTGCTCTTCCGAAAGTTCGTCGGTTTGGCAGTGAGCCATTTCCGCGAGGAGCATCAAATTGAGTTCTACGCTTCAAAGTTGTGCATCACAACCACTTATCTATCGCGCATCGTGCGCGAAATCTCATCGAACACGGTGAACGGCTTCCTCTCCGAGCTGCTTTATAACGAGTGTTGTCACCTCCTGAAGACCACCGACAGACCGATTGCAGAGATTGCCGAGTCGCTGAACTTCGCCACACAAAGTTCTTTGGGCAAGTTTTTCAAGAAGTATTCCGGCATGTCGCCTTTCGCATACCGTTCGGCTCAAAGCCACGCTTAAGAATTCGTCACACTTAAGAGAATCCAACTCTACACCACACTTAAGAGTAACCGACACTACATCTACACCACACTTCCGAGCAAACAAAAAAGTCAGGGAAACCTCCGCATGGGGGCATCCCTGACTCTCGATTTGTCATTGTGTAATTATGCAGTTGCTGCTGCCGGGAGGCGAGCAGCTAATGCTGAGGCGATTATAAGTTGGGGTTGATCTTGCTCCACTCGCTCACCTCGGGCACGATGTTGAGGGTGACGAGCTCGTCACGCATCTTGCAGAGGTGCTGGTAGCTTGCGTCGAGACCGGCCAACTCTTCGGCGGTTCCGGCGGGTTCTTTGTAGTGGCAACCTTCGGCATCAACGGTGGTATCCATAGCCATCATGATGTGGTTGTACTTCTCGTCGCAAACGTAGGTGCCGACGGGCCAACGGAAAGGCTCACCGCCCATGGCTGCGCGAATCATCTCCACCGAGCAGTATGAGGGGCTCTGGAACGATGAACGACCGCGAAGCTCGATGATCTTGGCACCACCCTTGGTGACAGCCGTCTTCATGGCAGCCCACTCTTCAGCGGGGAACTCGGGCGTGCCGATGAGGCTTGCCAACGATTTGCCGTTGACGTTCACCTGCGAACCGAACACAGCCATCTGCTCGCCGTGACCGCCAAAGGTGCGGCAACCGGTGATGCTGCTCTGCGGCACACCGAACTTCTTAGCCAATGCGCTCTGCAAACGAGTAGAGTCGAGTGCAGCCAAAGTGGTAACTTGCGAGGGCTTCAAGCCTGAATAGAGAAGAGTAACCAAACCGGTCAAGTCGGCGGGGTTGAAGATGATGACGACGTGCTTCACGTCGGGGCAGTAGAGCTTGATGTGCTCACCAAGGTCGCGTGCAATTTCGCAGTTGCCCTTCAAGAGGTCTTCGCGGGTCATGCCTGCCTTGCGCGGAGCACCACCTGACGAAATGATATATTTAGCGCCGGAGAAGGCTTCCTTCATATCGGTGGTCCAAGTGATGTTGGCACCCTCGAAGCCACAGTGGTACATCTCTTCAGCTACACCCTCGAGACCCGGGGCATAAACATCGTACAAGCAGATGTTGGGAGTGAGTTTCATCGTCAACGCCGTCTGAACCATGTTGGAGCCGATCATGCCGGCTGCGCCTACGATCACCAATTTCTCGTCAGTTAAATAAGCCATAAGAATATAAGTTTTAGAGTATTTTAATTCGATAATATTCCGTTAGTGTCTATTTTTCAACGACAAAGGTAGTCTGATTATCGTAATGTCTGACGCACCGATCTGCGATATTGCATAATTTTTGCGTACTACTGCTTGCTTATTGGCACACATGCCAAGTGTATGTGTCATTTATTTGCCGGCGGTCATATTGATGACGACGTGCGAATTGGCGGGGTCGTTGCAGATGAGTGTAATGTGATGATTTATCGTAGATAGCGTGCTCTTTTCGGGGCAGTAGGTTATGGCTAACTGAGCCGTCTCGCCGGGCTTGATTTGGTCGCTGCTGAGCGCGCAGTCAAATATGGCAGGTTCGTCGTTCTGCACTTTGCGTATCA
>CAZBWT010000197.1:0-2584 GCA_964495625.1 uncultured Prevotellaceae bacterium | reverse complement strand
GCTTGCCCCAAAGCCCAACACAAACTCGCGCAACCTCTACCAGGTGCTGCCTGAGCGACTCATGACCTCGTCGAACATCAACGCCTTCGGCACCAACCTCAAGGTGAGCGGACCACTCGACCCCGCCTCGCTGAGCTACGACAAGCTCAACGGGCTCTGCTTCCGCGAACGTCTGCGCTGGTCCTACCGCTTCACCAACGGTCAGAGCCTCTTGATACGCCCCGAAATAGGCTACAGCTTCGGCTACCGCGAAATGCGCTATCGCCTCACCTCCGAGTGGATCTACTGGCCCGAACGGCGCTGCGGCTTGCAGCTCTCCAGTCGCAACCGCAACAGCGGCTTCAGTTCGCGCTTCATCGACCTCGTCAACGATGCGCTCGAAGACTCCATCAAGACCGACTTTGACGACCTGGGCATCAACTACTACCATCACTACGAAGCGCGCATCGAGCAATCGTTCGAGCTCGCCAACGGGCTCATGGGCTACGTCGGCATCGTGCACAACTACCGCACCCCCGTGAAGCACGGTGCCAGAGCCATCAGCCAAGAGCAGCTCAACGCGTTGGTACACGATGTCTACAGCGACTTCAGCCCCTACGTGCGCATCGAGTGGCAGCCGCACCAATACTACCACTATCGCAACCGACAAAAGCTCTACATAGCCAGCAACTACCCCAAGTTCGCCTTAGAGTGGGCGCAAGGCATCGACGGCATCTTAGGCTCCACCGGCAGATATGGTCGCGCCGAGCTCGACGTGGAGCAAGACATCCCGCTCACACCCAACCGCAACCTCTCCTACCACGTCAGCACCGGCTTCTTATATCGACAGAAGGGCGAATACTTCGTCAACTACCGCTACTTCGCCTCGAACCAATACCCCGAGTCGTGGAACGATCACATCGGCGGAGTCTTCCACCTGCTCAGCGACCACTGGTACCTCTCCTCACCCGCCTACATGCAAACGCATGTGATGTATGAAAGTCCCTTCCTGCTACTGCATAAGCTAAAGCGCATCTCGCGCTTCTCCATCAAAGAGCGCATCTACCTCAGCACGCTGTTGGCACAAGACAAAGCTTTCTACCAAGAAATGGGCTACGGCATGGGCAACAACTACTTCAACGTAGGCGGCTTCGTTGGCTTCGTCGGAGCTAAATTCCGCGGTTTTGGCGCACGCATCACCATCGAGATAGACCAACACTGGTAAAGGGCTGCCCCGGTGTTGACATGTCGGCAATGCCCCCGCCACCCTGCAATCGCACATCAAACAGAGCCGAATTAACGGCATACAAATAGAAAATTTCTACTTTTCTTTTGCATTTCATTTCACTTTGTTTATATTTGCGCCGAATTAATAGCAAACGTCTAATCATTACAAGATACGAATGCAACGTATTTTCCTCATAGGTTACATGGGAGCCGGCAAGACCACACTCGGCAAAGTGCTGGCTCAAGTGATGAACCTCTCCTTCATTGATCTTGATAATTTCATCGAAGAACATTATCACCGCACCATCGGCGAAATCTTTGCCGAGGCTGGTGAAGACGGCTTCCGCCGTATGGAACACGAAGCCCTCATTGAGGCCTCGAAGTTTGAAGACGTAGTCATCTCCTTGGGGGGTGGCACGCCTTGTTTCTACCAAAACATGCAAGTGGTCAACAATGCAGGCATCAGCATCTACCTGAAGCCCAGCGAAGAAGTGCTGCTGCGCCGACTCATCAAGGGTAAGCATAAACGCCCCCTGTTGGCTGAGAAGAGCGACGATGAGCTGCGGGACTACATACATGAAAACCTCGAAAAGCGCGAACCCTACTACTTGCAGGCAAACATCATCTTTGAGTCGAGCCACTTAGAAAACAAAGACGAGATTGTAGGGCGGGCACAGCATTTGGCTGACCTTTTGCGCCGATAAGCGAGATACACAGCAAACAAATACATTACACATATTATAAATAACACAGAGTATGTCAGAAAAACCAAAGATTATCGACACCGAAGAAGTGGTGATCCGCTTCTCGGGCGACTCCGGCGACGGTATGCAGTTGGCCGGTACTATCTTCTCTACCATTGCCGCCATCTTGGGCAATGAGATTTCTACATTCCCCGACTACCCGGCTGAGATGCGCGCACCGCGCGGTTCGCTCGGTGGTGTTTCATCTTACCAGGTGCACGTAGGCAAGCGCGTCTACACACCCGGCGATGCCTGCGACGTGCTGGTAGCCATGAATCCTGCTGCCCTCAAGCAGAATGCCAAATATCTGAAGCGCGGAGGGGTATTGATTTATGACGCTGACACCTTTGTCAAGAGCGAATTAGACAAAGCCAAGTTCACCACCGACGACCCCTTCACCGAGATGGGGCTGAGCGGAGTGATGCAAATCGTTCCGGTGCCCATCACCGAAAGCACACGCGCCAGCCTGGCAGACACCGGCATGGATGCCAAGTCTGTGATGCGCTGCCGCAACATCTTTGCCCTTGGTTTCGTTTTCTGGCTCTTCAACCGCCCCATCGAGAAAGCCATCGAGATGCTCACCGCCAAGTTTGGCAAGAAGCCCGAGGTGCTCAGCGCCAACGTCAAGGTCATCA
>CAZBWT010000196.1:0-2599 GCA_964495625.1 uncultured Prevotellaceae bacterium | reverse complement strand
ACCACCGACGGAGTGCAGTGGGAGGCGAGCACCCGGGTGCCCGACACCCCTGCCGGGATGCCCTTAACCTACCGCTATGGTGTGTTTCGCGACGGGCAGTGCATCCGCCGCGAGAGTGGTCACACACCCCACTGCTTCTGTCCCGGCGCTGTGCCGAGGGTGCACTATCGGCTCTGCGATGTGTGGACCGACCTGCCCCGTGCCGCCTATCTCTACAGCTCAGCCTTCAGCGGTCAGTTTGTGGCTCCCTCGGTGGGTAAGGGGGCTTCACTCGTCACTGATGGCATCATCATCCGCGCCCTATGCCCCTTCCCGGGGCATGCACCCCGTGTGTTGGGCATCTTAGGCGAGTGTGCCGCCTTGGGCAGCTGGAACGAGCAGCGCCCCGTGGTGATGCGTCAGGTGCAACCCAACATGTGGGAAGTCACCCTCGATGCCCACGCGCTGAAATTCCCCGCCGCCTATAAGTTCGTGGCGGTGAACCCACAGAGCGGGCAGGTCGAAGCCTGGGAACCCGGCGGAAACCGCACCTTGCAGCCGCCCATGTTGCGCCGCGGCGAGACGTGGGTGCTGCCCGAACAAGAGGTCACCTTCGGCACCTCCGCCCCGAAGTTGGCGGGCACCGCCATACCCGTCTTTGCCTTGCGCAGCGAGGGCAGCTTTGGCGTGGGCGACTTTGGCGACCTCATGCAGATGATAGACTGGTGCGCTTTGACCCACCAACAGGCACTGCAGATTTTGCCCATCAACGACACAACCATCACCGGCACCTGGACCGATTCCTATCCTTACAACTCCATTTCAATCTATGCCTTCCACCCCATGTATGTCGACCTGCGCCGCTTGGGCAAGTTGACCGACGCGAAGAAGGCTGCCCACTACGAGGCGGTGCGTTGCCGCCTGAATGCCCTGCCGCAAATCGACTACGAGGCGGTGAACCAAGCCAAGCGCTCGTATCTGCGCGACATGTATCAGCAAGAGGGGGCTAAGGTGTTAGCTTCAAAACCCTTCCGCACCTTCTATGACGACAATCACTATTGGCTGCAACCCTATGCCGCCTTCTCCTATCTGCGCGACCTGCACGGCACCCCCGACTTCAGTCGCTGGAGCGAGGAGTTTAGCAACTACGATGCCAACCGCATTGCCGACCTCTGTCAGCCGGGCAGCGACCGTTATGTCGAGATTGCCTTCCACTACTACGTGCAATATCAGCTCCACGTGCAGCTGTTAGCGGTTGGTGCGTATGCGCGCCAAAAGGGCATCATCCTCAAAGGGGATATCCCCATCGGCATCAGCCGCCACAGCGTGGAGGCATGGATTGAGCCTTATTATTTCAACCTTGACGGTCAGGCGGGTGCTCCGCCCGATCCCTTCTCGGCAAACGGTCAGAACTGGGGCTTCCCCACCTACAACTGGCAGGTGATGGAGCAAGACGGCTACCGGTGGTGGTGTCGCCGCTTCCGCAAGATGGCGGAATACTTCACCGCCTATCGCATCGACCACATTCTCGGCTTTTTCCGCATCTGGGAGATTCCCGCCCACTCCGTTCACGGTTTGTTGGGGCAGTTCTCGCCCGCGCTACCGATGAGTCCGGAGGAGATGAGCGGCTTCGGCTTCTACTTCCAAAAAGACTTCATGACGCGCCCCTTCATCAACGACGAGCTCATCAGTCGCCGCTTTGGCGAGCGGGCACAAGAGGTGAAAGATGTCTATCTGCTTCACAGCCACGACGATATCTATGAAATGCGCCCCGAGTTCGACACGCAGCGCAAGGTGGAGGCTGCCTTCAAGGGGCGCACCACTGCCGCCGACGTTGACTTGCGCGAGGGGCTCTATGCGCTGATTAGCGATGTGCTCTTTGTGCCTGACCGTCAGAACCCTGCGATGTATCATCCGCGCATTGCGGTGCAAAACGACTACATCTATGAGCGGCTCTCGTGGGGCGAGAAGGAGGCTTTCAACCGCCTCTACAATCACTACTTCTATCAGCGCCACAATCAGTTCTGGTATCAAGAGGCGATGAAGAAGCTGCCCATCTTGACGCAGAGCACCCCCATGTTGGTGTGTGGCGAAGACCTCGGCATGGTGCCTGACTGCGTGCCGTGGGTGATGGAGCAGCTGCAGATACTCAGCCTCGAGATACAGCGCATGCCCAAGAACCCGAGTTATGAGTTCGCCCATGTTGAGGAATATCCCTACCGCTCGGTGTGCACCATCTCCACCCACGATATGTCCACGCTGCGCGGCTGGTGGCAGGAGGATGCCGCCCTCACCGACCGCTTCTTCCACACCGTGTTGCGCCACAGCGAACCCACCCCCGCCGAAGCTCCCGGCAGTGTGTGTGAGGAGGTAGTGCGTCGCCACCTCGAGTCGCCCTCGATGCTCTGCATCTTGGCGTTTCAAGACTGGTTGGGCATCGACGAGCAGCTGCGCCACCCCAATGCCGCCGCAGAGCGCATCAACGTGCCCGCCAACCCGCGCCACTATTGGCGCTATCGCATGCACCTCACCTTAGAGCAGCTGTTGCAGCAAGACGCATTCAACCGTCGGCTGCGAACCCTTATCGACGAGGCGGCGCGCTATTGAGCCACCTCGTCCG
>CAZBWT010000195.1:0-2644 GCA_964495625.1 uncultured Prevotellaceae bacterium | reverse complement strand
TTACTTGCGCCGTCTGCCACCCTTGCGCCGCGGCATGGGTGCCAAGGGCTGCACGGAACTGCCGGAGTCTTCGATGAGGGCGAAGTCGACCGTCTTGCGCTCCATATTGACCGATGCCACCTGCACCTGCACTTTATCACCTAAGGTGAAGCGGCGGTGTGAGGAGCGTCCGATGAGGCAGAAGTTCTTCTCGTCGAAGATGTAGTGGTCGTCTTTCAGGTCGCGCACGGGCACCATGCCTTCGCACTTGTTGTCGTTGAGCTCCACATAGAAGCCCCACTCGGTGACACCGCTGATGATGCCCTCGAAGGTCTGCCCGAGGCGCTCGGAGAGGTATTCGGCTTGCTTATACTTGATGGAGGCACGTTCGGCAGAGGCGGCAAGCTGCTCCATGTCGGAACTGTGTTTGCAGTATTCCTCCCACTGCGCTGCCGGCACGCTACGTCCGCCTTGCGCCAAGTAGCGGTCGAGCAGGCGGTGAACCATCATATCGGGGTAACGGCGGATGGGCGACGTAAAGTGGGTGTAATAGTCGAAGGCGAGTCCGTAGTGACCGATGTTTTCGGTGGAATAGACAGCCTTTGCCATGGAACGCACGGCAAGGGTGGAGAGGAGGTTCTCCTCGGGACGGTTGTGGATGTCTTTCATCAACCGATTGATGCCCTGCGAGAGTTCGCGGTTGCTGCCCAAGGCATTGAGCTTGTGACCGAAGCGCGCGGCAGTGTCGGCTAAACTCTCTAAGCGTTCGGGGGTGGGCTTGTCGTGCACACGATAGACGAAGGTCTTTGCCTTGTGGTTTTTGGTGACCTTGCCGATGGCTTCAGCCACCGTGCGGTTCGCCAAAAGCATGAACTCCTCGACGAGCTTGTTGGCATCTTTCGACTCTTTGAAGTAGACGCTCACAGGCTTGCCTTTGTCGTCTATCTCAAACTTTACCTCCACACGGTCGAAGGCAATGGCTCCCTCGGCAAATCGACGCGCACGCAGCTGTTTCGCCAAGCGGTCGAGCGCTAAGACCTCAGGGGCGAAGTCACCTTTGCCGGTCTCGATGATTTCTTGCGCCTCTTCGTAGGTGAAGCGGCGATTGCTGCGAATGGCTGTGCGACAGATGTTGGAGTGAACCACGTTGGCATCGTCGTCCATCTCGAAGATGACGGAGAAGGCTAACTTCTCTTCGTCTTGACGCAGGGAGCAAAGCTCGTTGCAAAGACGTTCGGGCAACATGGGTATGGTGCGGTCTACCAAATAGACCGACGTGGCACGGCTGTAGGCTTCGCGGTCGATGACGGTGTCGGGGTGAACGTAGTAGGTAACGTCGGCAATGTGCACACCGGCTTCCCAATGCCCGTTGGGCAGCTTGCGCAGCGAGAGGGCATCGTCGAAGTCTTTGGCATCACGCGGGTCGATGGTGAAGGTGGTCACGTCTCGCATGTCGAGGCGGCGGGCTATCTCCTCGTCGGTGCAGCCGTCGGCAATGCGGTTGGCGGCGCGCACGGGCGACTCGGGGTATTTATAGGGCAGACCGTATTCCGCCAAGATGGCGTGCATCTCGGTGGTGTTGTCGCCCGTCTTGCCCAAGATATCTACAACGGCTCCGAAGGGGTTGCGCGAGAAGGCGGGCCACTCTTTGAAGTCGATGACGACCTTGTCGCCGTCTTTGCATTTGCGGGAGTCTTCTTCGCGCACGTAAAAGTCTTTGTCGAGGGCGCGATTGTCCGGGATGACGAAGATGTAGTTGCCGTTGCGCTGCACGGTGCCTACAAAGCGGTGGGGCGCGCGTTCCACAACTTCCACAACGCGAGCTTCGGGTTGCTGGTCGGCAGCTGACGCTTTGGGCTTGCGTCCGGGTTTGCCGCCTTTGGCAGCTTTCGCCGCCTTGGAGGGGCGAGACTGCGCCTGGAAGCGCACGCGGTCGCCTGTCAGGGCGCGCATGTCGTTGCCGTCGTAGATGGTGAAGGTATCGCCGCCGTCGGTGGTGACTGAGTGAATGCCGTTGGAACGGCGGGTGAAGATGCCCTCTTGCTCATTGTCTACGCGACGCGCCGCAAGCTTGAAGCGACCCGGCGAGGATTCCTTCAGGAAGTCTTGCGCCAAAAGGTCGACCAAAGCATGATAGACATCGGTGCGCTGGGTGCGTCCGTAGATACCAAACTCTTGCGAGAGTTGCAAGTAGTTACATGACTCGGTGGGGTGTGCCTCAAACCACTCCACGATGCGGTCGTGAAGGGCTGTCGATGAGGTGCCCGGTTTCTTTCCTTTAGCCATAGCGGTAGATATTAAGGGGGAAACGTTTGTGGCAGGCTTCTTGTTTGAAACGCTGCCTATTTTAAAAAATTATGAATTACGAACCCACCACAAGCGATAAATCCATAATTCATAATTCTATAATCGGTGTTATGTTTAATGTTTACAGTTTCCGGTTAGATGTTTAGACGTTGAAGCGGAAGTGCATGATGTCGCCGTCTTGCACGACGTAATCTTTGCCCTCTACACCTAACTTGCCGGCTTCCTTAACAGCGGCTTCGGAGCCGTATTGCAGATAGTCGTCATATTTGATAACCTCGGCACGGATGAAGCCTTTCTCGAAGTCGGTGTGGATGATGCCCGCGCACTGCGGAGCCTTCATGCCGCGGCGGAAGGTCCA
>CAZBWT010000194.1:0-2653 GCA_964495625.1 uncultured Prevotellaceae bacterium | reverse complement strand
TGAAGATGATGACCAACGCCAAGCGCGACCCGCGCGCCCTGATGCGCAACTTGCCGCGCCGATAATCCATCCTGACAAACTTAAACAACAAAAAGATACCACATGACACTTATTGACGGAAAAGCCACCGCCGCAGCCATCAAACAAGAGATTGCTGCCGAGGTGCAACAGATGATAGCCGCCGGCAAACGTGCCCCCCACTTGGCAGCCATCTTGGTGGGTCACGACGGTGGCAGCGAGACCTACGTGGCGGGCAAGGTGAAGGCGTGCGAAGAGTGCGGCTTTAAATCGACCTTGATACGCCGCGAGGCGGACATCACCGAAGAGGAGTTGCTCGGCTTGGTGAACCGGCTGAATGCCGACCCCGAGGTGGACGGCTTCATCGTGCAGCTGCCCCTGCCCAAACACATCAACGAGCAGCGCATCATCGAGGCGATTGATTATCACAAAGATGTTGACGGCTTCCACCCCGTGAACGTGGGTCGCCTCAACATCGGGTTGCCCTGCTTCGTGAGCGCCACGCCGTTGGGCATCATCGACCTCTTGGATCGCTATCACATCGAGACGAAGGGCAAGCACTGCGTGGTGTTGGGTCGCAGCAACATTGTGGGCAAACCGGTGGCAACGCTGATGATGCGCAAGGCTCAGCCGGGCAACGCCACGGTGACGGTGTGCCACAGCGCGTCGGAGAACCTGAAGGAGATCTGCCGCTCGGCCGACATCTTGATTGCCGCCATCGGTCAGCCGCATTTCGTCACCGCCGATATGGTGAAGCCCGGAGCCACGGTGATTGACGTGGGCACGACGCGTGTGCCCGACGCTACGCGCAAGTCCGGCTTCCGCCTGTGCGGCGACGTGAAGTTTGACGAGGTTGCCCCATTGTGCAGCTACATCACTCCGGTGCCCGGAGGTGTGGGACCCATGACGATTTGTTCGCTCATGAAAAACACGCTGAAGGCGGGCAAGGGCGAGATTGATTTCTGACACTCAGCCCCACCCGGTCATGAACTGGTTGCAATATTTTGTACGCCCCGCTGCCTACCTGCTCGCGGGGGGTGCCGTCAGCGTTTGGCTGATGCGCCCCCTGATTGAGTCGGCGGGCACGGGGTGGTTTTTTATCTTGTTGCCGCTGCTGCTCACCACCCTGCTGCTCACCACCATTGGCTTGGTGGGCGTGTGGGTGCACTATCAGACGTGGAGCCACGAGGGTGTGATGCGCCATTATTCCGCCCGGCAACTGTTGGGCTTGCACCTGCGCTGCTTTGCCTGCCTCGCGGCGGGGTGTTTGTTGGCGGCGGTCATCTACCTCATAGCGGGTTTGCTGCAGCCGCCGGTGCGCACGTTGGTGGGCAGCTGGCTGGTGTTGGCTTATCTGCTGTGTGCCGCCCTGACGGGCATTGCGCTGCTGAGCGTGTTCCGCGGCGAGACGCTGCAAGAGGTGCGCCTGCGCCACGCTCAAAACGAAAACCTGTGGCTGCGCAGCCAGCTCAACCCCCACTTTCTCTACAACACACTCAACAACATCGACGCGCTGATCTGGATCTCGCCCGACCGCGCTTCGGAGGCCATCATCCGCCTCTCCGGCTTGATGCGTTACCTCACGGAGAGCGCCTCGCGCCAAACGGTTGCCGTGGGCGACGAGGTGCAGCTGCTGAAGCAGCTCGTGGAGCTGCAACGGCTGCGCATGCCTCAGACCGAGTCGCTGCGCCTCGACATCAGTGTGGACGACCCCACGCTGCCCATCGCCCCGCTGCTGCTGATGCCTTTGGTGGAAAACACGTTCAAGCATGTGGGCAACCTTTCGCTGCCCGATGCCATCATCATCAAACTCACCGTGGCTGACCGCCGCCTCACCCTCACCACCAACAACGTAATGAAGACACCTGCCGCCGGTGACGCTAAAGAGGCTGCCGCCCCCCACAATGCCAAGAGCACGGGGGTGGGTCTGCGCGTGTTGCAGCGCCGCTTGTCGCTGCTCTATCCCGGTCATTACACGCTCACGTCTGATGTGGCAGACGGAAGATACCTAACCGAACTGAAAGTTGAGGTGTGACGGTCGCCGTCGGCTCCGCCGTTGCGCTCTCGCTGTGGTTGGTGGTGGCGGAACCGCCATGCCCCACCGCCGATCTTGATACACCTCTGTCATCGTCCCCCTGCACCATGATCTGCCCATAGCTGTGCTCGCCGCCGCGAGTGCCGCCGTCGCCACGCGTGCCGTGGGTGATCGGGACACAATGCCTCGCCGCCTGCACCTCAACGCCCCCACACTTCGCCCCAACACAGCCACCCCTCACCCATGCCGACCGCGCAAAGCGCGAACCGCCCCGCTCGCGGGGCTATCAACATGGGTGAAGGTTGGCGCGGATAGACCGGTGCTTCGGGGCGCTGCAAGGGGGTGTTAGTGTCATTTTATCAATATCTCACACCGCCTGTTTTTCTGACAATTTGGCCCGAAAACCCGCTGTAACTACTCGAAATAGGGTAAAAATGTATCTTTTTGTAGAAAAATCGTGTTCCGGATTGCATTATATAACAAAACAAACATATATTTGTGGTGTAAAAATGCATGTTAGCAAAAATGAGATAAATACGTGAGAACGCCATAGCGGCTGAGAATATCAGAACGAGAAGTTTAGTGAAGGAAATCTAAAGC
>CAZBWT010000193.1:0-2689 GCA_964495625.1 uncultured Prevotellaceae bacterium | reverse complement strand
ACCTGTTCAAGACGGTCAAGACCGGTCGCAAGGTGTCTTACTGGTATGGTGCCCGCTCACGCGCCGAGATCTTCTACGAAGAAGACTTCCGCGCCATCGAGCGTGAGTTCCCGAACTTCTCGTTCCACATTGCCCTCTCCGCACCGCTTCCCACCGACAACTGGGATGGTCCCGTGGGCTTCATTCACCAGGTCATCTACGACAACTACCTCAAGAACCACGACGCACCTGAAGACATCGAATACTACATGTGCGGACCCGGTCCTATGTCGAAGGCAGCAGTCGGTATGCTTATCGACCTCGGCGTAAGCCACGACAGCATCCACTTCGACGACTTCGGCGCATAAGCCCCGGCTCGTTGAAACCTACACAGCTCAAGGCGCAGCTCCACAAAAAGAGGGAGTTGCGCCTTAGCATTTTCTTCGGGGCGCGTTTAAATGTGCAATAATTCACGCCACACCGTTTTGACCTTAACACCAAATGACGTATCTTTGCGCAATCTAAATAAACCCGAGTACACAAGTGAAGAAGAAATATCTATTTGAATCGACCGTAAAGATTCGCGACTTTGAATGTGATATGCAGGGCGTGGTCAACAATGCATACTACCACAACCTCCTTGAGCAGACACGCATAGAATTTTTGGAAAGCATCGACATCGACCCTAAATCGTGGAGCAGGGACTTGGGCATAGACTTCGTGGTCTATGAAACAGCAATACAATACCGCGCTCCCCTCACGGCGGGCGAGACGTATCGCTCCGGGCTGAACCTCAGCCGCCAGGGGGCTCGCTTCGTCTTCACCCAGGAGTTCCGACGCATGGAGACCAACGACCTCTGCATCAAAGCTCGAGTGGATGTGGTGATAGCCGTGGGCGAACGCCTCACACGCGGCGACTACTTTCAGCAATATCTTGACGGACACATCTCACCCCCCATACCTCACAGCTCTATCATTCAGACCGGCACCAAAGGGGTCACCGGCACGCTCAACAATGCCCTCTTCGACTACGAGATGAAGGTGCGCGACTACGAATGCAACCGCTTCGGCGCTGCCACAAACACCTTCTGTCAGCACTATTTAGAGGTGACACGCTTCGAGTTTATGGAGCAGATGGGTGCCACCTTTCGCCAGTGGCACGATGCCGGCGTGGACTTGATGGTGTCGAAGGTGGATCTGAAGTTCATCCGCCCAATGATGTCGAGCGAGAAGTTCAACTCGCTGATGAACGTGCGCCAAGACGGTCTCAGACTCATCTTCAGCCAAGAGATACGCCGCAAATCAGACGGCAAGACCTGCGTCGTAGCCACCGTCGATGTGGTGTCACTCAAAAACGGCGAGCTTTCTATGGGTGAAATCTTTACAGAGTTCATGCAGAAGCAACTTCCGGCATGGCTCGAGCGCGTGAATAGTGCCAAATAAAAGCATCCGCCTCAAAAACGGCTCAAAACAGCTTATAAGGGGATAACGAAACAACGGCAATGAACCTATAAAGCAAAACAACGATAAAGCAAAGAAAATATATAGCAAAGAAATTAACGGCAAAATAACCATATGGCAATTTCATGTTTAACCAATCGTCGCTATCGCGAGATGAAAGTGGCAGAAGGGGTCTACGTGCCCGATCGCGCCACAGCCTTCCCCGAGGACGACTCATTTGAGCACCTCGTGCCGGTGCACAAAACGCTCGAACTCACCTTCGACGAAAATTATCCATATCTCGATGACTCCGCAGACTTCCGACGCGAACACCGCAAGTGTTATGCCACGGCCTTCTCGTGGTGTTTCATGATGAACCCCTTGCGCTATGGACTGCGCATTCGCGGCAGGAACATCCTCCGCAAATATCGCAAAGAGCTTGCCGACGGAGCCATCACCATCTGCAACCACGCCTATCGCTGGGATTTGTTGTCGGTGTTGCAAGCCGTGCGGTGGCGCGAACTGTGGATACCGGTCTACGGCGAGAACCTGATGACCAAAGACTATTGGTATATAAAGCACATCGGGGGCATCCCCGTGCCCTCCGGCATGGCAGCCATGAAGAAGTTCAATGCCGCCTTCGACGAGCTGCACCGCCGCAAGAAGTGGTTCCACGTCTTCCCCGAAGAGTGTCGCTGGGACTATTATAAACCCATCCGCCCCTTCCGCAAGGGTGCGTTCTCAATGGCTTATAAATACAACATGCCCATCGTGCCCTGCTGCATCACCTATCGCAAGCGCACGGGGCTCTATCGCCTCTTTGGCGACCAGTCGCAACCGCTGCTCACCATCACCATCGGCGAACCTATCTTCCCCAATCAAGCCGAGCACCGCAAGGTGGAGGTGGACCGCCTGCGTCAGGTGGCTCACCACCAAATGGAGCAGATGGCAGGCATCACCCACAACCCGTGGCCTGTGTCGCCCGAGAACGATTAACCCGGAATACCCGAGAACGATTAACCCGGAATACCCGAGAACGATTAATCGGAAAATACCCCCCCACTGACAATTAGCAGATGCGCTAATAGCCTCAGTGGGGGTTGTTGTGTTTATTTACAACATGATGAGGGCGAGGCGGGAGTAGGCGGCAGCGAGGGCGGGAGTCTCCGCCTCGCAGATAAGCTCGGTGAGGATGGAACGCGCCTCGGCTTCGTCTTCGGCAGCGATCTTGATCAGCAGCATCAGGGCGAGCTCCTCACCTCCGCCACAC
>CAZBWT010000192.1:0-2780 GCA_964495625.1 uncultured Prevotellaceae bacterium | reverse complement strand
TTGAATGTCTTCTCTTGGATGGTTGCGAGCCTTGGTTGATACTGACTACAAGTAAAACTCGCTTGTAAGGGTTCGGTATTCCGCCGAGAGGGCACCGGTGGCATCGTGCAAATTGAGCGTGGTGCGCCGAAAGACGTAGCTTGGAGCCGTGTGGCGGAAGATTGCCATGAGTCGCTTGGGAGCCTTGCGCGGCGTGGTGTGCACTTCGCAAAGGTCGGAGCAGTAGAGTCGGGCGCTGATGGCAGCCGTCTGCACGTCACCGTCGGCGGTGTAGGGGTAGATGAGGGCAAGAGCTCCGTCGGGTGTGAGTAGCCGGGCACTGCCCGCCATGAGTTGCGCGAAGGGGAGCGAATCGGCATGCCGCGCCATGGCTCGTCCGGCATCGGCAGATTTGAGCGTCTCGGTGAAGAACGGCGGATTGCTGATGATGACATCGAACGTGAATCCTCGTTCCGCCTCAGCGGCAGCGTATTGCTCGAAGTCGGTGTGGTGGATGTGGATGCGGTCGCCCCATGCGCTTGCCGCTACGTTCGCCTCAGCCTGTGCTGCCGCCTCAGCCTCTATCTCGACGGCTTCAATGACAGCTTGCGGGGCACGCTGCGCCGCCATGAGTGCGATGAGCCCCGTGCCCGTGCCGATGTCTAAGATGCGGCGCGCTGTGGCGAGGGGTGCCCAGGCTCCGAGCAGCACTCCGTCGGTGCCTACTTTCATTGCTGTGCGCTCTTGGTGGATGGTGAAGTGTTTGAATTGGAAGGTGTCGGTGCTCATAAGGGGGGGATATTGACTTATAAAAAAACTCCTCCACATCGAGGTCTGATGATCTGCGGTATGGAGGAGGTTAGTTGTTGGAAAGCTGATTAGGCTTCGATCTTCTTGTAGCGGGGTACAAGGGTCTTCATAATCGTCCAAGCGATGAGGTAAGCCACGGCGCAGATGCAGAAGATAATCATGTAACCTGCGGGTTTGCCTTCAAAGCCAAGGAATGAGAATGCTGAACCCTGCTCGGCAGCATAAGAGAAGAGGCTACCGGCACCCTTGTTGATCAAGAGTGAACCTACACCACCTGCCATGGCACCGATGCCGGTGATGGTGGCGATGGTTGACTTCGGGAACATATCACCAATGGTTGAGAAGAGGTTTGCCGACCAAGCCTGGTGTCCGGCACCAGCCAAACCAATGATGATGGCGGGCCACCATGCTGACAACTCACCAAGGGGCTGTGCAAACAAGGCGAACACGGGGAAGAAGGCAAAGATCAACATGGCGCGCATACGTCCGGCATAGGGTTCCATGCCTTTCTTCTCGACGAAGAGTTTGGGCAGGTAGCCACCAAAGATGGAGAGGATCGTCACGATGAGGTAGAGCACGAAGATCAACAAGCTACCCATGGCTGATGACGAAGCATAGCCGAACTGGTCTGAGAAGTAGGCGGGAGCCCAGAAGAGGAAGAACCACCACACACCGTCAGTGAAGAATTTACCAACGATGAATGACCACGTCTGGCGATAAGTGAAGCACTTAGCAAAGGGAATGGTGGTGGTAGCGGCGGGCTTGCCATCGGTCTTAACACCTTCGGCAGCGTCGTCTTGATGAATATAAGTCAACTCAGCTTCGTTGACGTGCTTCGAAGACTCCGGCTTGTCGTAGCAAGCGCTCCAGAAGAACATCCAGATGAAGCCAAGGGCACCAATGATGATGAATGCCATCTCCCAACCCCAGGCAGCAGCCAAGAAGGGAATGGTCAACGGTGCAGCCAAGGCACCCACCGAAGCACCGGCATTGAAGATTGAAGTGGCAAAGGCACGGTCTTTCTTGGGGAAGTACTCGGCTGTCACTTTGATAGCAGCAGGGAAGTTGCCTGCCTCACCAAGGGCGAGGATGGCACGGCACGCGAGGAATAACCACACGCTAACAGAGGCAATAGAGGCAGCAATGGCTGAACCTTTTTCGACCAAACGAAGCTCTTCAACTGAGTTGAGACCTTCGATGTTCATGGCTACCCAGCCACAGCCGGCATGGAGACAAGCACCAAGCGACCAGATGAAGATGGCCCAAAGGTAACCCTTTTTGGTGCCCATCCAGTCTACAAACTTGCCGGCAAAAAGGCAGGCCACGGCATAGAAGATGGAGAAGAAACCGGTGATGGTTCCGTAGTCAGCATCTGTCCAGTGAAATTCGGGGGCGATAAAGTCTTTCCACGTCAAGGAAAGGACTTGGCGGTCGAGGTAGTTAACTGTGGTGGCCACGAAGAGCAACGCGCAGAGCACCCAGCGCCAGTTCGTCATTTTAGTATTACTCATTATTCTTAGGGGATTTAAATGTTTGTTTCACGGATTAGACAACCGCGATAAGGTGAAAACGTGCCCTCCACAAGCTCCCCGGGTGGGGAGCTGCGGGGGACACGTTCTTAACATGTCGTGATTACTTCTTGCGAACGTCGGCAATGATGTCGAGGCATTCCTTGCACTTGTTGGTGACATAAGCCCAGTCGCCTGCGGCAACCTTATCCTTCGGGAAGAGCTTAGAACCCATACCTACGCAATAAACACCGGCGTTGAACCATGCAGTGAGGTTCTCGCGGTCAGGCGAAACACCACCGGTAACCATGATCTTCGACCACGGGCACGGAGCCTTCAAGCCCTTAACCATGTTCGGACCATATACGTCGCCGGGGAAGAGCTTCGTGAGGTCGCAGCCCAACTCCTGAGCCTTGCCGATTTCAGACACTGAACCACAGCCGGGGCAGTAGGGCACGAGGCGACGGTTGCAGACGGGAGCGA
>CAZBWT010000191.1:0-2787 GCA_964495625.1 uncultured Prevotellaceae bacterium | reverse complement strand
TCCACTTCAACGGCGAGCGTAGCGCCATCCTCCAGGCACACATGTTGGAGGTTTGCCCCCTCATTGCCGAGCAGAAGCCGAAACTCGAGGTACATCGCCTCAGCATCGGCATCGACAGCGAGACGGCTCGCCTGGTCTTCACCAGCAAGCAGGGTCCCGGTTGCACCGCCACGGTCATCGACCTCGGCAACCGCTTCCGCCTCATTGTGAACGACGTGGAGTGCATCAAGTCGAACCCCCTGCCGAAGCTCCCCGTGGCTTCAGCCCTTTGGATTCCGCAGCCTAACTTCGAGGTGGGCGCAGGTGCTTGGATCTTGGCCGGTGGCACACACCACTCATGCTTCTCATACGACCTCACGGCTGAGTATTGGGAAGACTATGCCGAGATTGCCGGCATCGAGATGGTGCACATCAACAAAGACACCACCATCAGCGAGTTCAAGAAGGAGCTTCGCATGAACGAAGTCTACTACATGCTCAATAAGGCTCTCTGCTAAAAACAAGCCGACGCTCAACAACCAAAACCCGCTGCAAGTCGATGGGACCATGGCATTTACCACAGGGTAAACCCTCGGCTTGCAGTTGGGGACTATTTCAGACAAGAAAAACATTATGGCAAAATACGTTATCGGATTAGACTACGGCAGCGACTCGGCTCGCGCGTTGGTCGTCAATGCCGAGAGTGGCGAAATCTTAGCCACGTCGGTGAAATACTACCCGCGCTGGAAGCAGGGATTGTATTGCAACCCCAAGATCAACCAGTGGCGCCAGCACCCGCAAGACTATCTCGACGTGCTCGAGAGCTCGGTCAAAGAGGCTTTGGCGCAGTGTGCCCCCGAGGTAGCCGCACAGGTGGTCGGCATTGCGTTCGACACCACCGGTTCCACCCCTGCCTTCACCGACGAGAGTGGCACCCCCTTGGCGATGCTGCATGAATTCTCAGACAACCCGAACGCAATGTTCGTGCTCTGGAAAGATCACACCGCCGTGAAAGAAGCCGCCGAGATCAACGAGAAGTGCAAGGCTAACGACGTTGACTACTCGATGTATGAGGGTGGCATCTACTCTGCCGAGTGGTTTTGGGCAAAAGCCATGCACGTGCTTCGCGAAGACCCCGAGGTGGCAGCCAAGGCATACTCCATTGTGGAATATTGCGAGTGGCTCCCTGCCGTGTTGACCGGTGTACGCACGGCTAAAGACATTGTGCGCAGCCGCTGTGCCGAAGGTCACAAAGCCATGTGGAGCGAGAAGTGGGGCGGTCTGCCCCCCGAAGAGTTCCTTGTGAAGCTCGACCCGAAGTTGGCAGGTTTCCGTGCGCGCCTCTTCACTGACACCCAGACTGCCGACAAGCCCGTGGGCACTCTTTGCCCCGAGTGGGCAGCCCGTCTGGGTTTGAGCACACAAGTGGTGGTGGCAGGCGGTGCCTACGACTGCCACATGGGTGCTGTTGGTGCCGGCATTAAATCGGGCACTTTGGTGCGCGTCATCGGCACCTCTACGTGCGACGTGATGGTGGCACCCTATGATGCCATCGGCGACAAGTGCATCCGCGGCATCTGTGGTCAGGTGGACGGTTCGGTGATTCCCGGCATGATAGGCTTGGAGGCCGGTCAGTCGTCGTTTGGCGATGTCTATGCCATGTTCCGCCGCGTGTTGGAGTTCCCCGTGCGTCAGATTTTGCCCACCACTACCGCTGCCTCAGCTTTGCCCGAGGCTACTGTCGAAGCATTGGTTGAGGAGACGTGTGACAAGATCATTGCCGCCCTCACCAAAGAGGCAGAGAAGATACCGTTAGAAGAGAGCACCATGATTGCCACCGACTGGATTAACGGTCGTCGCACCCCCGATGCCAACCAGTTGCTGCAAGGCACCATTGCCGGCTTCACTCTCGGCACCAAGGCTCCGCAGGTGTTCCGTGCGTTGGTCGAAGCCACCGCATTCGGCACCAAGGCTATTGCCGACCGCTTCATTGAGGAAGGTGTACGCATTGACAACGTCATCGGCATTGGCGGCATCGCCTTGAAGTCGCCTTTTGTGATGCAGACCATGTCTGACGTATTAGGCATGCCCATCAAGGTGTGCAAGACCGACCAGGCATGCGCCCTGGGTGCAGCCATGTTTGCGGCTACGGCAGCCGGTGTCTATGCCAAGGTGGAAGATGCCATCGAGGCGATGAATAGCGGCTTCTCTTATGAGTATCAGCCCAACAAGGCGAACACCGAGGCTTATCAAGCCCTCTACAAGAAGTATCTGACCCTCGGTAAGTTCACCGAGCAGCAACTCTTCAAATAATTGAAATCGATTAGGTTACTTTTAATTAATTGATTAGGTAAAGGTAAAAATAATAATTATTAATTGTTCATTCGCGTTTTCAATTTTCTAACCGGCGCGGGCTGATGAGAATCATCCCGCGCATTTTTTGTCGCAACAACCAAGCCAAACACCGAAGCCGTAAGAGGCGATGACAATCGTTCGCCCCTCACACACCAATCACATCATTCCCGTCGCACGTCGGCAAACGTCGGCATGCACCCATGTCGCCCATTTTGACTGACGCGCCTCAAGCCACAAGCACACACGTCACCGCCGCAACACTTTGGTGCCCGGTGCCGTGCACACATGTTGCGGTGGCAGCTCGCATAAACTCAGCCGATGTGCACACACCTCACGCGCGGAGCTCGCCGTGAGCCATGTGGAGAGCTAAGTCATCTAAAGTGGCGAAAAAAGTCTAAAGTTGAGGTGGAAACACAGTGTAGTCAAAGGTTGGGGGAAAATAGCGCAAAAAAA
>CAZBWT010000190.1:0-2799 GCA_964495625.1 uncultured Prevotellaceae bacterium | reverse complement strand
TAACACCACACTACTTATGGCAACCACCCTAATGGGCATCACAGCGTGCACCACCCCCGCGGGGCAGGCGACAGCCGAGGCAGACATCATTGGGCGCAGCGAACCCACCGTCAGCAACCACCGGCTCACCGCCGAAATCCTGCAAGAAATGGGGCGCATCACCGACGTGCAGCCCTCGCCCGACGGCACCAAATTGCTCTATGGCGTCACCTACACTAACGTTGCCCAAAACAAATCTAACCGCGAGCTCTATGTGGTAGGCACCGACGGCAGCGACAACCATGCCATCACCCACACCGCACAGAGCGAACAAAACGCCGTGTGGCTCGAGGGTGGCAGCATCGCCTTCTTGAGCCGCGAGAGCGGCACCAGCCAGATATGGGTCATGGATGCCGACGGCAAGAACCGCCGCCAGGTGAGCCACTTCTGCCTGCCCCGGCCCGCAGATGCCGAGGGCGAAGCTGCCGAGGCGGACATCGAGGGCTTCATCCTCTCGCCCACCCGTCAGCACGTGCTCATCATAGCCGCCTACCCCCTGCAGAATGCCGCCGAGACCCTCTACCCCGACCTCGGAGAAGCGACCGGACAGATCTTCGACGACCTGATGTATCGCCACTGGAACGACTTCGTCACCGACTGCCCCCACCCCTTCATCGCCACGTTCGACGGCACCACGGTGGGCACACCCAAAGACATCTTAGAGGGTGAACCCTATGAATGCCCCATGCGCCCGCATGGCGGCACCGAAGACTTCAGCTTCAGCCCCGACGGGCAGCGATTGGTCTACGCCTGCCGCAAAAAGACGGGCAGAGACTATGCGCTGAGCACCAACTCCGACCTCTACCTCTACGACCTCGCCACCGGCACCACCCGCAACCTCACAGCGGGGATGACCGACATGGAGGGCTATGACACCGCCCCCGCGTTCAGCCCCGACGGACAGCAGTTGGCATGGTGCAGCATGGCGCGCGACGGCTACGAGAGCGACAAACAGCGCCTCATGCTGCTCGACATGACCCCCTTCAACAACACCCCTGCCGAACAGTGGGTGGCAGTGCCGGTGACGCAGCCCACCGACCTCACCGCGGACTATCGCGACAACTGCGACCAGTTCGTGTGGGCACCCTCGGGCGCTGCCATCTACTTCCGCAGCTACGTCGAGGCAACCTGCCAGCTCTATCGACTCGACACCACCGGTGCCGTCATCACCCGCGTCAGCGACGGTGGCGACTACGACTTCGGCTCACTCTGCTTTGCCGGTCAGCAGCTCATCGCCACGCGCCACAGCATGAGCGCGCCCGACGACATTTATGCCGTCGATGAAACCACCCATGCCGCCACGCAGCTCACCTTCGAAAACAAGCACATCTTAGACCAAATCGAGATGGGACGCATCGAGAAACGCCGGATGCGCTGCACCAATGGCGACTCGATGCTCGTGTGGGTGGCGCTGCCCGCAGGCTTCGACCGCCTCAGAGCCGAGAACCCCGAGGCGAAGTTCCCCACGCTGCTCTACTGCCAGGGCGGACCGCAAAGCCCCGTGAGCCAGTTCTGGAGCATCCGCTGGAACATACAGATGATGCAGAGCCAAGGCTATGCCGTGGTGCTGCCCAACCGCCACGGTGTGCCGGGCTTCGGACAAGCCTTCAACGAGCAGATCTCGGGCGACTACAGCGGTCAGTGCATCGACGACTACCTCACCGCCATCGACGAGGTCAGCAAAGAGCCCTGGTGCGACCGCGACCACCTCGGAGCCGTGGGAGCCAGCTTTGGCGGATACTCGGTCTATTACCTGGCGGGGCATCACGAGAAACGCTTCAAATGCTTCATCGCCCATGCCGGCATCTTCAACCTCGAGAGCATGTATGCCGAGACCGAAGAGAGCTGGTTCTGCCGCTGGGATATGGGCGGCGGCTATTGGGAGAAGGATAATGCCACCGCGCAAAGGACCTTCGCCAACTCGCCCCACAAAGCCGTGGGCGAATGGGATACCCCGATCCTCGTGATACACGGCGAGAAGGACTATCGCATCCCCTCCACCGAAGGCATGCAAGCGTTCAATGCCGCTCGCCTGCGTGGCATCCCCGCCGAGATGCTCTACTTCCCCGACGAATGCCATTGGGTGCAGAAGCCCCAA
The DNA here is from genome assembly GCA_964495625.1 of uncultured Prevotellaceae bacterium. Taxonomy (GTDB): domain Bacteria; phylum Bacteroidota; class Bacteroidia; order Bacteroidales; family UBA3663; genus Liminaster. The sequence continues at coordinate 662 of CAZBWT010000190.1, read as the reverse complement.
AACTGCGTGCTCTGGCAGCGCGTCTTCTTCCGCTGGCTCGACAAGTGGTTGAAGGAGTAATGAGTAAACATTAGGCTGTAATGCTCTTGGAACTTAGAGAGCAAACATTAGGCTGTAATGCTCTTGAAACACAGAGAGGAAACATTAGGCTGTAATGCTCTTGGAACTTAGAGAGCAAACATTAGGCTGTAATGCTCTTGAAACACAGAGGATTACAGCCTAATTTGCGCTTTTTTCCTACCGAGTGCGTTATAGTTCTGTCAGCCACTCCTCAATGGTGCGCGTGGCAGTCGAGAAGTTCACGCCGATGCACACAAGTCTGCGCCCGTCGGCGAGGAAGGGGGTGGCGTAGCCCTTAGCCTCAATCTGCGCGAGTGCCACCTCAGGTCTCGCGTCAATCTTAATCTCCACGATGTAGATAAACTTTGGGGTCTTGATCACCACGTCCGTGGCACCGATGGCGCTCCGCACCTCGGCATAGACCTCGTTGGAGAGCATGCGGAAGAAGAAATAGAAGAGAATGTGATAATGCGCCTCCGTCTTCTCGGCATCCGCCAAGACAGCCTTGTCGCCCTTCATGTAGGGCACGGATGCCAACACCGCCTTCAGCTGCTGCATCATGCCGGCCACGTCGCCTGCGAGCAGGGCGGCGGAAGCAGCAT
>CAZBWT010000189.1:0-2842 GCA_964495625.1 uncultured Prevotellaceae bacterium | reverse complement strand
CCTATATATAGTGAAGCCCGGCTGTCACTCATAGATGATGTGCGTGATGGTCTCACCCACGGCACGGAGCGTCTCGCGCGAAATCTTGTCGAGCGTATCGTCGGTGGTGTGCCAATATTCATAGAAAGAGCCGTTGGAAGAGTTGGAGTCGGTGTGGATGATGTCTGCCGTGGGGATGCCCGCCATGAGGTTGACAAAGTAGTGGTCGTCGGTGATGGCTCCGCCCTGTTTGTTGCGGAAATATTTGCCGTAGCCGAGGCGGGCGGCTGTCTTCCAGATATGATCGACTACGCTGCCGGCAAACTTCTCGGAGAAATATTCGCGAAAGAAGGTGGCATCGCGTCCGCCCACCATGTCGAGCAAGATGCCATAAGACGCTTGGTAGCCGGGCACGTGGGGGGCGCGGCACCAATACTGAGTGCCGAGCGCCCAGTCTTCCTCGCTGTGTTCGCCCGTCCAGTCCTCGGGGGCACCATAATCTTCGGCATCGACCAAAAGAAGGTCCACACCGATGGCTGGCGCTTGGCTGTGCATGAGGCGGGCAAGCTCGAGCAACACACCCACACCGCTGGCACCGTCGTTGGCGGCGGGCACGGGCTGCCGACGCTTGGCGGGGTCGGCATCGTGGTCTGCCACGTGGCGAGAGTCCCAGTGGGAGAGGAGCAGCACACGCCGGGTGGACTGCGGATTGTAGCAGCCCACAATGTTGTGGATGGGGAGGCGGGTGCCGTCGTAGGCGGTGACCGTGCCGGTTTGGTGGTGCACCTCGGCACCGTGGCGCTGCAACTCGCCGATGAGCCACTCCGCTGCGGCGGTTTGCGCCTCGCTGCCCGGCACGCGCGGACCGAACTCCAACTGTCGGGCTATGTAGGCATAGGCGCTGTCGGCTTGAAAGGCGGGCACCTGCACGGTGGACTCACTTTGCGCGGCGGCGGCTTCTTTGGCTGTCTTGGCGGTGCATGACGCGGCGAGACCCGCCGTGGTGACCGCTGCGGCAAGGGTGGTTAGAAAAGTATAGTGGGGACGATGTTGTTTCTGCATTATCAGTAGAGATTAAATAGGTGTGCCCATGATGGCATGAGCCACAAAGGTAGACGAATAATGTAAATTTTAAATCGAAAATGAATTAATTTTTCATGTTGCTTCACTGAAATGATAAGTTTTTTAGCTGTCTGTTTCATTTGTCGGAGAAAATGCACTACTTTTGCACACTACAATTCAAAACTCATGAGTAAAGCGATCACCCACGAAGGGGTAGTCATAAATAGTGAAGGGACGCAGGTCTCGGTCTTAATCGTGCAACATTCAGCCTGCAGCGGATGTCATGCGCGCGGAGCCTGCACCGCGTCCGATCAGAAAGAAAAGGTGATTGTCGCCGAGAGTGGCGGCATAGCCTATAAGCCCGGCGAACGGGTGATGTTGGTGGGCAGCAACAGCATGGCATGGTCGGCATTGGCTTATGCCTTCATCGTGCCGTTGGTGCTGTGCATGGTGGCTCTTTTCGTGGTGGGTAGCATGACCGGTGAGGCCGGGGGAGCGTTGGCTGTCCTCGTCTTATTGGTCATTTATTATGTCGTTTTGTTTTGTTTCCGCAATCGACTAAAGACCAAGTTCTCATTCCAACTTCGCTCTCTTGAGACTGCGTAAGGATGCGTAGAAACACACACACACGCTTATTCTTTTGGAAAACATATTTTTAAAACATTATAATCAATATTAGTATCGCTATGAATTTTATTGTGATTGCTCTTGTCGTGCTTGGCGTGATTGGAGCCATAGGCGCTTTGGTACTATTTTTAGTTGCCAAAAAGTTCTATGTGTATGAAGACCCTCGCGTAGGCGAGGTTGAAGAGGTGTTGCCCGGAGCCAACTGTGGTGGCTGCGGCTTCCCCGGTTGTCACGGTATGGCTGACGCTTGTGTTAAGGCTACGTCGCTCGACGGACTGATGTGTCCGGTGGGTGGTGCCGAGACTATGGCTAAGGTGGCAGGCATCTTGGGTTTGGAGGCAGCTGCCGCCGAGCCGAAGTTGGCTGTGGTGCGTTGCAACGGTTCGGTGTGCGCACGTCCGAAGGTGGCTCGCTATGACGGTGCCAAGAGCTGCGCCGTGGCTGCCGCTACGTTTGCAGGCGAAACAGGCTGTGCTTTTGGTTGCATCGGCTTGGGCGACTGCGTGAAGGCTTGTCAGTTTGATGCCATCCACATGAACCCCGAAACGGGTCTGCCGGAGGTTGACGACGAGAAGTGTGTGGCTTGTGGCGCTTGCGCCAAGGCTTGTCCGAAGTTCGTCATCGAGCTCCGCAAGAAGGGTCGTTTGGTGAGCGCTAATCACCGCCGTGTGTGGGTTAGCTGCGTCAACAAGGATAAGGGTGGCGTGGCCATGAAGGCTTGCCAGAACGCTTGCATCGGCTGCGGTAAGTGTGCCAAGGTCTGCAAGTTCGATGCCATCACCGTTGAGAACAATTTGGCTTACATCGACCCCGAGAAGTGTAAGGCTTGCGGCATGTGCGTGCCCGAATGTCCGAAGAAGGCCATCCACTGCACGTTCACTCCGCCCACTCCCAAGCCGAAAGAAGCTGCTCCCGCTGCCGCTCCCAAGGCTGAGGCACCTAAAGCAGAAGCTCCCAAGGCTGAGGCTCCCGTAGCACCCAAGGCAGAGGCACCTAAAGCTGAAGCACCCAAGGCAGAAGCTCCCGTAGCACCCAAGGCTGAGGCACCCAAGGCAGAAGCACCCAAAACTGCCGAAGCTCCCAAGACTGCCGAATAATAACAAGAAAAAAATAACAAAGAGATATGAAGACTTTTAGAATCGGCGGTGTACATCCTGCCGCCAATAAACTTTCA
>CAZBWT010000188.1:0-2856 GCA_964495625.1 uncultured Prevotellaceae bacterium | reverse complement strand
ACGCTATGAAGGCTGCTTCTGAAGGCGAATTGAAGGGTGTGCTCGGTTACACTGAAGATGCTGTCGTTTCAAGCGACTTCCTCGGTGACACTCGCACTTCTATCTTCGACGCTAAGGCCGGTATCGCTTTGACCGACACATTCGTTAAGGTTGTGTCTTGGTATGACAACGAGATTGGCTACTCTAACAAGGTGCTCGAACTCATCGCCCACATGGCTAAGGTTAACGGCTAATTGTCACTGCTACAATAGCTATTATCTAAAACAGTATAAGTCAATAGTGGCTCGCCCTTCCCAACTCGGGAGTGGCGAGCCACTTGTTTGTTATTGTATTTTGTTTGGCTGTGGGGGGCAGCTCTGCCCGTTTTTCTTAGTTGCGGGGATGGCACTGCCAAGCAAATTCACGAAAGTTTGCCGTTGGAGTGAAATAAAATCGTTTAAATGTTTGCGGCTAAGTTAAAAGCTTTATCTTTGTGCAACAATAACCCCAATGCACACGCTGTGCAACACACAACGCTTATGCAACTAACGCTTATACAACAATAACACAATTACACCTTAAACAAACTATTTCATCCAATGGTAAATCGTTTTATCCTCAATGAAGTATCATACTTCGGTCCCGGTGCACGCAAGGAGTTGCCGGGTGTAGTGGCTCGTCTTGGTTTCAAGAAGGCATTGATCGTAACCGATAAGGGTCTCGTCAAGTTCGGCGTGGCTAAGATGGTGAGCGACGTGCTCGACGAAGCCGGCATCCCGTATGAAATCTATAGCGAAGTGAAGCCGAACCCCACAGTGACGAACGTGAAGAACGGCGTGGAAGCCTTTAAGAAGAGCGGCGCTGACTTCTTGGTTGCTATCGGCGGTGGCTCGTCGATGGATACGGCTAAGGGCATCGGCATCGTGTCGAACAACCCCGAGTTTGCCGATGTGGTTTCGCTGGAAGGCGTGGCTCCCACCAAGCATAAGACGGTGCCGATCATCGCACTGCCTACCACTGCGGGTACGGCTGCCGAGACTACCATCAACTACGTCATCATCGACGAGGAGAAGCAGAAGAAGATGGTCTGCGTTGACCCGAACGACATTCCCTGCTGCTCTATCGTAGATGCCGAGTTGATGTATTCGCTGCCGAAGGGCACTACTGCCGCCACGGGTTTGGATGCGCTGACGCATGCCATCGAGGGTTACATCACCAAGGCTGCCTGGGAGATGTCTGATATGTTCGAGTTGGAGGCTATCCGCATGATTAATAAGTATCTGCGCCTGGCTGTGTTCCAGCCCAAGAACCCCGAGGGTCGCAACGGTATGGCTGTGGCTCAGTATATTGCCGGCATGGCATTCTCAAACGTAGGTTTGGGCGTGGTGCATGGCATGGCTCACCCGTTGGGTTCGCTCTTCGACATTCCTCACGGTGTGGCTAACGCTTTGTTGTTGCCTACCATCATGGAGTTCAACGCTCCGGTCTGCCTCGACAAGTATGTTGAGATCGCCAAGGCGATGGATGCTTACAAGCCCGGCATGACGAAGGAGGAGGCTGCCAAGGCTGCCTGCCAGGCTGTGCGTAACCTCGCTATTGAGGTGGGCATCCCGCAGCACTTGTCGGAGATCGGCATCAAGGAGTCTGATATCCCCGCTTTGGCTGAACAGGCCATCGCCGATGTCTGCACTCCGGGCAACCCGCGCGACGTGACGAAGGAAGACATCATCGACCTTTATCACCAGGTGCTCTAAGCCGCTTTGCAGAATGATTTGTGACGAGCGCTGTCTGCTGCGTCGCGGTCTGTAACTGCCCCGATATAAACAATGCCGCACGGAGGGTGACCTCCGGGCGGCATTGTTGTCTTTTTTTATGTGAAGAGTTCTTTCAGCACGGCGTAGGACTTGAGTTCCCCCATCTCCGGGAGGTGAAATTTGAGGTAGAGCAGCAGGGTGTCGAGCCAATAGTTGCGCTGCTCGCGGCTGAGCGCTATCGTGTCGAGTTCGGAAAAACCGACTTGCAGCAGCTCGTTGAAGTATCGGCTGGTTGTTGCGTCGAGGTAGTAGGGGTGGGGGAGGTCTCGGTCGGTGAAGACCCCTTCGCGGATGTCGAAGCGCATGCCCGGTCGGTAGTCGCGGGTGTTGATCTGGAAGCCTAAGAGGTGGCATAGGCGCATGGTGAAGGTTAGGTGGAAGTTGGCGCTGCCGCCGGTGGTGAGCGCGAGGAGCTCAATGCTCTGACGCACAAACGTATAGAGCTCGGCATTGGGCTCCACCTCTTTCACGCTGCGGTCTAAGAGCTCGGCGATGAACATACATTGCGCCATCTTGTCGGGCTGCGCCATGGCAGCTTCGTAGGGCGACTGCAAGATGTGACATTCGCGCAGCGTGGGCACCTGCTGTGTGCCGCTGTGTGTGGCATCGAGCTCGAGCAGGGTGAGCGGGGCTTGCATCAGCCGGTCGGTGGGGCGGCGACGACCCATGGCGAGTTTCAGTCGATAGGTGACCTTGCCGAAAAGCTCTGTGTAGATGTGCAGCAGCTGCGTGCGGTCGTTGTAGGGTATGGAGGCAAGGACGATGCCTTGGGTTTTCTCGAACATGTGGGTTGGCGATAAAGTTATTCGCAAGTCACCGCTGTGCGCTGTGAAAGCGTAGAATTGATTGCGCAAATTTACGATGAAACAGCGAAAAACGGAACCGGAGGCGAAAAAACAAAGCAAAATATTTGCACAAAAACAAAATGTCGCTATCTTTGCACCCGCAAAACGACAAGAAGCCCCGAGCGGCTGAGGGTCGTGAGTGATGGTCCATTCGTCTATCGGTTAGGACGAGAGATTTTCATTCTCTAAAGAGCAGTTCGACTCTGCTATGGACTACA
>CAZBWT010000187.1:0-2863 GCA_964495625.1 uncultured Prevotellaceae bacterium | reverse complement strand
TCAGGAAGTTGACGAAGATGCCCTGTGCCGTCTCCGGACGGAGATAGATCTTCATCGAACCGTCAGCTGTGGAACCCATCTCGGTGGAGAACATCAAGTTGAACTGACGCACGTCGGTCCAGTTCTTGGTGCCGCTGATGGGGTCTACGATACCCTCGTCGAGGATGATTTGCTTCAGCTCTACGAGGTCGTTGGCATTCATAGCGTCGCTGTAGCGCTTGTGCAGAGCGTCCCACTTAGCCTGGTGCTCCAACACACGGGGATTGGTCTCGCGGAACTTAGCCTCGTCGAAAGCGTCGCCGAACTTCTTGGCGGCTTTCTCTACCTCTTTCTTAATCTTCTCTTCGTATTTAGCCAACTGCTCTTCGATGAGCACGTCGGCGCGGTAGCGCTTCTTAGAGTCGCGGTTGTCAATCAACGGGTCGTTGAAAGCGTCGACGTGACCCGAAGCCTTCCAGATGGTGGGGTGCATGAAGATGGAAGAGTCAATGCCGACGATGTTCTCGTGGAGCAACGTCATGGCACGCCACCAATATTGCTTAATGTTATTTTTCAGCTCAACACCGTTCTGACCATAGTCGTAGACGGCACCGAGTCCATCATAAATTTCACTTGAGGGAAAAACAAAGCCATATTCCTTGCAGTGGGATACTAACTTCTTAAATACATCTTCCTGTGTAGCCATTGTTGTATTATGTATTATTTTATCAGAATTTACTGCGTCTGTCAGCGGGTCTTCCCGCCATAGGTTTATCGAAGACCGCGCAAAGATATATATTTTTCAGCTAAAACCAATCATTTATAGTTATTTTTGGCTTTGCTTAAAGCCCGAGCAAGAAGGTCTCCGCTTTGTGCATGAACAGCTTATGACCGGCGGCATTGAGGTGAGCCGTGTCGTTGGCTCCCTGAAAGTATCGGCGGCGGAAAGCCTCGTTGCGCACATAAATGCCGCTTTGCGTGGCTGCGTCATAGAGGGGCACCGAGCGTTCGCCGCACACTTGCTGCAGCGTCCAAAGGGTTTCGACAAAGCCGGGGCGATCTACGTTCCACGGTGTGATGAAGGCTAATTTTGCGTTGGGGTATTTGGCTATGAGGCTGTCAATGAGCTGTTCAAGGCGCAAACGGAACTCCTCGAGCAGAGTGTCGTGACGGGCATAATATTCGTCGTCGGTCATCGTGCTGTCACGGTCGCCAATCATGGTGGCATCGTTGTGACCTGCCACCACTATCACATAGTCGGCGGGAGTCTTGAGTTCATCGAGGCGCTGATACATCGGTATGCCGAAGCCGCGATTGGTGCGGTCGAATGCCACGCAGTTGCCGTTCTTGCCGTAGTTGTAGTAGTTCATGTGGTATTTCTCTGCCACCAGGTAGTGCCACGTCTCCTCTATCGGGCGGCGGTGGTTGCGCACGTAGCTGTCGCCTATAATCACCATGGTCTTGCCATAGAGCGGGGCAGCCTGCACCTGGGCTGAAGCGGGCGCAGTGGTGGAGGTGGGTTTCGTTTCGTTGTAATACGATGTCTGTGCCGCCATGGGCAATGTGCAGAGCGTAAGCATGATTGTCGTTAAGATTTTCATAGTAGTAGCAATTTATATGAAGTATGTGTATGCGTGACAAGTATATAACTCAAGGATATACTCAAGGATATATGCAGAAGCATTATGCAAAAGTATATACGAGCAAGTATCTACACAAAGAGATATCTGCGCAAATATCCATGCAAAAGGTTACCAGCATATCTGCGCAAATATATCCATGCAAGATCAGGGCTTCTTAAGCATAGCCTTCATCTTGGGCGAGTAGACGATGTCGTAAGGGTGAGCACCCGTGGTGTCGCCGGTCGAGACGATGAAGTAGGCTGACAGCGAAGTGTCGGCAGCCAACACCTCGAGGCTACGCTCCTTGCCGAGCACCATAAAGGCAGTGGCATAAGCGTCGGCGGTCATGCAGTCGGCAGCCACCACAGTGCTGCTCAAGATGTCTTGCTGAATGGGGTAACCCGTGCGCGGGTCGATGGTGTGAGCCACGCGTTTGCCGTCTTTGTAGTAGAAGTTGCGATAGTTACCCGAGGTGGCCATGCCTCCCGAGGTCATTTGCAACACGTTGTCGATTTCACTCAGCGTGTTCGAGGGGTCTTCGGTGGGTTTGTTGATGCCGATGCTCCACGCGCTGCCTTTGTCGTTCACACCGTTAAGGGCTATCTCACCGCCAATCTCCACCATATAGTTGGTCACACCGTGGGCGCGCAGCACACCGGCTATCACGTCGCAAGCATAGCCTTTTGCCACCGACGAGGCATCCATAATGGTGCGTTCGTCGGTCTTGGTCAAGTGTCCCTCGTCGTCGAGCTGCACCATGTGGTAGCCTACGAAGGCGCGGATGCTATCCACAGCCACCTGTGTCACCGAGTCGCTATTCTTAAAGCCGAAGCCCCACAGGTTCACCAACGGAGCCACCGTGATGTCGAACGCGCCATGGGTAGCCTCCGACACCGTCATCGACTTGCGAAACACCGTGGTGAAATACTCATCTGCCACTGCCGTAGAGTCGTTCTGATTGAATCGGCTGATGATGGACGTTGGGTTGAACATCGAAAGTGATGCGTCGAACGTCTTAAACGTGGAGCGTATCTCGTCGTGATAGTCCTCATTGCCCTGATAGGTGATGTGGTAGATGGTGCCAAACACGGCACCTTCGAGGTACTGATAGGGAACCGCGGTCTTCTGCATTGAGCGGAACATCACGATGGCACACAACACGATGGCAACAAGGGGGAGTAAAAGCTTTTTCATATTTCCGGTCGAGACAGGGTTATTAAAGGACCACTGCCGTTGGGTTTATTGGTTACTGTTTATTTTCA
>CAZBWT010000186.1:0-2885 GCA_964495625.1 uncultured Prevotellaceae bacterium | reverse complement strand
GGTAAGACTTATAGGTGAAGGGCAGCGTGATGAGCTTGATGAAGAGCGTCAGCAGAAGAATGATGACACCATAGTTGCCGATGAAGCGGCTCAACAAATTAAACACCGGAATGACGATGAAGCGGTTCACCCAGCCGAAGATGCCCCATCCGAGCGGCACCAACTTCTGGAGCATCAACCCGTATTTCACCCCTAAGCGCTCTGACAACTGGTCGTCAACCTCAGCCAAAAGCGGGTAGGAGTTGGGCCCCAAATAGAATGCCATCGGCACGGTGGTGGCAGTGTTTGAGTTCGTCAGGTCGAACTCGAGTTCGGCCTTATAGTGCTTCAAGTAGCCCGGCTCCTGCTTCTCGCTGTAGACGGTGCTTGTCAGCTCGCCGGCATTGAAGACCCCGTTGGTCACCAAGGCTGCCGAGAAGAACTGATTTTTGAAGCCCACCCAGCTCAGCTGACCGCTGATGCGCTCGGTGTCGTTCTTTGAGTTGCTCAAATCGTCGGGCGACTCGCCGTTGTACTTATAAAAAAGGCTGCTGTAACGCTCCTCGAAGGTGCGACCCTGCTCCTGCTGCGCCAACTTCTGGTCCCAGGTGAGCGTCATGGACTGCTGCGTGGGCGAAACGATGTCGCCGATGCCGTTGTAGCGCAAGTCCATATAGAGCACATAGCTGTCGGCGGGCAGCGTGTAGCGCAGCTCTAAATAGCTCTTGCCGCCCAACTCGGGGTCTGCCGTGATGCGCATCACCACTGTGGTGTCGGTCACCTCGGTGGGGGTGAAGTAAAGCTCCTCGGTAGAGATATACTTACCGGCAGCCGAGAGGAAGGTGAAGTAGAACTTATTGTCTTGGGGCGTGATGACCTCAATGTTCTCATCTAAATAATTCTTATAATCAGCCAACCGAGCCGAAGTCACCACACCGCCCTTAGCCGAGATGCCCACACTGAGCACCTTGTTGGCAAGCGTCACCACGCGGTCTTCGCCCGTGGCGGCAGCGGCTAAGTTGCCATACTTCTGCTGCATGCGCAGCGTCTTGATAGAGTCGATTTGTGTGGCTGAGAGAGAGTCTGCCTCTGCGCCTTCAGCCGCCTGGGCTGACAACAGCTGTTGCGCTGCTGCGTCCACAGTGGCTTCGCGCTGGGCGCGGGCAATGGAGTCTTGGTAGCGTCGCTGTGCCTCAATCTGTTCGGGCGAAGGCTGGTTAAACCACATCATCGCCGCAAAGATCAGACACATCAAGATGGTACCAATCAGCGTGTTCTTATTCATTCGTCTTAAAAAAGAGTTTTTGGGGTTTCAAGAAAAATCACTTTGAAGCCTGTTCTGCTTCGTTCTCGCGAAAAGTTTTATAGTCTACGGCAGCCTTCACAAAGCTGAGGAAGAGCGGGTGGGGGTGAAGCACGGTGCTCGAGTATTCGGGGTGATACTGTGTGCCTAAATACCAGCGGTTGGCGGGAATCTCCACCACCTCCACGAGGTGAGAGTCGGGGTTCTCACCCACGCACTGCATGCCTGCCTTTTCATAAGCCTCGCGGAAGTCGCTGTTGAACTCAAAGCGGTGACGGTGGCGCTCCACGATGTCTTCCTTGCCATAGGCGCGATAAGCCATGCTGTCTTTGCGCAGGTGGCAAGCATAGCCGCCGAGGCGCATGGTGCCGCCATAGTTGGTGATGTTCTTCTGCTCCTCCATCAAGTCGATGACGTTATAAGGAGTCTTCGTCTCCATCTCGGTTGAGTTGGCACCCTTCAAGCCGAGCACGTTGCGGGCGAACTCAATGACCATGCACTGCATGCCCAAGCAGATGCCGAAGGTGGGCAGGTTATGCTCGCGGCAATACTTCAAAGCCACAAACTTGCCTTCAATGCCGCGGTTGCCGAAGCCCGGGCACACCACCACGCCGTCTAAGTCGGCGAGCTTCTCGGCTATGTTTTCGTTGGTGAGGTCTTCTGACGAGATGAACACCTTCTTCAGTCGGCGACCGTTGTAGGTGGCAGCCTGATAGAGGGCTTCGTTGATGGATTTATAGGAGTCTTCCAACTCCACATACTTACCCACGATGCCGATGCGCACCTCTTCGGTGGCGGCGTGAATCATGTCGATGAAGTTCTGCCAAGCGGTGAGGTCGGCCTTCGGGCGGTCTTCGATGCCCACCTTCGAGAGCACACACTCTGCCAAGCCCTGCTCGTCCATCTTTATCGGCACCTCAAACACGGTGGGGCAGTCGATGCTCTGGAAGCAAGCGTCGGGGGTGACGTTGCAGAACAGAGCCACCTTGCGGCGCACGCTGGTGGTGAGCTCATGCTCGGTGCGCATCACGAGGATGTCCGGCTGAATACCCTCGCGCTGCAACTCCTTCACAGAGTGCTGCGTAGGCTTCGTCTTCAGCTCCTTGGCTGCGGCGATGTAGGGCACGTAGGTGAGGTGAATGTGGCAAGCATTGCGTCCCATCTCCCAGCGCAGCTGACGCACAGCTTCGAGGAAAGGCAACGACTCGATGTCGCCCACCACGCCACCGATTTCGGTGATGATGAAGTCATAATTGCCGCTGTTGCCCAACAGCTTGATGCCGCGTTTAATCTCGTCGGTGATGTGGGGAATGATTTGCACGGTCTTGCCCAGATAGTCGCCGTGGCGCTCCTTGTTGATGACGTTCTGATAGATGCGTCCGGTGGTCACGTTGTTAGCGCGGGTGGTTTGCTGGTCGGTGAAACGCTCGTAGTGACCGAGGTCGAGGTCACACTCATGACCATCGATGGTGACGTAGCACTCACCGTGCTCATAGGGGTTCAGCGTACCCGGGTCAACATTGATATACGGGTCGAGCTTCTGGTTGGTAACACGATAGCCTCTTGCCAAGAGCAAGCGGGCCAATGAGGCGGCGATAATACC
>CAZBWT010000185.1:0-2887 GCA_964495625.1 uncultured Prevotellaceae bacterium | reverse complement strand
GTCAGTTGCCCAGCAACGCCAAGGCAGGCTACGTCATCCGCCGCATCTTGCGCCGCGCCGTGCGTTATGCTTACACTTATTTGGGTCAGAAAGAGGCATTTCTCTATCGCCTGTTGCCCGTGTTGATTGAAACAATGGGCGACGCTTATCCCGAACTCATTGCTCAGAACGAGCTCATCGTGAAGGTCATCAAGGAAGAGGAAGAGTCTTTCCTCCGCACCCTCGAGACCGGCATCAAGCTCATCAACCGCGTGATGGACGAGACGAAGGCTGCCGGCAAGAGCGTCGTGGACGGCAAGGAGGCATTCACCCTTTATGACACCTACGGCTTCCCCCTCGACCTCACTGAACTTATTTGCCGCGAAAACGGTTTGACGATTGACGAGGCTGCCTTCAATGCCAACATGCAGGCTCAGAAGGAACGCGCCCGCAATGCCGCCGCCGTCGAGAACGGCGACTGGGTGACCGTGAGCGAAGGCGAGGAGACCTTTGTGGGCTACGACCTCAGCGAATGCGAGACCGAGGTGTTGCGCTACCGCCAAATCAAGCAGAAGAACAAGTCGTTCTATCAGATTGTGCTGCAGTGCACCCCCTTCTATGCCGAGATGGGTGGTCAGACGGGCGACACCGGATGGCTCATCAACGGCGACGAGAAGACCCCCGTCATCGCCACCAAGCGTGAGAATAACTTGGCTGTGCACATCGTTGAGAAGTTGCCCGCCGACATGAGCGCCACCTTTAAGGCTGTGATCAACGTCGAGGCACGCACCGCCACGGCTTGCAACCACTCGGCTACCCACATCTTGGACTACTGCTTGCGCTCGGTGCTCGGCACTCACGTGGAGCAGAAGGGTTCACTCGTAACACCCGAAGCTCTGCGCTTCGACTTCTCACACTTCCAGAAGGTGACCGACGAGGAGTTGCGCCGGGTGGAGCAAATGGCTAACAAGATGGTGCGCGCCAACATCGCCCTCGAGGAGCATCGCAACATGCCCATCGCCGATGCTAAGGCGCTCGGTGCCATCGCCCTCTTCGGCGAGAAGTATGGCGACGAGGTTCGCGTCGTGAAGTTCGGCCCGAGCATTGAGCTGTGTGGTGGTACTCACGTCAGCGCCACCGGTGAGATTGGCATGATTCACATCCTCAGCGAAAGCTCTGTTGCTGCCGGTGTGCGCCGTATTGAAGCCATCACCGGAGCTCAGGTGGAGAAGCTGATGTATGTGCAGCAAGACTTGATGCGCGACTTGAAGCGCCTCTTCAACAACGCACCCAATCTCGTCACTGCCATTCAGAACACCATCGACGAAGGTGCCGGCTATAAGAAGCAGATTGCCGAGTTCCGCAAAGAGAAAGAGGCTCGCCTCAAGCAGATGCTTCTTGACAACGCTGCCACCGTGGGCGACTTCAAGCTGATCCGCTATGTGGGTCCCGCCGAACCGGAGATTGCCAAGAACTTGGCCTTCCAGCTCCGCTCGGAGAATGCCTCGGTGGCCTTCGTCAGCGGCACTATGTTCGACAACCGCCCCATGCTCACCGTAGCCTTCAGCGACGACTTGGTGCAGCGCGGCTTCAATGCCTCGGCGCTCATCAAAGAAAGCGCCAAGCTCATTCAGGGCGGCGGCGGTGGTCAGCCCCACTTCGCACAAGCCGGCGGCAAGAATGCCGAAGGTCTGCAGGCTGCAGTCGATGCCATTGTTGAGCATCTCAAATAAAGCGGCATAGACGCGCTCCCTCTTCGCTGAGAGACGTTTCAATCCCTACATACGAAGGCGAGTTGCGACAGACTAACACACTGTGCAACTCGCCTTATTTTCAACTGCGCAGCTTCACCCCCCCCCCCATACGATTGCGGAGCTGCCTAAACACACTATGTCATGAGAATCAAATTTCACGCATTGTCTTTACACACACCGTTGCGTTGCACACGGTTTCAATGGGCATCGTCACACCACGCCTTTTCACTCCTCACGCTCATCGCCCTCATGGTGCTGAGTGTGCTGCCCGCCAAGGCGGATAAGCGCGCCGAGATTACCTTCGCGGCGACCACCTACAACTTTGGCGACCTCTATGAAGCCGACGGCGATGCCACCTGCACCTTCAAGTTCACCAATACGGGCACAGCACCGCTCCTTTTGGTGCGCGCTCAGGCTTCGTGCGGATGCACCTCGCCGGAATATCCCAAGCAGCCCATCCGCCCCGGCGAGAGCGGCACCATCTCGGTGACGTACCATGCCAAGGGTCGCCCGGGTGCTTTCCAAAAGAGCATCTACGTCTACGACAACTCATCGCCCAACCACTCCACCACGCTCATCATCACCGGCTACGTCAAGTCGTCGAAGAAGCCCGAAGAGAACTACACGCAGCAACTTGGCGGCGGTCTGCGCGTCAAGATGCGCACGCTCTCGTTTTTCGATGTCTACCCCAACCAGACGGCGCGCACGCGCAGCTTCAACGTCTACAACGAGTCGATACACCCCATACAGCTCGCCTTCAAGAACGTGCCCAAGCACATCTATGTGGAGAGCGACCCCGAGATTATCCCCGCCAAGCAGGAAGGCAAGATTTTGGTGACCTACTACACCTCACGCGTCAAAGACTGGGGCTTGCGCAAAGACTACTTCGATGTGACGGTGAAGGGCTATGAAGCGCAGATGAGCGGCAATCGCCTGGCCGTCACCGCCGATATCCGCGAAGACTTCAGCAAGATGACCACACGCGAAAAGAATGAAGCCCCCGTGGTGGAAGTGTCGCAGCGCTCGCTCAACTTCGGCACCACCGCCACGCAAAAGAAAGACGTTGTCACCCTCACCAACACGGGCAAAAGCAAGCTGCTGATACGCAAAGTGCAGAACGACGAACCTGCCATATTTGACTGCGCGCTCAGCAG
>CAZBWT010000184.1:0-3008 GCA_964495625.1 uncultured Prevotellaceae bacterium | reverse complement strand
CGCCGTTGTTGAGGCTGAACTTCAGCGACGGCTTCAGGCCGATGTGGCTGAAGGATGAAGAGGTAACGCTGTGACACGACTCGAGGTAAGAGTATAAGGTATAGAAAAAACTTTCAGATACAAATAAAGAAGGTACACACATCCGTCGGAATGATGACGACGAATTGTGTACCTTCTTTTTATAATTCTAAGAGAAAGAGAATGTGTACCTCATTCTCTAAACCATAAAACAGCTTTATTTCTTATCTCCGAAAAGCGAATCGACGAACTCGCGGTTGTTGAAGATTTGGAGGTCTTCCATCCCTTCGCCGAGGCCGATATACTTCACCGGGGTCTTAAACTGGTCGGAGATGCCAATCACCACGCCCCCCTTGGCCGTGCCGTCGAGCTTCGTGATAGCGAGCGCGTTGACCTCGGTGGCGGCGGTAAACTGCTTGGCTTGTTCGAAAGCGTTTTGGCCCGTCGATCCGTCGAGCACGAGGAGCACTTCGTGGGGCGCATCGGGCACGACGCGGCTCATCACCTTCTTGATCTTGGAGAGCTCGTTCATAAGCCCCACCTTGTTGTGCAGACGGCCCGCCGTGTCGATAATCACCACGTCGGCACCCGACGAGACAGCCGAGCTGACCGTGTCGAACGCCACCGAAGCGGGGTCGGAACCCATCTTCTGCTTCACGACAGGGACGCCCACGCGTTCGCCCCAGATGTCGAGCTGCTCGATAGCGGCGGCGCGGAAGGTGTCGGCAGCACCGAGCACCACCTTGTTGCCCGCCTTCTTAAACTGATAGGCGAGCTTGCCGATGGTGGTGGTCTTGCCCACGCCGTTCACGCCCACCACCAAGATGACGTAGGGGCGTTTAGCGCCGGGCTTCAGGGTGAAGCCGTCTAATTCCTCGCGTTCGTTGGCCACCAACAGTTGGGCAATCTCGTCGCGCAGCAAGTTGTTCAGCTCGTCAGTGCCCACATATTTGTCGCGTGCCACACGTTCCTCGATGCGTTTAATGATGGTCAGCGTAGTTTCCACCCCCACATCGGAGGTCACTAACACCTCCTCCAAATTGTCGAGCACCTCTTCGTCGACCGTGCTGCGGCCGGCGATGGCGTGGGCTATCTTGCCCAATAGACTTTGTTTCGTTTTGTCTAAGCCGTTGTCGAGCGTCTGCTTCTTCTCTTTGCTGAAGAAATTGAAAAATCCCATAACGTGGTAACCTCTAATGCGTTGATAATGCGTTGATATTTTGGGGCAAAGATAGACAAATTCTGCAAAGTAGCCAAATAGAATGGGGATTATTGCGGCGGTCGGTTCATAAAATATGTCTCGTGAAAATATCCAAACAATCAAGCCATTAGGCAAGGATGAGCACCCTGCATTGGTGTGTGCCGCATAGCTGATGCGCCTATTGGTGTAATCGCGGCAAGCGTATCGCCTGTGGCTTAAGCTGTTGTATATATAGAATGATATTAATCTTTGATTTTAATTACATATTCGGGTGAAAACTACCAATATTTCAATATAGAATTGAATATGATGACCGATTTGTTTGCAGCGATGTGATTAATTTATAACTTTGCGCAGAACCTAAAAATAGCAAGCTATGCTGCAAGAGATAAAAATAACGAATTACCTGTCTTTTAGAGACGAGGTAGAGTTGAGTTTTGAGGCAACCAAAGACACCACTTTCGAGGATACTCATGTGGTGGAGGTCGCTCCCGATGTGCGTTTGTTGCGTTTCGCCATGGTTATGGGTGCCAATGCCGGTGGCAAGAGCAACCTGCTGTATGCCATTGAGTTTCTGCGCCGTTTCTGGTTTGAACGGAAGCAGGCTGTGGATGAGTCTACCGCCTGTATCCCCTTTTTGTTAGACTGCAATAGTGCGGTGGAGCCCACCAAGTTTGAGATTCGCTTTTGGACAAAAGGGGTGAAGTATTGGTATGTGCTGACGCTGGATGAAACGTGCGTGCATGAAGAGAAGCTCTACTATTATAAGAAGGGTAGCGCACAGCCAACGTTGATTGTGAAGCGTCAGTTGGATGATGCCGGTCACTCTGTCGTTGCGTTCAACACTGCGGCAGTGAAGATAAGCAATGCGGCGCAAGAAGAGATACAGCTGAAGTGCTTGAACAACATGTCGCTTTTTGCGGCGCGCAATCAGGTGAACCTCTCCCTGCCCATCTTCGATGATGCCCGCGACTGGATGCGCACCGGCATATTGCCTCTCATCGAACCGAATACTCAGATGTTTAACTACGCTCAGCAACGCATGCACGACGATGCTGCACTGAAGCGATATATGCTCGATTTCGTGCGCCAAGCCGACTTCAATATTACGGATGTGCAGAGTGATGAAGAGAAAGAGTCCACCTCGAGTAGGCTGAATATGCAGTTCATCCACACCGTTCGCAACGGACGCGGGGAGGAGCGTTATGCCATGCCTGCCGAGATGCAGAGTCTGGGCACCAAACGTACTCTTGGTTTGGAGACAACCATCTATGAAGCCCTTCGCACCGGAGCGTTGCTCAATGTGGATGAGTTCGACGCGTCTCTCCACCCGGACTTGTTGGAGTTCACCATTCAGCGTTTTCTTCAAGAGAAGAGCGAAAGTCAGATGATTATCTCCACTCACTACGACCCCTTGCTGGCGACCGTCGATGACCTAATCCGCAAGGATAGCGTCTGGTTCACCGAGAAAGGCGAAGACGGAGCGTCCAAATTGTACTCGCTGACCGACTTCAAGGGTTTGGGCAAGATGTCGTCAACCGGCATTCGCAATGCCTACCGCCACGGACAGTTTGGCGCACTTCCTAACATCTAATCTCCTGGCACTATGGCAAGAAAGAAACAATCTCAGATATCCAAGCGAACCATTGTGCCGACCCTGATAGGAGCCGGCATTACCGAGCAGTGGTATTTCACACATCTCAAAGCACTGAAGCAACTGCACGTACAGATACGTCCACGCTTTTTCGGCAACGAGCAGATTCATGCATTAGAGAAGAATGTAGAAATC
>CAZBWT010000183.1:0-3019 GCA_964495625.1 uncultured Prevotellaceae bacterium | reverse complement strand
TTAACCATTGGTCGAACTTAAATCTTAACTAAGATCTCTATAGTTGCCAACGCACACCCACGCGCCATTGGCGACCGGGCATGGGGTAATACTGCACCACCTCATATGACTTATCCCACAAGTTCTGCACAGTGACGTAGAGTAGCAATGAACTGTTTCCCCAATTACCACGTAAAACATGCCCGAAATTACTACGTGAGCCATGCCAGGAACTACCTCTTGAATCATGTCTGAAATTACCACGTGAGCCATGCCCAGAACTACCACTTGTGATATGCTCGAGACCGGGCAGGTGGAACGTATGCGACAGCGTGAGGCTTTGATCAGAGAATGGTTGCAACCTATATTGCGCCGTATTCATACGACTCGAAAAGCGCTCACCCATCCACTGCACGGTGTAACCCACCGTCAGCAGGCGGTTATCCACCGTCAGAGTTCCATTACCACTGTGCCGCGGTGTGTAAGGCAACTGACTGCCTCGCGACACCTCGGTGCGGTCCACGGCGCGCTGAAACATATAACCCGCATTCAGTCGCGCCACACAATCCCGGGCGAAAGCATACGAAGCGGCGACCGTCACATCCAGACCATGCAAACGCGCCCGTTCAAAGTTCAGCATCTTATAGGTGAACGTGGCGGGAACAGCCACAATCTTGTCGTGCACGTATTGCTCATAATAGTCCACCGTAGCGTCCCCGGAAAAGCGGCGCGAGGTGTAGCGATAGGTCAGCCCCGCGTTCAGCTCATCCGCCCGCTCGGGACGCAGATTGCGATTACCCACCCGCACATAATAGAGGTCGTTGAAACTGGGCAAACGGTAGGCGCGGCGCACCAACAAGCGCGCATACAGCGGCAAGCGTTGTGCAGGCTGCCATCTTGCAGAAAGTGCCGGCGACCAGAAATCATGATCTGAAGCTTTATCATCACGCACCGAGGTGTAAAGCAGCGACGGTTGCACCAGCCACCCGCCCGACTCATAACGAGCCCTCAGAGCGGTGTACGACGAGCGGCGCAAAGGGTCGGGGCAATCGGAGCGCGGACTGCGCAATGCCGTCAACTGACAATCTTCAGCCACGGCGAGCTGCCAATGCCTCGAGGCGCGATAGCTCAGCGATGCCTGCGCATAGCCCTCATTCTGATAATACACCTCACGTTGCCACTCCGGTGCGGTCAGGGGGTCGGTATGCAGCGTGCGAGCATAGCTATACTTCACGATGCCGACGGCATGCCACCGGGGTTCATTACCGCCGGATGCGTCCCCCCAAGCTGCTGTAGCGCGCGTCTGCCACAACAAGTTCTCCTCACGCGCCGCCTCGCGACTGTAGGTGTTATAATAGATTATCCCTCCGGGCAACTCATTATGGATGCGATAATAATACAGCTTCGTGTCAGAGCTCAAATGCTCCGACCATCGGCTCCGCCAATCCGCCTCGGCTTGCGCCGCGTGCACATGGCTGTTTTGCCGACGCAGACGCTCTTGCTCCACTCCGTTGCGGAAAGTGTAAGGGTAATTGCCGACCGTACTGTGGTGACTGCCACTCAAGGTAATGCCTTGGCGCACCATGCCACAACGATTGCGACGAAGAGGAACCTCCAACGAGAAGCTCTCGGCAAACGTATTCCAGCTTGCTGCCGACAACTCCCCCGTCAACCGACGTTGCGCTGCGGGTTGTGTCGTGGTGAGTTGCAGCACCCCCATGGCACCTTGCAACAGCGCCGGGGTCAGCAAATCATCGCTCTGCCCAAGATGCAGGCGTACCTCACTCAAGCGCTCGGCGGCGAAACGAGACACATCAATCTGCCCCGCCAGACAGTTACTCACCGGCACACCGTCGTAGCTCACCGCCGTATGCGCTGCCCCGAGGTTGCGCACACTCACTGTCTTCATGCCGCCCAATCCGCCATAGTCACGCACGCTCACACCCGACATCAACTTCAAAATGCTCGCCACATCGGTCACACCCAAACGGCGCGCCTCGCTTTGACTCATCTTTTGCGTTGGGCTGAGTGTCGTCACGGAGCTTTTATTTGCTTCAGGTGCCCACACCTCCACGTCAGAGATCTGCCTCAATGTATCAGATGGTGGCACAACCTCAGGTGCGGTCAAGGCAGCAGATGACACTGTTGCATCCAATGTTTCCGTAGTGATATGAGCGACTGAGGCATTTAGCACGCTTATAGAAACAAGCGACGACGCTGCCACTGTGCTCATAGGGGAACCCATCAGCGCACACGTAGCCATGCCTAATGGCATGACAAACAAACTGAAGCACCTCCGCACACAAGGTGCGACGCTACTCAACCATAAAATCATTCAAACGATTCTTGTCAACTTATCAAATAGGTGTTCGCATCCCCTCGCTCGGGGGACTTGCCCAAACAGCACGAACCATCGTCGGGCAGGTCTTCTGGCTTTACACTCATCTCAATCATATCCACACCTTCCCATCCTGTTGACAACAGCGGACAGTGGCTGCAACTTCATTCGTGCCGTGGCTGATCATAGTGCTTACAGCAGCGGGACTGCTCCGGAATCACACCGGCTTCCCTTTTAATTCGCAAGCTCCTTCAACATGGGAGCATAGCGAAACCAGACGATTGTGTCATTTCACGAACGCAAAGGTACAACATTAAATGATAAATTATTGCAAGAAGACGAAATAAATTTGAGAGAGAATTGCAATCTGTACGGAGTCTATATCCCCAGCCACGTTCTTAAACCCGCCATCATCAGACACTTTTATGTAGGAATTGACAAAATACGATGCCATCTTATTGTTTTTTGTTTTAACTTAGCGGCGTGGCTCTCTGATGAGCCTTTACGCCAATGTTCGTTGCTCTTAAAAGAATTTCACCCTAATTCTGCTCCTGCATCCCTTGCAGGGTCAGAACCTCCTCGTGTTAGCATATATTATCGCCTATGCGATTATGGCGAAGGTTCTGTGGTCGTGCAACAAATTAATGGTGAAACTTTTTAACCTCTTAACCCTATGCGCAATTCCAAATTTTGGCACTCCGT
>CAZBWT010000182.1:0-3212 GCA_964495625.1 uncultured Prevotellaceae bacterium | reverse complement strand
TATCAGTTCTCGAACGTCAGTCCGTCTGCCGTAGCGTCCACCTTGATGGGAGCCTCGCGGTTCAGCGTGCCGCTAAGCAGCGTCTTCGACAAGGCGTTGAGCAAGTGGTGCTGAATGGCACGCTTCACGGGGCGGGCACCGAACTCGGGGTCGTAGCCCTGGCGGGTCAAGAAGTCGCGAGCGGCATCGGAGACATTCAGCGTGACATTGTTAGCGGCAAGCATCTTGCTGCACGATGCCAACTGTATGTCTACCACCTGACGTATCTCACGTTCGGTGAGCGGTGCGAACATCACAATCTCGTCGATACGGTTCAAGAACTCGGGGCGCACCGTCTGCTTCAGCATATCCATCACCTGACTCTTCGTGTCGTCGATGATGGCTTGGTCGGCAGGTGTCAGGTGATCCAAGTCGTGAATCTTGGCATACTGCTCACGTATCAGCGGCGAACCCATATTAGAGGTCATGATGACGATGGTGTTCTTGAAGTTCACGGTTCTGCCCTTGCTGTCGGTCATACGACCTTCGTCGAGCACTTGCAGCAACGTGTTGAACACGTCGGGGTGAGCCTTCTCAATCTCGTCGAACAAGACCACCGAGTAGGGTTTGCGGCGCACAGCCTCGGTGAGCTGACCACCCTCTTCATAGCCGACGTATCCGGGAGGCGCGCCGAACAGACGCGTCACGCTAAACTTCTCCTGATACTCGCTCATGTCGATGCGGGTCATCATGCGCTCGTCGTCGAACAAGAACTCCGCCAATGCCTTGGCAAGCTCGGTCTTGCCGACACCCGTGGTGCCGAGAAAGAGGAACGAACCCAACGGACGGTTGGGATCTGCCAGACCGGCACGACTGCGGCGTATGGCATTCGACACGGCTTCGATGGCAGGCTGCTGACCCACCACGCGGTGGTGCAACTCCTCTTCGAGGTGGAGCAGCTTCGAGCGCTCGCTCTGCATCATCTTGTTGACAGGCACGCCCGTCCAGCGGCTCACCACTTCGGCAATATCTTCGGCATCGACCTCCTCTTTGATCATCGGCTCGCCCGTAGCACTGTGCAGCTGTTGCTGTATGGTTTCAATCTCGTGCTCCTTTTGCGGAATGGTCTCATATTCAATCTTAGCCACCCTGCCATAGTCGCCGCTGTGTTTGGCGTTATCCGCCTCGAACTTCAGCTGCTCAATCTCGATCTTGTTCTGTTGGATGCGGTTAATCAGCTCCTTCTCGCTCTGCCATTGGGCGCTGAGCTTCTTCTCCTCCTCCTTCAGGTCTTCGATGCGTCGATTGAGGTCCGCCAACTTCTGCTCGTCGTTCTCCCATTTGATGGCTTCGCGCTCAATCTCGAGCTGCATCACCTGGCGGTGTATCTCGTCCAAAGCCTGCGGTTCGCTGTCGCGCTCCATGCGGAGTTTAGCCGAAGCCTCATCAATCAAGTCGATGGCTTTATCGGGCAAGAAACGGTCGGTGATGTAACGCGTCGAGAGCTTCACTGCCTCGATGATGGCGGCATCCTTGATACGTATCTTGTGGTGGTTCTCATAACGCTCCTTCAAGCCACGCAAGATGGCAATCGCCGCGGTCTCGTCGGGTTCGTCCACCATCACCTTCTGGAAACGGCGTTCCAGGGCCTTATCCTTCTCGAAATATTTCTGATACTCATCGAGAGTGGTGGCACCCACGGCACGCAGCTCGCCACGCGCCAATGCCGGCTTTAAGATATTGGCGGCATCCATAGCGCCGTCGCCCTTGCCGGCACCCACCAGGGTGTGGATCTCGTCGATGAAGAGGATGATCTCGCCGTCGGCTTTAATCACCTCGTTCACCACGCTCTTCAGACGTTCCTCAAACTCACCTTTATATTTAGCACCTGCCACCAAGGCACCCATGTCGAGCGAGAAGAGTTGCTTCGACTTCAGGTTCTCGGGCACGTCGCCGCGCACGATACGCTGCGCCAAGCCCTCGGCGATGGCGGTCTTACCCGTACCCGGTTCACCGATAAGCATCGGGTTGTTTTTGGTGCGTCGTGACAAAATTTGCAGCACTCGACGTATCTCCTCATCACGACCTATCACGGGGTCCAACTTCCCTTCGCGGGCACGCTGGTTCAGGTTGGTGGCGTATTTGCTGAGTGCATTATAAGTGTCTTCAGCGCCCGGCGAGGAGACCTTTTCGCCCTTACGAAGCTCTTTGATAGCTGCGTCGAGGCTGCTTTCCGTAAAACCGGCATCCTTCAGCATGCGCGACACGGGGTCGCCAGCCGTTTGGAAGATGCCCATAAAGATAGCCTCGAGCGACACGAACTGGTCGCCCATGCGTTGGCTGTATTGTTCGGCGTGGTTCAATGCCTCATTGCTGTTGCGGCTCAGATACGGCTCGCTGCCGCCTTGCACCTTGGGGTAACTCTCCGCCTGGCGTTCCACCGCTGTGCGGAATGAGGGCAATGCCAACCCCTGCTTTTGGAAGAGGAAGGTAGCCACGCTCTCGCCACTGTTGATAAGCCCTTGCATCAGGTGAGCAGGCTCAACGGCTTGCTGACCCAAACCCTGCACGCTTTGCACGGCGTGCTGCAAGGCTTCTTGACTTTTGATGGTTAGTTTCTCGAAATTCATATTATTGTTGCTCCTTTCTTTGCTTTTTGTAGTGTTGCTCTCGCAGCCGCCGGCGGATGCTCTGAGGCAATGCTCTGCTGACTGATGCATTCATTGCCGAGGCTGCGATGCGCGTTCACTTTGTGTTATGGCAAACCTCGTGCCGAGTGAGCGAGGCATGACAAAAAGTCTGATTATCAGCGAAAAGTTTGATGAAAACTGACAAGATGTGGCGCTCTAATCGGACATTTTGACCGCCGAGTATGAATATTTTCACGGAAGGAAGCACGTCATGTCGGGAATATAATTACCTTTGTGACGGAAACACTGATACGATAAAACATTTATACAAGCACACACACGATTATGGCACACCATCACCCTACGGTTACAGAGGTCATCTATAAGATAGCCTCCATCTTCGGTGCTGTTTTGGTGTTTATGGGCATCCTCTCCATCCTTACCGCCCTCTTTGGGGCGGGTAGCTCGGGAGTTCATACCGCCAAATACCTGCTCATCTTGGGCGGGGTGATACTTGCCGGTGCTCAGATGATGCACCGTGAATAGTTTAGGTTAGGCGCAACGAGAGTTGCGCCTAATTAGTTTCTATGCCTCAATCTTTAT
>CAZBWT010000181.1:0-3307 GCA_964495625.1 uncultured Prevotellaceae bacterium | reverse complement strand
CCACCTTCATCTTCGGTCAGGGCGACGACTACACCATCTTCATCACCGAGGGGCTGATGTATGAGTATGCCTACCGTCGCCGCCTCTTGCAGTCGTATAAGAAGAGCATCTTGCTCTCCGCCCTCATCATGTTTATCGGCATCGGTTCGCTCATCGTGGCGCGCCACCCCGCGCTGCATTCGTTGGCGGAGGTGACCATTGTCGGCATGTCTGCCGTCATCCTCTCGGCGTGGCTCATCCCCCCGGTGGTGTTCCACCTCTTGGTGCGTCATGCCGACGGCAGTGAGCGCGACGTGCCGTTGTCGCTGAGCCTCCTCTTCCGCCCGCTGCGTCGCCCCGCGCACCCCGCCACGGCGGCGGAATGCCGCGACTATATCGTGGCAAAATACCGCTATAAAGGCAGCGATGTGGAGCGTCGCGCCCGCCGCTTCTTCACCACCGAGACGGAACGCATCCGCCAAATTGAGCGCTATCAAGCCCCCGCAGGCACCACCGCTGTCACCCTCACCGGGGCGGGACAAGGGGAGGCTGCCTGGCTCTTCGCGCTGCTCCACCCCGAGGTTGAGGTCTTTGCCTCGGAAGAGGACGCTGCGCTGCGCGACATCGCCACCGCGCTCTCGTGCCCGCCGGCAAATTTGCATTGGAGTGAACCCTGTTCTGCTGCCCCCAACACCGGGGTAGGGGCGGTGTGAAATATTGCGGCATGCCTTGCACCATATTCCCTGCAAGACATGCCGCATAATACAAAATAAACACATATATTTGCCGACCGATCGGGAAGACCCCAAACGATATCACACTTCAAACAAACAACACTCCTCTATGGACTCACTCTACGCAGAAATGAAGATGCAAGCCGAAATGGCGAGCGACTCCGGTCTGAGCCTCACGTGGCGCTTTGTGTTAATCATTGCCATTCTCATCGCGGCATACGTCATCGACTACGTGTGCGCCCACGTCTTGGTGCCCACCATCAAACGCATCACCGAGAAGACCAAGATTGAGTGGGACGACATCTTGCTCAGCGAGAAAGTGGTGCGTGCCTTCTGCAACATCTTGCCTCCGCTCATCTTGACCATAGCCTTGCCGTTCACCATCAGCGGCAAGGTGCAAGAGATTTTGATGCGCTGCTGCTCCACCTACATCATCATCGTGGTGTGCCGCTTCTTTTGTGTGGAGGTGTCGGCTATCTTCGACTTGTTTCGCAGCAAGAAAGGGGTCAAGGCGCAGTCGCTCAAAGGCATTGCGCAGACCATTCAGGTCATCATCTGCATCATTGGTGCCATACTCATCGTGAGCACCCTCATCAACAAATCACCGCTGATACTCATCACCGGACTCGGTGCCATGGCTACCGTCTTGATGTTGATCTTTCAAGACTCCATCAAGGGTTTGGTGGCAGGTGTGATGCTCTCTGCCAACGACATGATGCGCCCCGGCGATTGGATCACCTTGCCGAAGTGTAATGCCGACGGTGTGGTCATCGACGTGACGCTCAACACTGTGAAGGTGCGCAACTACGACAACACCATCATCACCATTCCGCCCTATGTGTTGGTGAACGACTCTTTTCAGAACTGGCGCGGCATGAGTGAGAGCGACGGTCGCCGCATCACTCGCTCGATTAACGTGGATATGCACAGCATTCGCTTCCTCACCCGGGCTGAAATAGCGCACTACCAAGCCGACGGTTTGATTGATGCCGACGCGCAGCCCGGCGAGGTGACCAACCTGCAAGTCTATCGTGCACACCTGCTGCGCCGCTTGCGCCGCCACCCCGCCATCAACACCAATCTCGCCCTCATGGTGCGGCAGTTGGCTCCGTCGCCCGAAGGTCTGCCGCTGCAGATCTATTGCTTCTCGCGCTCGAAGGTCTGGGCGGAATATGAAGACCTTCAGTCATCACTCACCGAATACGTCGCCGCATCGTTGCCTCTCTTCGGCTTGGCGGTTTATCAGCGCACCGGTGCCCACGACCAAATCTTGGTTGGAAAAGAGCCGACAAAATCCCTCTTTTAATTGCTTTTTGCTCAGTTTGCTCTACAAAATGTAGCAGAAAGCCGTCTAAAACACTGAAACGCTAACAAAAATTTAAAATATTTGTACGACTTTAGTTCAGTCTTACAAATCCTTTTCTATATTTGCCCTCACAATGTTGCCCCGAGTGCATGCAATCGGTTGGCAAAGGGGTGTATCCGCATCGCATCATAGGGCACCCGAAATATTTGAATGGTGCGTCAACCTTAGACGTACCCTTTATGGTTGAAAGTAAGTATTTATTCAATAACGCTACCGCTTATGTATAAAAGTCCGGAAAAACAGGGATTGTACGATCCTGCGTATGAGCATGACGCTTGCGGCGTAGGTCTTCTTGCCAATATCAATGGAACGAAGAGCCACGAAATCGTCGAAAGAGGTCTGCAGGTTTTGGAAAATATGGAGCATCGTGGAGCCGAAGGAGCCGATGAACGAACCGGCGACGGTGCCGGCATCATGGTGCAGATTCCGCATGAGTTTATCTTGTTGCAAGGCATACCGGTGCCCGAAAAGGGTCGCTATGGTGTGGCTATGGTCTTCTTGCCCAAAGACGAGGCACAGCAGACACGCTGCCTGGATATCTTCAAAGAGGAGATTGCGGCTGCCGGGCTGAAGCTCATCGCCGAGCGCGACGTGCCGGTCAACAGCGACATCTTAGGCACCTTGTCACGTGCTGCCGAACCCGCCATCAAGCAGCTCTTCGTCACCCCTGAGCAGGTCACCCCGCAGGAAGACTTGGAGCGCATCCTCTATGTGATGCGCCGCCACGTTGAGAACCGCGTTGCCGCCAGCGATATGGAGCAGCGAGACGACTTCTATGTCTGCTCGCTCTCGACGCGCATCGTGGTCTATAAGGGTATGCTCATCTCGCGTCAGCTGCGTCAATATTACCCCGACCTGCTCAGCCCCTGGTTCACCTCCGGCCTGGCGTTGGTTCACTCTCGTTTCTCAACCAACACCTCTCCGCGTTGGCCCTTGGCTCAGCCTTTCCGCTATTTGGGTCACAACGGTGAAATCAACACCATCCGCGGCAACCGCAGCTGGATGAGCGCACGCGAAACCGTGCTCGACCCCGGCAAGCTTGGCGGCATGAAGGAGGTGACACCTATCGTTCAGCCCGGCATGTCTGACTCGGCTTCGTTCGACAACGTGCTGGAGTTCTTCGTGCAGTCGGGCGTGAGCCTGCCCCACACCTTGGCGATGATGGTGCCCGAGAGCTTCAACAGCAAGAACCCCATCAGCCAGGAGCTGAAGGACTTCTATGAATATC
>CAZBWT010000180.1:0-3463 GCA_964495625.1 uncultured Prevotellaceae bacterium | reverse complement strand
GCGTCACTACTTAGAGGGTGCCGCTCGCTATGCTTCCGAGGTGACCGACGTGCCGATCATCAACGCCGGCGACGGTGCCAACCAGCACCCCTCACAGACGTTGCTCGACCTCTACTCCATTTGGAAAACCCAGGGCACGCTCGACAACATCGACATCACCATGGTGGGCGACCTCAAATATGGTCGCACCGTTCACTCACTGGTGCAAGCCCTCTCCTTCTTCTCGCCGCGCTTCCACTTTGTGGCTCCGCAGCTGTTGCAGATGCCCTTTGGCTACAAAGACTTCTGCCATCGTCACAACCTCTACTACGACGAACAGGCGGAGTTTACCGAAGAGGTCATCAACAACACCGACATCCTCTACATGACGCGCATACAGCGTGAACGCTTCTCTGACCTCCGCGAGTATGAGCAGGTCAAGAACCTCTACTGCCTGCGCAACAAGATGCTCGAAGGCTCCAAGCCGAACCTGCGCGTGCTGCACCCGCTGCCGCGCGTCAACGAGATTGCCTACGACGTGGACGACAACCCGAAGGCATACTACTTCCAGCAGGCGCAAAACGGACTCTATGCCCGCCAAGCCATCATCTGTCGCATGCTCGGCATTGAGCTGCCGCGCTAAGCCTGCGCCCTACACATTATATATAATAGAGAAGTCTCACCCCATTCATGCAAACCACTCATGAGCGATAAGAAAGAATTGGAAGTTTCCGCCATCGAAAACGGAACGGTCATCGATCATATTCCTGCTGCCGTCACCTTCAAGGTGGTGCACCTGTTAGGTCTCTACGACTACACCGGAGCCATCACCATCGGCAACAACCTCGACAGCAAGACCTTGGGCAAAAAGGGCATCGTTAAGGTAGCCGACTGCTACTTCCCCGACGAGGTCATCAACCGCCTTGCCATCATTGCCCCCAACGTCACACTCAACATCATCAAAGACTATAAGATTGTTGAGAAGAAATACGTCAAGTTCCCCAAGCAGATCATTGGCGTAGTGAAGTGTTCCAACCCCAAGTGCATCACCAACCACCAGCCCGTCCCCACCAAGATGGAGGTCTTCGACATGGCACAGCAGTCACTCCGCTGCGTCTATTGCGAGCGCGTCATGCAGCACGACGAGATTGAGTTGTTGTAAGCCACGGCGGTGTAAGGCAAACACCCCACATATATAGCGTCCCGACCATTGTCGAAGCAATGGTCGGGACGCTTTTTTCGAGAGCTGCGGCATTCGCCCCTCCCCCTAAAGTTGTCGTGAGCAGACTATCCGACGCGGCAAGGTGCGCTGATAGGTTCCAATATTTCCTTAAAATGTGCTATTATAGTCTATTCAACCGATTTTGAACTATTGAGATAGACTGAAATGGCTTGACAGTCATCATTCAGTGAAATGTTTTGCGTGTCAAGTTATTTCTGTTCAAGACACTTCACCGTCCTTGCCACCAACCATGCTGATGCCGCACAGATGATGAGCACGATGGCGGTGGTGAGCTGAATCTGACCTAACCCCACGATGGGCGAAACGATGCCACCGAAGAGGAAGCCGATGCCGCCCACAATGGCGGCTGCTGCACCGGTGTATTCTCTACCGCTATCCATGGCAAGCGCCGAGGAGGTGGTGAACACCAAGCCTAAACAGAGCAAGATCAACAGCGAGATGAGCTCGAAGGCTATGAACGCATTGAACCACAAAGTGCAACATAGCTGCAACACCGCCAACAGCAACACACAGAAGGCACCCATGCTCATGGCTCGCTCCAAGGACTTGAACTTCAGTGCCAAACCCGACCCTATGCCAATGAAGACGGCGTTGATGCCAAAAATGACTGCAAACCCGATTTCGTCAAAACCATAATGGCTTTGAATGATGAACGGTGCCGACGAGATGTAGGCAAACATGGTGCCCGAGGCGAGCCCGTAGGTGGCTGATAACTTGACGAAACGACGGTTGGCAAATACTTTCGGGTAGTCGGTAAATGACTTCAGAAGGGAGCCGGTGTGGCGCTGAGCAACGGGCAACGTCTCGCGGAATACTAAGCTCATCACAAACAGCAACACACCTAAAATGCCCAAGATGACGAAGACTCCTTGCCAGCCCGTCGTGCCAGTCACCAATCCGCCCACAATAGGTGCCACAGCAGGTGCGATACCATTGATGGCTCCAATAATTGCCATCATCTTGGCGAGTTCCCGACCTTCGTAACAGTCGGTGGCAATGGCTCGTGAAAGCACGATGCCACCCGCTCCGCCTAAGCCCTGCAAGAGTCGGCACGCTAAGAAGAAGGTGATGTTGTCAGAAAGCACGCATAGGAATGCTGCCGCTACAAACAGAAGCATAGAGGCCAACAACACCGAACGCCGCCCCCACTTCTGGCTCATCGGTCCGAAGAAGACTTGTCCCACGGCAAGACCTATCATACCCATCGTCAGCGACAACTGCACTAATGCCTCGGTGGTGTGGAAGTCTTCCACCATGGAAGGCAGCCCCGGCAGGTACATATCTGTGACAAAGGGACCGAATGCCGACATCATGCCCAAGAAGATCAGGAGGAAACAGAGGTATCCCCTGGATGCCTTCCAGTCAGCCGGTTTCTTTGTTTCATTCATTGTCTGTGTCATCTTTAATGTTCTTTAGAGTTTTAAGCGTTCCCAACTTTTTGCCGTCTGTCAGTCTGCGAGTCCCCGCTTTATTTTTCGGGGATCACAGGCAGCAACAGATAGCTGTCATACTTGCCTCCGACAAAGAAGGTGTGTCTGCCTTTGTTGCGCGTGGCGGGTGAGGCTACCACCTCGGCGGGGTCGGCACATTCGTCGGCATGACCGCCCAAGGTAATCATGGCGGGAGTCGTTCCGGGGGTATAGGTGTAACCTTCTGCCGGTACAGAAAGCACAGCCGAGCCGAACGGCAGGTGCGGGATGACCGGCACATAAGCACCCACGGTTAGCTGCAAGGTTTCGCCCGCCTCGAAGATTAAGCCCATAGGCCAAATAGCGATCTCAACGGGCACGATTTCACCCGCCTTCAACATCTGCTCTGAAGCCTTGGTGAAGAGGTGGTACGGCTCTGACTCGGTGGAGCGAGCCGGGTCTAACTTGCGCATCGACACGCGTTGATAGCCGGTAGCGGTGGGTGTGCCCCATGGTGTTACAATCGGCTTACCCTCTTTGTTCACCTTGTTAACCTTAACCATGAGGTCCATATCCGTAGCGT
This sequence comes from uncultured Prevotellaceae bacterium, assembly GCA_964495625.1. Classification (GTDB taxonomy): domain Bacteria; phylum Bacteroidota; class Bacteroidia; order Bacteroidales; family UBA3663; genus Liminaster. The sequence goes on along the minus strand of CAZBWT010000180.1, from coordinate 249 downwards.
CTTCGGCAGCCACCCACAGATGCAACTTCATGTAGCCGGTGATTTCAGTGCGCTCGTCGAACGTCACCGTGAAGGTTCGGCTATTGTCGGTCGATTCGGAATCATAGGTAAGCTTCTTCGACTTCTTCGCCTTGGCGGTGTTCAAGCTGCCGTCAGACTGCAAATAATATTTGGTGTGTTGCGTGCGCGCCAAGGGCCATTCGTTTTCCACTCTGTCCACAACATCAACACCTCCGGGGTTGAGCACGC
>CAZBWT010000179.1:0-3468 GCA_964495625.1 uncultured Prevotellaceae bacterium | reverse complement strand
TTATCTCGCAGTGTGTAGCATTGTTTCTTTATCTTTTTCTTTGTAGATGGAGTCTCACTCTATTGCCGAGAACAGCATCGACGAGTCGTTGCCGCCGAAGCCGAAGGCGTTGCAGAGCACGTGGTGCAAGGGGCGCAGCGGTGTCTCGTCGGTCACCGGTTTCAGTCCCTCGGGCATGAGGTGCTGCCAACGCAGGTTGACGGGCAGGAATTGGTGTTGCAATGCCAAGAGGCTGATGACGGCTTCGACCGCGCCTGAGGCACTGGTGGTGTGACCCGTGTAGCCCTTGGTGGATGAGAAGGGAGGTACCTGCGCGCCGAAGAGGCGGCGCATCGCGGCGCATTCGCTGGCATCGTTGTTGGGCGTGCCGGTGCCGTGCGCGTTGATGTAATCTATCCGGTCGGGGCTTAATCCGGCGCGCTCGATGGCTTGCTTCATGGCGCGGTAGGAGCCTTCACCGTCAGCCGAAGTGGCAGTTTGGTGGAAAGCATCGCAGGCATTGCCGTAGCCCGACAGCCGCGCCAAGGGGGTTGCGCCGCGCCGCCGTGCCGAGGCTTCGGTTTCGAGCACAAGGTAGCCCGCGCCTTCGCCTAAGTTGAGTCCCGCGCGGGTGTCGTCGAAGGGGCGGCACGGCTCGTGGTCGAGTATCATGAGGGTGTTGAAGCCGTTGAGGTGGAACTTCGAGAGGCATTCACTGCCGCCCACCACTACGCACTCGAACATGCCGGCACGGAGCATCTCAGCCCCGAGAATCACGGCATTGGCTGCCGATGAGCAGGCGGTGGAAGGGGTGGTGGTCAGCGCAAAGCGCCCGAAGTGGTCGGCGATTAAGTCGGTCGAGGCACCGCAGTCGTGCAGCGCTATGTATTCGCGGTGGTTGTCGCCGCTCAAGAAGTCGGTGTAGAAAAGCTCGCTCTTATCCATGCCGCCCACGGTGGTGCCCGAGATGAACGCCGCCTGACTGAGATCGGCAGTCGAGAGCTGCGCCTGTTGCAGTGCTTCGCGCAGTGCCCACATGCCCAATAGCGAGGTGCGCACCATGGGTACGTCGGCTTCTATGCCGAGACCGGCAGCCAATTCGGCATCGCTGAGCGGCACTTCGCCTACGGGCAGTTCGGTGTGGGCGGTGCAGAGATAGCGCACCGGGGCGATGCCGCCTCGCTGCGCACGGAGCGATGCTAATGTGTCGCTCTTATTAAGCCCGATGGCAGAGACGACACCGGCACCGGTGATGACGATTTGTGACGTGCCCACGGTTATTTGGTGCGATGTTGAGTAATGTATTCAGCCATGACTCGCACCGATTGGAAGATGGCTTTACCCTCGGCTGCCTCTTTGAGCTTGATGCCGTAGTTGCGTTCCATCAATACAATCAGCTCGAGGGCATCAATGGAGTCCAAGCCCAAACCTTCGCCAAAGAGCGGAGCGTCGTCGGCAATGTCGGCAGGGGTGAGGTCTTCGAGGTTTAATGCGTCAATGATTTGTTCTTTCAGTTGTGCGATAAGTTCTTCCATAATGTGGGGTAGTGTGATGTGTTTAAGTATGATTCTTGTTTGCCTTGTGCTGACCACGATGACAGGCGCACAATGGTTTGTTGGCGCAAATTTAGAATTTTTTTCATGAAACCCCACACTATCTGTGCATAACACCGTCTATTTGAGGCGAAATTGCGATTTATTACACCTAAATATTGTGTTGATTTTCAACTTTTCATACTTTTGCGTGGGTCTTATTTTAAATATATTGCTATGAAGAAACTATGGATTAGCAGCAGCGCATGTTTGTTGGCGCTCTGCGTGGTCACCTCGTGCTCTGATAAACACGCACAGCTTGCCATCTTGCAACAGATACCGACCGACGTGGATGTGGCTTGGGTGGGTAACATCACAGCCATCACCGAGTCGTTCGGCTCGTATGCCGACAGCACAAGTGCTGCGCCGAGTGAGATGTATTTGGTGGCAGACTACCTGAAGGGGTGGCAAGAGATGTTGCAGTATGACGGGGTGGAGCAGAGCTATGCCGCCTCGCTGTTATCATACACCGACGCGCAGCCGGTGAACCTTTATGCCCTCACAGACTCAGCTACCTATCGCGCCGCCATTGCTGCCGACGGCTTCACCTTTGTGAAGAATTTCTCGGGCTTGTCGCTCTATGCCAAAGAGGTGGGCACGGGCTTGGATTTAGTGCTCCGCAGCAACCGCTATGTGGCTTTCAATGCCGCTTATGCCTATTGGGTGAACGAGGTCGATGCGCGCGGCGGCTTCAACTTTGAACGCACCGCCTCGACGCTGGTCGAGTCGGCTGGGCAGCAGTCGGTGGCAGACACGAAGTGGGCGGAGTGCTTCGCAGCAGGTGATGCCGGAGGTGCTCTTTTCCGCCTGCCCGGCGGCTTACAAAACTCGCTGCAGGGTGCCGACGTGCCCGACGTGTTGCGTCAGTTGGCAGGCGACCGCATGTTTCTGTCGGCGCAGCTGTCGCAAAGCACCGCCACCGTGCGTATGCGCTGGGTGGATGCTGAGGGTCAGACGGTGCTCTTTGACGCGATGAAGCCCTATTATGACAACACGGCGACACTGGACGGCAGTGTGCTGCGCCGACTGCGCTCTGACGAGTCGTTGGTCTATGCCACGGCTTTGAAAGATGTAGACTGGGGCGCTTGTTTCGACCTTTTTGCTCAAGCCGGCGGACTGTCTCGTGCAGAGCGCCGCTCGCTACTCATGGCTCAACCCTTTTTGGCAAACATTCAGGGCACGGTGGCTTTAGGCGTGGGACTGCGCAAGGGCTTGCAACCTTTGATACGCCAGGAGGATGTGCCTGCTGAACTGTTGTCGGCAACGTTGGTGATTGAAACGGAAAGTGCCGAGAAGGCTGCCGCCGTGATGAAAGACTTGAAGCGTCTGCTCTCCACCGTGCAGCTGCGTTGGGTGGATCTCCCCACCGGATTTAAGTTGCAGGCTCCGCAGTTGCAGACTACGTTCTATGCCGAAGCAGCAGAGAACTGTTTGGTCTTTTCTAATCAACCCCTCGATGACGCTGCTGCCGGCGGCAAGGAGCTGCCGAACATCGCGTGTGAGAAGTATTCGACCCTTCTTGCACTCACCTTGGGGCGCAACGATGCGCTCATGAAGGAGTATGACTTGAACCGCGACGTGCAGCTGAGCTTTACGTGCGAACCGCAAGGGGCTGAATCCGCCTTGAAGCTTGAACTGACGGGCAACGAGCCGGGCGGTGTGCTGTGGCGCGCCACCAATCTGCTGAACACTTTGAGCCGGAAGTTGGTAGAGGATGAGCCGGACGATTATGGTCTTATCCTTGATGACGAAGATGACGCGGCTTATGAATGGGGCACGGATTATCAAGATTAAAAGAATAGACTCAGTGAATGACCTATCAGCTATTTGTGATGATAGATTATTATACGAATAATTTATGGACTGTCAATAACTGATAGATTGTGGTAACAGATAG
>CAZBWT010000178.1:0-3479 GCA_964495625.1 uncultured Prevotellaceae bacterium | reverse complement strand
TGCCGACCCAACAACAAACAACCACAACAGACATGAACACATCAAGCCACAGCCACGAACACAATCACGAACACAATCACGAAGAACAACACGGCAACCCCTGGGTGCTGCCCGCCATAGCGGCAATACTGCTGTTGGGCGGCATCGTCATGGAGCACCTCACCGACTGGCTTACGCCCACCTATCGAGCCGCGGTCTACTACCTCATCGCCTTCCTGCCGGTGGGTGTGCCCGTGTTTAAAGAAGCGTGGACCGAGATGAAAGGCGGCGAATACTTCAGCGAATTCACCCTGATGGCGATAGCGGCAGTGGGAGCCTTCTTCATCGGCGAATACCCCGAGGCAGTGGCGGTGATGCTGTTCTACACCGTCGGCGAAGTGCTGCAAGACGGAGCCGTGGACCGCGCCTCGCGTGGCATCAGCCAGCTGCTCGACGTGCGTCCCGAGCGCACCACCGTGCTGCGCCAAGGCAAGACACTGTCGGTGTCGCCACGCGACGTTGCCGTGGGCGAGACCATCGAGCTGAAGCCCGGCGAACGCGTCCCCTTAGACGGCACACTGACGGACAGTGATGCCGCCTTCGACACCTCCGCCCTCACCGGCGAAAGCGTGCCGCGCAGCATCAGCCAAGGCGGCGAAGTGCTGGCGGGCATGATTGTCAGCGACCGCAGCATACGCCTGCAGGTGTCGCGCCCCTACGACCAAAGCACCTTGGCGCGCATCCTCTCACTGGTGAAAGACGCTGCCGAACGCAAGGCTCCCACCGAACTCTTCATACGCAAATTTGCCCGCATCTACACCCCCATCGTGATTGGGTTGGCTGCCGCCATCGTCGTGGTGCCCGCCTTGGTGGCGCAGGTGGCGAACTTCGACTATCAGTTTGCCGACTGGCTCTATCGCGGTCTGGTCTTCCTGGTCATCTCCTGCCCCTGCGCGCTGGTCATCAGCGTGCCGTTGGGCTACTTTGCCGGCATCGGGGCGGCTTCAAAATCAGGCATCCTCTTTAAGGGCAGCAACTACTTAGATGCCATCACCCGCCTCGACGACATCGCCTTCGACAAGACCGGCACCCTCACCAAAGGCAAGTTTGAGGTGACGCAAACCCACGTGGCTGAGGGCATCACCCCCGCCGAGCTCTACGCACTCACCATGAGCATCGAACAGAAAAGCACCCACCCCATAGCCCAAGCCGTGGTGGCATACGCCGCCGCGCAGGGGGCACAGCCCGTGGCGCTGACCGAGATGACCGAGATATCGGGTCACGGCGTGGCTGCCACAGCTGCCGGCAAACGGGTGTTGGTGGGCAATGCCCGCCTCATGGCGCGCGAGGGGGTGACCGTGCCGCAGACCTTCGACAACAGCGTCGCCACCGTGGTGCTCTGCGCCATCGACGGCAGCTACGCCGGGGCTTTCCTATTGGCTGACACGCTGAAAGAAGATGCCGTGGCTGCCATCGCAGACCTCAAGCGCGAGGGCATCGGTCGGGTGCACCTGCTGTCGGGCGACAAGCGCAGCATCGTGGAGCACATAGCCGCGCAACTCGGCATCGAACATGCCCGCGGTGAACTCCTGCCCGAAGACAAGGCGGCATACATCACCCGCCTGATGAACGACGAACATAAGAACGTGGCCTTTGTGGGCGACGGCATGAACGATGCCCCCGTCTTGGCAATGAGCCACGTGGGCATCGCCATGGGCGGCTTGGGCAGCGATGCCGCCATCGAGAGCGCCGACGTGGTGATACAAAACGACCGTCCGAGCGGCGTGGTCACGGCAATACGCATCGGCAAACGCACCTCTGCCATCGTGCACCAAAACATCGTGGGTGCCATCGGGGTGAAGGTGGTCATTCTCGTGGCCGGAGCCTTGGGCTTCGCCTCGCTCTGGAGTGCCGTTTTTGCCGACGTTGGGGTGGCGCTGTTGGCAGTGGGCAACTCCATGCGCGTGCTCTACGGCAGGGGCAAGAGCTAATTCTTAGCCCCTAACTCTTTCTTTTTCAATATTAATTCGTAACTTTGCCCGCTCAGAGAGAATTAATCCCAATCGTAACCCGCAAAAGACAAGTGATTAAGATGTACAGATTCTTCAAGAAGTATGCCTACTCGGTGGTCATCGTCATCGCCATATTCTACCTCTCATTTTTCACCCCTCCCAAAACGGAGTTAGACCAAATCAACAACTTCGACAAATTGGTGCACACCTGCATGTATGGCGGGCTGTGCTCGGTAATCTGGTTCGAATATCTGCGCGCCCACCGCTCGCTGTGTTGGCGCAAAATCTTCTGGTTGGGCATCTTTGCCCCCATAGCCATGAGCGGAGCCATAGAGCTGATGCAGGCCTACTGCACCGACGGCAGACGCAGCGGCGATTGGTGGGACTTTGCCGCCAACAGTCTCGGCGTGTTCTTGGCTGCCCTGTTGGGCTGCTACGTGCTGCGCCCCTTGGTGTGGCGACGCAAACAGGTGGTGGCGGAGTGATTCACTTCCCCCCGCGCACCCCGATTATACAGCTAAGTGCTTCCCTGTTAAATGCTGCGGTCAACACGGGCTTTATAAGCCCACACATTTATTTAAAAAGGGAACAAAGCAACTACACTCTTAAATATGTTTGAAAATCTTAGTGAACGCTTAGAGCGTTCGTTTAAAATCCTCAAAGGTGAGGGTAAAATCACCGAAATTAATATTGCCGAGACGTTGAAAGACGTGCGCCGCGCGTTGCTCGATGCCGACGTTAACTATAAGGTGGCAAAGTCATTCACCGACACCGTGAAGCAGAAAGCCCTCGGCATGGACGTGCTCACCGCCGTGAAGCCGAACCAGCTGATGGTGAAGATTGTGCACGACGAACTCGCCACCCTGATGGGCGGCGACGCTGTGGAGCTGAACGTGAAGGCGAACCCCACCATCATCTTGATGGCAGGCTTGCAGGGCTCGGGTAAGACCACCCACAGCGGCAAGCTCGCCTTGATGCTGAAGACCTCAAAGGGCAAGAAGCCGCTGTTGGTGGCTTGCGACGTTTATCGCCCCGCCGCCATCGACCAGTTGGAGGTGGTGGCAGGTCAGGTGGAGTGCCCCGTCTACACCAACCGCGAGTGCAAAGACCCCGTGCAGATAGCCCAAGAGGCGTTGGCACAGGCGCGCCGCAACGGCAACGATGTGGTGATTATCGACACCGCCGGTCGTCTTGCCGTCGATGAGGCGATGATGACCGAAATCAAGAACATCAAAGATGCCATCAACCCCACCGAGATTTTGTTTGTGGTGGATGCCATGACGGGTCAGGATGCCGTGAACACGGCTAAGGAGTTTAACGACCGCCTGGACTTCAGCGGCGTGATCCTCACCAAGCTCGACGGCGACACCCGCGGCGGTGCAGCCCTCTCTATCCGCACGGTGGTCAACAAGCCAATCAAGTTTATCGGTACGGGCGAGAAGATGGACGCCCTCGACGTCTTCTACCCCGAACGTATGGCCGGCCGTA
>CAZBWT010000177.1:0-3491 GCA_964495625.1 uncultured Prevotellaceae bacterium | reverse complement strand
AAATAAATAAAAAAGTTCTATGAAGAAGATATTGCTCTATATGTTGTGTGTCGCCACCCTGCTGTTAACGGGTTGTGGCACACGCTCCAAGACACATCAACACCATCGGCACCATGCCGACACCTTGCGTTACGCTACGCTGCTCGATATGGAGGCGGAGGGCGAAGTGACCTTTTGTCGCATAGCAAACCCTTGGAATGAAGAGCAGACCTTGGCTCAGTATTTGCTGCTGCCGCGTGACACGACACTGCTTCCTGCCGACAAGGCTGCTGCCTTAGAAGAGCAATATCCCGACTACATGCCGCTTTATGTGCCCTTGCAGAGCATCACGCTGACTGCCGGTTGCCAAGCCTACCTATTGGCGCAGCTTGGCGCGTTAGACCACGTGGCGGTGATGTGTGATGCCGACTATGTGCACACCGCCGAGGTGCAGGCGGCATTGCAGTCCGGTGCTATCAGCGATGGCGGAAATGCCGCATCCCCCAACGTGGAGGTGATTATGGCAGCCGAATGCGATGCAGCCTGGATATCACCCTTCGAGAACGTGGGTAGCGGCAGCTACAGCCGTCTGCCCATGCCGGTAGTGTTTTGCGCCGACTACATGGAAACATCGCCTTTGGCACGCGCCGAATGGATGAAGTTCTATGGTAAGTTGGTCGGCAAGTCCGGCGCGGCAGACAGTTTATTCCATCGCGTGGAGCGTCAGTATTTGGCAGGTAAGAATGCCATGTCGCAGGGTGAAACCAACAGCGAAGCGCCGTCTGAGCCGAAGCTTTTGGCAGAGAGCATCACGGGTGCCACGTGGTATGTGCCGGGTGGAAGCAGCACCATGGGGCAACTATATGCCGATGCCGGTGCCGACTACCTGTGGCGCGAAGATAACCATGCGGGGTCGTTGTCACTGTCGCCTGAAGCCGTCTTGACGCGCGCAGAGCAGTGTGACGTGTGGCTGTTGAAATATTATCAAACCGACGGCGACCTGACCTTGCGCGCCTTCGTGGCGCAGCATCCCTATTATGCCCGCTTTAAGGCGGCTGCTGAGGGCAATGTGTATGGTTGCAACACTGCCACCTCCGACTACTTCGACGAGACCCCATTCCGCCCCGATCTGTTGCTCTACAGCGTGCGCCGCATGCTTCACCCCGAGCTGCCGGATACGCTGCTGTTGCCGCGTGACACCTTGGTGAAGAAATCTCAAGTGCGCATGGATACGTTGGTCGATCGCCAATATTTTAAACGCTTAAAGTGATGACACGTCCCGCCCTCTACGCGCTGCTCGCTGCGGCTACCTTGCTGCTCACTGCGGCAAACCTCTGGTGGGGTGCGGTGCACATAGCCCCCGTTGCCGTGTGGCAAGTGCTCACCGGCGGTGTCGGCGAGGCTACTGCTGCAGAGCGTTTCATCGTGCTGCAGAGCCGTCTGCCCGCCGCACTTACGGCGTGGCTCACCGGGGCGGCATTGGGCGGCTGCGGACTGTTGCTTCAGAGCTACTTCCGCAACCCCTTGGCGGGACCCTCGGTGCTCGGCATCACGTCGGGCGCGAACTTAGGAGTAGCGTGTGTAACGCTGTTGGGTGTGACCTCGCTCGGAGCTCTGACCGTTAGTGCCTTGTTTGGAGCTGCGGTCGTACTCGGGCTGCTGTTAGTGCTCAGTTGCCGCGTGCGGGAATCGCTGACGCTGCTCATCGTGGGCATGCTCATCAGCTATGTGGTGAGTGCCGTCATCACGCTGCTCAACTACTATGCCACTGCCGAGGGTGTGCAGTCATTCATGCTGTGGGGCATGGGCAACTTTGCGGGCGTTGGTCTTAAAGACCTGCCGCTATACACCTCCGTCGTTGTGGCGGCATTAACACTGTCGTTCGCCTTAGTCAAGCCCCTCAACGGCTGGATGCTCGGCGACCTCAATGCGCGAGGCTTAGGCATCCGTGTGGGACGTTTGCGCGTGCTTCTGTTGTTGCTCACCGGCATCCTTTCAGCCGTCACCACGGCATATTGCGGACCCATCGCCTTCATCGGGCTTAGCGCACCCCACGTGGCACGACTGTTGCTGCGCACCGACGACCATCGTTTGCTCCTGCCCGCCACTGCACTCTTGGGCGGATGCTGTGCCTCGGCATGCCTGCTGCTCAGCGCGGTGCTCCCCTCGGGGGGCGGCTTGTTGCCCATCAACGCACTCACCCCGTTCTTTGGCGTTCCGGTGATTGTCTATGTGCTATACTCCAAACATTGAGCAAGAAACAAGAAAGATATAGATCTAATACCGTTACCACCTGACAACAACAAAAACACAAAAAAAGTGAGCCCCGTTAATGCGTCGTCTGTGCATTAACGGGGCTGTTTTTTTTGATAATCAATGTGTCACGATAGCCGTTCTTGCGTGGCTACTTCGGCAGATCACGATAACCGTTCTTGCGGAGTTACTTCGGCATATCACGAAGGTCGTCTGCAAGGCGTTACTCAGGCAACACCACCATAGTCATCGACACATCCTCTTTCGGACGGTCGCCGGCACCGGTAGCCACTGCCTGAATGGCATCAACCACCTCAATGCCCGACTCCACTTCGCCGAACACGGTATATTGATTGTCGAGGAAGGGAGTGCCGCCCACCGTGGTGTAGGCTTCGCGCTGCTCGGCGGTCATCTTGGGGGCACCCTGCTCCTTGCCGATAGCATAAGTCTCCTTCTCGAGCTTCTCCTGCAAAGCCTGCAGACCTGCCTGGTCGCGGTTCTTGCGGAGCGTCAAAATCTCGTCGCGGTGCTGAGCCACCAAGCCGTTGAAGATGCCCTGCAACTGCTGCATCTCGAGCTGCTTCTCCATCTGAGCCAACTGACCCTCCTTATACACCTGTCCGGTCACGATATAGAACTGCGAGCCGCTCGAACGCTTCTCGGGGTTCACCTCGTCGCCCTGGCGTGCAGCAGCGAGCGCGCCTTTCTTATGGAACAACTGCGGGTAGATAAACTCGGCGGGCAGCGTATAATCGGGTCCGCCAACGCCCAGCGACTTACCTGCCGGAGCGCCCTTGCTGTCGGGGTCGCCGCCCTGCACCATAAAGTCTTTGATGACGCGGTGGAAGAGCGTTCCGTCGTAGTAGCCTTCGGCTGCCAACTTCAAGAAGTTATCACGATGCAGCGGAGTCTCGTCATAGAGACGTACGGTGATGTCGCCGCAACTGGTCTTAATCAAAACACGTTTTGCCATAGGATGAATTTATTAGGCAGCTCCATTGTCTGCGCTGCCAATGTTTTATAATGTGTTCTATAATGTGGCGCAAAGATAGTCATTTTGAGCGACATTCTCATTCGTCGGTGCCATCATTGTGGTCATTACCCACCTTTAGGATGTGTAAATGAAATTAGTATTCAGATTATCCTGTATCTATAAATCAGAAGAAAACCCCACTATCCGGAATTTCGGCACGCTCCATGCACATGATGTAATATATGGGCATGTAGGTAACGTTGTCCTTCGTATAAACCTCCCGCTC
>CAZBWT010000176.1:0-3492 GCA_964495625.1 uncultured Prevotellaceae bacterium | reverse complement strand
TCGTCGCGCCACACGTGATCTTTGGGGAAAGGTTCGCCGCCCCAGGCTTTGGCTTGCGTGCAGGGCTGCGGGGCATCGGTCCAGAACGGATGAGAGGCGGGCAGACCCAAGGGGAGGAATGCCAACGAGGTGATGTAGAGGCTGCCATTGTTGGTGTAGCGATCTGCCACGTTGGGCTGCTGCCCCACGAAGCCGATGGTGAGGTAGCCCTCGGCATTGAAGTTGGTGCCGCCGTCGAACATGCGGTGCATCACCGATGTGAGGGCACTGCGCACCTGCCCGCGGCTTAACCCCTCGGGCAACTCGTCGCGCCAAGCCATCAGGGCTAAGGGGTGCATGGCAGCCAAGCGATAAGGAATGGAACGCCCGAACACGGGGAAGGTGCCGCAGGGCGAGATCATGCGCTCTAACAACAAGCTGAAGCGTTGCGCACGACGCAGGGCGCGGCGCTGATAGGCGCGGTAGTCGAGGCGTGTGCGTCGCCCGGCGGAGATCATGTTTTGCAGCGTCTCAAGATACATGGCATGAAAAACATAGCTGCTGTAATAGTCGAAGGCGAAATCGGGACCGTCGGAATACCAGCCGTCGCCCACATACCACTCCTCCACCTTGCGGATGGCGGAGTTGATGCGGTAGGTGTCGCCCTCAGCCCCCACACGACACAGAAAGCTCTCGATGAGCGATGAGAAAAGCACCCAGTTGGTGTAGGGCGGATCCACGCGGCGCAGCCGTTGAAACTCGTCGATGTAGCGACGTTTCGTCTCGTCGGGCAGCGGTATCCACAGTTGTTGATAACCTCGTGTAAAACTCTCGGCGATGTAGGCGGCATCGACAAGCGTCTGCCCCTCCTTGCGCCACAACAGATAGTCAGGGCTGTCGGGATCGACGGCATTGATGTAGCTCTGCAGTGCCCACTCGCGCAGCTGACGGCGTTGTTTGCCCTCGGCGCTGTCGTCGTCAGGCAAGGTGAGCCACGGTGCCAATCCCGCCATGAGGCGACCGAAGGTCTCCATATATGCCACACCGCGGTCGCGACCGTCCCACGAGGGACTCACCTCCACCACCATGCGTTCGTGCAGCTTGCCCGCTGCCATGTTGCTCAGCACGGGTTCCGCCATGCCATAGAGCAGACCGCTCCAATAGCTGCGGTCTGTGGCGGCTGTTGCCGCGGCATGATTTGCCGATGCGGCAGTGCTTGCCGACGTGGCTTCGGCAGCCTCTAAATAACGCACATATTCACACGCCGCCAAGAGGAAAGCACCCACGCCGAAGTTCGCCTCAGACTTGGCATCGACCACCTGACCCGGTATCGCCTTCTCGCCGATGGGCTGCACGTAGCCCACCGAGCCGTCAGTCTGCAGCGCGGTGTGGCTCAGGTAGTTCCACGCACGGCGGATGACGGGCAGGTAGTCTGCGGCAGACAGCAGCCCGTGGTTCACGCCCCACAGCATGCCGTAGGTGAAGAAGGCGGTGCCGCTGGTCTCGGGTCCCGGCGCGTGGTCGGCATCCATCAGGCTGCGCGTCCAGTAGCCGTCGGGCTGTTGCAGGGCTGCCACAGCGGCAGCCAAACGCTGAAACTTGGTGACGAAGAAGTCGCGCCGACGGTAGTCGGCGGGCAGGTCGCTGAGCACCTTAGCCAAGCCGGCGAGCACCCAGCCGTCGCCGCGCGCCCAGAAGTCTTTCTTGCCGTTGACGCTTTGGTGCTGCGGGTAGACGTATTTGGCATCGCGGTAGTAGAGCCCCGTCTCGGTGTCGAGCATGAGGCTGTCGGCATAGGTGAGGTATTCGTAGAGTTTGTCGAGGTATTGTTCGTTGCCGGTGATGCGGTAGAGCTTGGTCATGACGGGCATCACCATGTAGAGTCCGTCGCTCCACCACCAGTAGTCGTGGCGCGGGGTGGACATCTCATACTCCATCACCTCGCGGGCACGGGCTATGCGCTGCGGGTCGGGCTGCAGGCGGTAGAGGTCGGCATAGGTTTGAAAGCAGATCTGATAGTCGCCGAAGAGGACGTAGTCGTCGCTCTCGCCGTAGGTCCACTTCCAGCGGCTGCGGTCGGTGGACTTAGCGCCTTGCCAGCGGTTGTGCTCCGCCCAACGCAGCGAGTAATGGAGCCACGCCGTGTCGCCCGTGAGGGTGTATGCCTCGATGTTGCCGGTGTGGTAGGCGGCATTATCCCAAAACGAACGAACCTCGGCGGGGTGGAGCCGTTGCCAGCGGTTGTTGACGCGGGTGATGACGGCACGCACCTGTTGCGCCTCGGTGGTCCGGGCGAAACAGGGGTGCAGGGTGGTGAAGAGCACCAGGCAGCAGAGTGTGCGGAGCAGGTTTTTCATGTGCGTGGGGGCGGGTTGGGGTTTCGGGTTGTCGTCGGTTTAATAACTGATGACGTTTTTGATTTCTTCCACTTTGACGATGCCGTTGACGATGGCATAGATGACCAGTCCGGCAGGGGAGTGGATTTCGAGCTTTTTGGCAATGTTGCGGCGGTGGGTGAGCACGGTGTGGATGGAGATGCAGAGCGTGTCGGCAATCTCTTTGTTGGTCATGCCTTTCACCACACACATCAGCACATCACGTTCGCGCTGACTGAGCTGCTCTTTGGCGGCAGTGGTCTCGGCTTCGTCGTCGGCAGCGGGACTGTCATCGACCTGCACGGAGCTTTCTAACAGCGACACCATGGGGATGAAGAGGGTGTCTTCCACCTCGCAGTGCGACGTGAGGTCTTCTTCGAACGAGAAGAGGTCGAAGAGCGCGGAGTTGAGCAGGTTGTTGTTTTGCGCCGGCGGGCAGTAGCGGATGATGATGTTGCGCAGGTCGGAGAACTTGCAGTCCATCGACTTATGGCTGGCGTGCGAGTATTCGTTTTCATATTGACTGAGGCTGAAGCCCGCTGCGCGGCGACCCGACAGCAACCCCTCGACGTATTGGAAGATGTTGGTGTTTTCATATTCCATGTGGCGCTGCACCTCTAAGGCATATTCGTCGAAGAACTGCAAGATGAGGAATGCCACCTCGTTGCGCGACGAGCAGTCTACCGCCGAGACTAACTTCTGGCGGATGCTCGGCAGCATGAAGTCTAAGAAATAAGCATGCGAAAGGCGCAGGTAGTTGAGCATGGCGGGCACAGAGAGGGTGCCATATTCGTCGAACGAGGGCTTGATGCCTCCACCGACAAAGTTACATACAGCCAAGAAAGTTTCACAGTCTACACGGCTCTCGGCGCACACTTCGCCCACCGTTTTGTCGCCGAACCCTAAGGAGATGCCGAAGCGGCTGAGTACCTGCAGCTGTCGGTAGTCGTCGGAAATGAGTGTGCTCATAGGGTCGGTGGCACGATATTTATGTCCCATAGTCTAATTTTATGGCAGATTGTTATTGCCGATGAGGTGTCTCATCGCATCTGCAAATGTCCCATTTTTCGTGGCAAAGGTAGGTAATGTTTGTTAATTGTGCAATAATCATTTGTGAGTATTGAAAATCGCCCCCGTA
>CAZBWT010000175.1:0-3494 GCA_964495625.1 uncultured Prevotellaceae bacterium | reverse complement strand
AGGTGCCTGCGCGGTCGAAGTCCGAGCCGCGGTAGTGGTGGAAGTTATCGCCCGCCGGGTCGTTGAGTGGCGAGAAGGGGTCGGCGCTCCAGGCAGCCAACGTCTCACCGCTCACCTTGCTCTGCAGCTGTTCCACATAATTCTTATAAGTGGGGAACTGCTGCTCTGCCTCGTCGGTCAGACCGTCAAGACCCACATCCTGCTGTTTGCGCGAGCCGGTGGAGTTGTCAAACGCATAGACCGTCGATGAACGGCGCGACACGCGACCCCACACCGTGCGGGTGGTGTTGAGCGTATCGCCATCGACCGACAGACCATTCTCGAAACTCTTCATGCCGTCTTTTAGGATGTCTTCCGACACCTCACCGAGGTTGAAATACAGGTCGCCGCCCTCGTTAGTGCCGTCGGCATCGTCGATGAAGGGGTCCATCATCCAAAACTCGATATACTCATAATTAGCATTCTCGAAGTTCGTCACATCCATGGCGCGCATCATGCCGCCCCAACGTTTCTCGGGGTTGAGCAACTTGCCGTTGGCATCAATATCGGTCACATCCACATTATACGGACCGCGCTCCTCGGGGTAGAAGCTCAGGTTTAGCACATTCAAGATGCCCGTCTCGCCGTAGGTGAGCTGCTTGTTGGGGTAGATTTCGTCATAATACACCTGACGCACGCGGTGGTCGCTGAGCTGCTCTAAGTCGTTCTTGATGTGCCCCGGGGTGAGCGACGAACTCTGGCTGGTGAAAAGTCGGTCGATGACGTACCACGAGAAGAGGGCACGGTTCTTGCCATAGCTCACATCGTTGCTCAAGCTCGCCTCGGGGAAGAGTGCCCCCGCCCCGTCGTCGTAGGGCGTGGAGCAGAGTTGCCAAGCCGTGGGCGTGGAGATGTCGGTGGGGGTCTCCGACGACTCGAAATCGTCGAGCAACACGTTGCCGTCGGTGCCAATCTGGCTGCTGTGACCCGCAACGAGCTGCGCATACTCGGCGCTGAGGCTGAAGTTAGAAGGAGCCGTGGCTGTCACCCACGGAATAGAGCCCACAGCATTGGTGAGCCACATAAAATCTTTATTCCACTTCAGGTTGAAGCCATAAATCGTGTTGTTGATCGGAATCTCGCTCATGCTCACCTTCTGTGTCAACGGCTTCTCGTGCAGGTTCATCACCGTGGCACCGAACTGAAGGTCTTTGCTGTAGTCATATTGCAGGTCGAGTCCCATCATCGTCTTGCGCTGCAAGCTGTAGGTAGACTGATCTTCGAGCGAGACGCTCACGGCGGTGCCACTCTCGATGATGCTCTCGTTGAGGATGGTCACGATGCCCATCGTATAGTCCACGGTGTAGTCGGTGTTCTCCACCAGCGTCGCGCCGCCGGCGGTCACCACCACCGAGCCGCGCGCCACGTTCATGGCACCCAAGTCTATCTCACTACCCACCGAGGCGGTGTATTCGCCCTTCAGGCGGAACTTATTCTTCTCCGCCACCTGCTCTGCCACCGTCAGTGTGGAGTCATACAGCTCCTGATAGCAATACTTCTGCGCCAGTGCCTCGCTGCCGAGTTGGGCGGCGAGATGCGAGCCGAAAGGTTCCACCACGGGGAAGATGATGCGCCCCGACGAACTCTGCACGGTGTAGCCCTCCACGTAGTCGAACTTACCGTCGGAGTGGCTCTCGTTGTTGGCATTCAGTCGGTCGAGGTTCATCACCTTCACCAACAGCTGTTGGGCTATCGGACCCTCGTTGATGTAATTGGTGTAGACACCCACCGAGTCGCTCATATACTGCACCTGCAGTGTGAAGTTCGTCTTCTGCAGCGAGGTCACTCCAAGCGAGTAGACGTTCTTCATCATCAAGTCCCACAGCGGAATGTTGGGGTTGCCCGACGTGCCCTTCAGCAGCTTCACCACCAAGGTGCGCTGCGTGTCGGACGAGTTGTCGGTGCTGAATTCACCCACCTGATAGGTGCGTCCGCCCTTGGTGTATTGATAAGCCACGGCGAGCATCATGTCGTCGTCGAGTTTGCTTTTCAGCGAGATATAACCCAACTGCGAGTTGAGCGTATATTCCGACGAGCTCAGCAATCGGGCGCTCTCCACCTTCTCGAAATCCTTACCGCCCGAGATGCCGTAAGACTCTAAAGGCGTGAGGGTTGTGGTGACGTTGGTGATGTCGCGGATGGCGGCATAAGAGGTTGTCACCTCCTCATAGAGGCTGTTCGCCTTATTTTCGGGCAGGTTAGATGAGCCGGTCAGATACCAATAATCGGTGCTGCGGTGGTCGGTCTCAGCCAAGTCCATAAACGCCACCACGTTGCGAGCATTGTCATAGGTGCCGCGCTTATTCGTCACCCACACCTCAATCTTTGTAATCTCCACGCCCGACGCAATCAGCGGCAGGTGAGCCATGTTTTGGTCGTAAGTGTCGCGGAAGTAATGTGCCAAGAAGAAGTGGCGGTTCTCATCATATTCATCCACCGGAATTTCGAACGTGCGCGTGGTGGCACCGCCCTTCGAGCTGACCGTCTTGGTCGATGACTCCTGCTTTGCCAAGAGGGCGGTGATGTTCAGCTTGCCGAACTTCAGGGCGGTCTTGATGCCGAAGAGCGACGACCCGCCCGTGATGAGCGACGACCCTGTGGTCATCGACACATTGCCTGCCTCGAGGTGTTGAATGATTTCATCCTCCTCGCCGTCATATGCCAACTTCAGCTGGTTGGCATCGAAGTCGAACGTAGCCTCGGTGTTATAATTCAGGTTGAAGTTCATCTTCGAGCCGATAGAGGCATTGGCATTCAGCTGGAAGGTCATATCGAAGTCGAACGACTTCTGCGTGCGCGCTTGTTGCGACAGCGTGGGGTTATCCACCACCGTCTTCTTATAGCCGAACGACAGCGACCCCGAGCCTTGTGTCTTGACACGAATGCCCCCCTTGCCGAAGATTTTCTCGGCGGGACCGAGGCTGAACTGCATATCCATCAGGTCGAAGCCCTTGCCGTCAGCCTCCTCATACGCTTTGCGATATTGCTCGCGGAAGTAGGCGGCGCGCAGGGCTCGTTCGGTGTAGCTCATATACTCCCCCTCGGTCATGGGTATGGCGTTGCCAATCTCCTCGTCGCCGAGCTTGGTGTGAACCACATAACGGTTGTTTTTGTAGTCATACTCCACCTCTTGTTTGATGTTCTCGGGGTCTTTCAGGTCAGCCACCCCGGGGTTTTCGAGGTCAGCCACCCCGTCGGGCGTGGTGGGGCGCACGGGGTAGCGGCTTTTCACGGTGTCGCCGTCGGGACGCAACAACGACGCTCCCGACAGGGCATAGGCTGCCCCATCGAGGGCAACTCCGAGCGTGCCGACAATGAGTAATGGAACAAAAATATATCTCTTTTTCAACGTTGAGCTGTCTGTATTGATGCTTTTCTAATAACGTTGCTCGCGCGTTTTTATTGTATTGATGGGGGAGAGGGTGGCTTTGATGCCTGAGCAAAGTTTCCAATAA
>CAZBWT010000174.1:0-3543 GCA_964495625.1 uncultured Prevotellaceae bacterium | reverse complement strand
CACCCACCGGCTTATTCGTTAAGATATATACTCCTCCCGATGTGGACAATCACGGCCACATCGGGAGGAGTCCCTTTTTTTGCCCCTTCTTGCTCGCCTGCGCATAATGGGCATGTCAACGCCGCGCTGGCTGGAGGTGTAACATTCTATGCACCCAAACGTCGTGCATGAGCACAACAGTGCGAAGAAATAAAATTTATAGCAAAAAAGGCTTACAAACTGATACACAGTAAAGAAACAATCTGTAACTTTGCCGCAAACACAAAAGGTGAAAGAAAAAATTGAAAGACCTATTGATGAGAAAACGCTATTTGAGAGAGTGACTTGTAATGTGAAACACAATCGAGGGGAGCGAACTCCCCATGCCTAAACTTACTACACACGCAATGATACTCAAAATCAATGAAACAATTAGCGACTACCGTATCGACGAGTTGCTGAGCAATGACGGATGCCCCTATCGCGAGGTCTATTCGGCATTCTCGCAGCGCTTGGTGTGGCAGGTGTTCTTCGTGGTCTATCGCCTGGACGCGCTGCCGCCCGCCATCAACGCGGAGCATATCGGCGAGTTTGAGGTGTGCCGCCGTCTGCGCGGCGAGGGCTTCTTTCGCTGTGTGGAACAGAAACGCATGACCTACGAGGGGGTGGAGATTGCCTGGATGGCGCTCCTGCAACCTCACAGCAACTATTTTAAGCTCAGCGAATTGCCGGATTTGTTTGACTCGGCAGCGATGTGCTATAAGATGATGGACGACGTGCTGCGCGCCGTGAAGGAGTTAGTGAGCCTGACCGGTGGCGGCGGACACTACAACATCACCCCGGACAACGTGCTCTTGACCCTCGAAAGCGAGGATGCCGATGAGCAAGGCAAGGGCATCGGTGACGAGGTGGTGCATGCCTACCTGGTTAACCTGGAGTTTGCCGGCAAACCCTGCTCGGGGCGACCGCCTTTTGATGTGTCGCGCCTCGATGCGCTCTATCGTGCCCGCGAGACCTATTTAGGACGCTTCTCGGCGGCATCAGACATCTTCTCGTTGGGCTTGTTGTGGGGCTTCATCGTCACGCAGGGCTACCCTTATGAGCTCACCGAAGGGGCTAAGGGGCGCAACCTTGCCGCCAATCTGAAGCACTTGAAGCCCGCCTCGAGCGAGGAGCGTGAGGCATGGCTCGCCGTGACGCGTCGCGCCGCTTCGCTCAGGGTGCAAGATCGCTATTTCAACATCGACGAGATGCGCCTCGACCTTGCCCGGGTGATGGGCTTGCCCTTGCCGACCGACGTGGAGGTGCCTGCCGATCGCGACCCCAAGTCGGTGCCGCCCCCGACGCGCAATGCCGAGGAATTCGCCCGCCTGGAAGAGGAGATGCGCGGCAATGCGGCAAGCAACAACGGTCAGCCCACACTGAACCTGACCTTCAGCGTGTTGCATGGCGACGGTTTCGCCTCGGTGGCAGGCATGGAGGAGCTGAAGCATAAGCTGACGCGCGACTTTGTGCAGCTGCTCAGTCACCCCGATTTGGCGCAGCTCTACGATGTGCGTCCGCCGAACCTGCTGCTGTTCGGTCCCCCCGGCACGGGCAAGACCTACCTCTCGGAACGCTTGGCGGAGGAGTGCGGCATGGAGTGCAGCGTGGTGCGTCCCAGCGACTTGGGCAGCACCTTCGTGCACGGCACGCAGGCACTCATCAAAGATCTTTTTGAGAAGGCTGCCGCCGAGGCGAAGCGCAACAACCGCGGCGTGCTGTTGGTCTTCGACGAGTTCGATGCCTTCTGTCCGCAGCGCACAGCCGACAACTACAACAACCAGGCGGGCGAAGTGGGCGAGTTCTTGTCGCAGCTCAACAACTGTTTTGAGCGCAACATCTATGTGGTGGGCACCACCAACTGCCCCGAACGCATCGACAAGGCGGTGATGCGCAAAGGGCGCATTGACGAACTGATTTATGTGGGGATGCCGGACGGTGCCCTGCGCGCTCAGCTCTTTGGTTTTGAGCTGAAGAAGCGTCCGTGTGCCCCCGATATAGACCTGACGCGACTGAGCAATCTCACCGACGGGTTCACCCCCGCCGACATAGCCTATATGGTGAAGGAGACCGCCCGACAGCAGCTCGAAGCCACTCTGCGCGATGAGCAACAGACCGTGCAGCCCATCACGGGGGCGCTGCTGGAAAGCACCATCAGCAAGACCTTCCCCTCAGTGCCCCCCAGCGAGGTGCGCCGCTACGAACGGCTGCGTGACGAGCTGCTGAGCCACGGCAAAGACAACCGTCAGCGCATCGGCTTTAAGCAGTGAGTGCATCGGTCGAAAAGCTTTGAGCGCATTGGCTTAAAGCCATGATTATCCCCGAGTGGAGATTGTGTGTTTTTCTTCCATTATTTATTAGCAATCACATTGTTACAACTTTATTAATAATTATATTGTTCTATATTTGTTGTTTTTATTTATTCTTATTGTTATGAACCACGATATTGTAAACATTCAGCTGCAACGCATGGGCTTCGACGTAGACTTCGTGCCCGGCTATGCCACCCTCTTCAGTTATGAGGGTTTGACCTGCTTTTATGAGTGGGATGATGACGATGATGACTTTTTGCGCCTGTCATTGCCTAAGATTTATGATGTGACGGACGACAACCGCGCGTTGTTGCTCGAAATCATTAACGACGTGAACCAGACGGTGAAGTACACCAAGACGTGCATCTATCAAGACTCTGTGTGGATTTATTACGAGCAGTATCGCGTCACGCAGGAGCAACTGGAGGAGCAGTTGGAGCAGGCCATTCGCGCGCTGCAAGCCACGCTGTTTGAGTTCCACCACTTTATTGACGGCAACAATGAGGCGCAGAGCGATGCCTCGCCCGAGAAAGGAGGTGAGGCGGAATGACCTCGTTGGAGTTGGCTCGGCGTTATGTGAATGGGCGTGGATATAAACTATTGTTTGAAGATAATGTGGATATGGTGTCGTTTCGTTATAAACTCAACACCGTGCACGTTTTGGCGAATGTGAACGACCCTAACTTCATATTGGTGACGATACCTCAGCTCGATGAGGCTAAGCCTGACACCCGGCAGGAGCTGATGGCTCGCTGCTATCAGCTCTCGTCGGAGCTGCAGGCTGTGAAGTTTTATATGATGAATGATGTGGTGGTGGCGACTGCGGAGTTCTATTATAAAGATGAGGCGGACTTCGACTTTTTGTTCGATAAGTCGCTGCAACTGCTCTGCGAGGCTCGGGGTGAGTATCGTAAGCGTGTGTGGGGGGAATAAGTGCTCTCGGTAAAAAAGTGTTTGCAAGGTGTTTCCCGGGGGAAAGGCTACGGCATTAATAGAAGGGGAGGAGAAAAAAGAAAGTGTAGCAGGCCTGTGAGCCGGGTTCTGTGCCCAATCGTTGCCGACCGGGTGTCTGTCATTAATCTCGACCCCTTGTCACCAAGAGGCTCCAGCAATCTACCCCCCGGCATCGGGCGAGCAGCCCTGATAGCGCCGGTGTACATGATCTTACAACCCATGGGACGTACGGACCGGATGATGTTGCCACCCCCGC
>CAZBWT010000173.1:1234-3711 GCA_964495625.1 uncultured Prevotellaceae bacterium | reverse complement strand
CTCTGCCAATGAGCTTCTCGCCTTGCTGATGGAGAAATAAGTGCAGCATATTGCTATCTGCGCACCGTGTTTGGAGGCATTCCGGCACGGTGCGCATGTCTTTTTGCTAATCGGTTGATGATAATTGGTTGTTTGATAGTACATTTGCAGCAACAGAACTACTAAACCTTGCACTTTCGGACCATCGTTCCGAGGGTGCTTTGTGCGACCTGTCGATTATAACCATTAACTTCAAACCTATGACTTCAATATGAAAACCTCCCCCCAGTAAACCCAAGCCAATCAAACCTCAACCATAAACCTTCGTGACACCCCCCAACCAATTACCCCCTACACCATCTTCCCCAACCAATTAAACGAAGCCAATCAACCAAACCCAACCAATAGGATCAATTAAAAACTCAACCAAACCAATAGAACCTATAGAACCAATTAAAACCCAACCGAACCAATAGAACCTATTAAAACCAAACCCGACCAGACCGATTAAACCCAACCAATTAAAGACAAACCCAACCATAAACCGCAAAGTTAAACCCAACCCGGAGATTTAAACCCGGCAATAGACCCATGAGACTTGATAGAGTTAAGCTTCGAGTCGTGTTGCTTGTGTTGATGACCCTCTGTTACCTCTTACCCCTGCCCGCTTGCACGGATGCCGACGATTTGGACGGCAACACCTGCGAGGAGCTTGAGGATGAATCTGAGGGCTATATGCAGCTCAACATAGAATTGCCCAACAGCTCGACAACACGCAGCGGCGACGAAGAGACGTTGCCTACTGACCCCGGCACCACTGCCGAGGCTAACGTCACGTCGGCTCGTATCTACCTCTTCGCTGACGGCAAGGCATATTCCGGCAACCCGATTGACGTGCGGCTGCTGTTGCTGCACACGGGGGCTCAGACCACCTATCAGAGCGAACTCGTAAAGGCGAAGATTGACTCTTATCACGCTTATCTGCTCATCAATAACACGGCAGACTATTCCGCCTACGCGCTCGAGTCGGACTTCCGCGACCTAACGTCCGCCGCCTTCACCAAGGTGCAAATGCCCGAGAGCACAGCAGCAAAGGGCATCCCGATGTCGTCGCGCGACAATTCGGTGGGTGCCTACACCGAGATTACCCTCACCTCGCTCAACACCTCTAACAACCCCGCACGGCTGACAATGTCGGTGGAGCGTAGCTGGGCTAAGATCACGTTCGCAAATAACGTTACGTCTTTCCCGCTTTACATCACTACCTACACAACAAGCAACTCGACGTTAGAGACGGAGGAGAGTTCGGAAGATGGCAATGAGTCGGGCAATGATGTCTCTGACGGAACTGTGACAGGGAATGATGTTCTTGACGACTCTGAAAAGAACTCACAGACGGACTTAGGGACTGCCTCTGAAACGAACTTAGGAACTGACTCTGAGGCGGACTTAGGAATTAACTCAGAAACTAACTTAGAAACAGACTCCGGGTCGAACTTAGGGGCTAACTCTGAAACGAACGAAGAAGAGGGCGAAGAGGTGCTGTTAGGCAGCGTTGATTTGGAGGGGTATAGCATCATCAACGTGCCCTCGGAGTATTATCTGTTCCGCCACGTGGGGCTGTTGGATGGTGCCGAGCCGCTCACCCCGAGCTACGGGGCATATTACACCGCCTACAAGACAGAGGGCACCGCCACTTCGGTGACGAGCTATTACGTCTACGACCCCTACTCCACGCAGAAGAAGTACACCGCCACTGCCCTCACCTGCCCGGCCAAAGCATACCTCAGCCGCTACAGCGTGGGCGGGCTCGAGGGTGCTGCCGCCGTCAAAGCTTCCGACCTGAGCTTCTCGCAGCTCTCTGCCGCCCCCGCCGACGGCACCACCATCTTTGGCTATGTGCCCGAGAACGTGATGAGCTATCACTGCCAGAAGAAGGGCTACGCCACGGGCTTAGTCTTCAAGGCGCGCATCAAGCCTAACGAGGTGTATGCGCTGACCTCCGCCGCCACCCCCACCGTGGCTCTGATGAGCGATGACGACCGCACCGCCTACTTAGAGCAACTCAGCACGCAAGGCGGCAAGCAGGCGACTACGCTCTACTTCTACCTGCCCGCACGGCGCTTCTACAACTCTATCGACGCACTCCTTGCCGACAACAAGCTGACCGACGACATCACCTCCGCCATCTTGAAGGACGCAACGCGCCGCAACCGCTTCGGCATCTATTATTACGAAGGCGGTGTATGTTATTATCCTTACTACCTGCGCCACTACGCGCCCACCGAGAGCGAGAAGACCGCCACAGGACGCAAGATGCAGGCGATGGAGTATGCCATTGTGCGCAACAACGAGTACCGACTCACCATCTCGCGCGTGGCACTGCGCGCCGCCGAAGACCTCAACATCGACCCTACAGAAGATGTGCTCCTCACCAAGGTCTACCTCGATGCCACCCTCAAGGTCGCCCCCTGGGTGACGGAAAGCAACGACATGAC
>CAZBWT010000173.1:0-1134 GCA_964495625.1 uncultured Prevotellaceae bacterium | reverse complement strand
CACCTGTTACCAAGCACATCGCGGAATAGGTTGCCCTGCGCATCGCCACACATGTGCCGACCCGACTCAACCGAAGAGCCGGGCGAGGAGGTGCGTGCGCCGGTGGTGGAGGCTGCCGTTGTGGTTGCTCGTGTCGTGGATGTGGCTATGCAGCGCGTGCCTCGACTCGAACCTCGACCCCTGCGGAGACGAGGTGATTGCCTCCGACAGCACTAACCTGATAACTTGCTACTACGACTTCCGCCTGAGTCTGAGCGACGGGCTCTTCTCGAACCTGACGCGAGGGTCGGATATTCAGACCGCCTCGGCGGTGACGATGACCGACTACCGCGGGCGCTCGGTGGACGAAAGCGCCCTCAACGTGCTGCACGTGTTTGTGGTAGAGACCGACGGCAACACAGACGACTGGACACATCATCAGCATTTCATCATCAACCGCGAGGACCTCGAAACGGGCACAGGCGAGAATGCGGGGTGGCTCATCGCTCACACCCACTTCTACGTCACCGCGGGCAAGATGCTGCACGTCTACCTCGGTGCCAACCTGCGCAGCGAATTAGTGGAGGCATTCATAGACGGCAATAACCTCTACCGCGCCCCGGCGGACGAGGACTACGAAGCCGTGATGGCGCACTTTGTCGACGCAACATACGGCATTGCAATGTTCTGCCAAGACACGCTCACGCTCGACATTCCGGAGCTCATCGAGGGCACCGCCATCGGCACGAAGGACAATCCATATAGTGGCTCAGCCACGCTGCACCGCATGGTGGCAAAGGTGATCTTGACGTGCGAGTCTACCGACGGCACCTACGCCAACATCTTGGCAAAACTCGACTCCCACACCGCCGACATGCTTGACGGCGATCAGCTGATCAACAGCCACAAAGGATGGTGCCACATCGACAGCGTGTTGTATAAGCTGCAAAGCACGAACCGCGCCACCTACTTCATGCAGCGACGCGACAACAACAGAGTGAACGTCATCGACCCCAACTACGAGGTGGCAAGCCTCATCGCTTGGGACGGTTCCGCGGCAACTTACTTGCCCAAGAGTACTGACCAAAGCGACATAAGCAATATGGGAAGCTCCGAGAATAGCTCTGAGGGAAGCACTGTGAGTGGAACTGAGGG
>CAZBWT010000172.1:1540-3726 GCA_964495625.1 uncultured Prevotellaceae bacterium | reverse complement strand
ACCGTTTGCCACATAATGCTTACTTTTGTGAGTGCAAAAATAGAGATTTATTTTTGCACATCATCATTTTAGATATTTATTTCAGCAAAATAGTCTGCAAAGATAGTCTATTTAACCTTTTTAAACTACAAATAGAAGAATGGAAGTAAAAAATCTTGCTCCCGAGCTTGTATGGAGCATTTTCGATGCGATTACTCAAATTCCCCGTCCCTCAAAGAAGGAGGGCAAAATCAGAGCTTGGCTGGTAGATTTCGCCGAGAAACATCAGTTAGAGTGCCATGTAGACGAAACCGGAAACATCTTGATGCGTAAGCCCGCCACCCCGGGTTGTGAGAACCGTCAGACCATCGTGCTGCAGGGTCACATCGACATGGTGTGTGAGAAGAACGGCGACGTGCAGCACGACTTCGACAACGACCCCATCGACACATATATTGACGGTGAGTGGGTGAAGGCTCACGGCACCACCTTGGGAGCCGACAACGGCATCGGAGTGGCGCTGTCATTAGCAGCACTCATCGACGACAGCTACAGCCACGGTCCGCTCGAGGCTCTCTTCACCTACGACGAAGAGACCGGCATGACCGGAGCCAACAACCTCAAAGAGGGCTTCATGACGGGCAAGACGCTCATCAACCTCGACTCTGAAGAAGAGAAT
This sequence comes from uncultured Prevotellaceae bacterium, assembly GCA_964495625.1. Lineage (GTDB taxonomy): Bacteria > Bacteroidota > Bacteroidia > Bacteroidales > UBA3663 > Liminaster. Next base: position 3,068 of record CAZBWT010000172.1, on the reverse strand, counting down.
CAGATCTTCATCGGCTGCGCCGGCGGCATGGACACCCTTGCCACCTTCCGCTACGCTTCGGTGCCCGCGCCGCAAGACTATTACTATGCTGAAGTGAACGTCACCAACCTGCTTGGCGGTCACTCGGGCGGCGAAATCCACTTGGGTCATGCCAATGCCAATAAGATTTTGACACGTTTCTTGCTGTCGCAGCCCAACATCGTGTTGGCATCCATCACCGGCGGCAACCTGCGCAACGCCATTGCCCGCGAAGCCAAGGCTGTGTTCGGCATCCCCTTCAAGCGCAAAGACAACATGATGGCAGACTTCAACACCTTCGTGGCTACCATCGAAGGCGAAGTTGGCGACATTGAGAAGGGCATGAAGATCACCATCGGCACCGCCGACAAGCCCGCCACCATCATCGAACCCGCCGTGAGCGAACGCTTGCTGATGGCTGTTCAGGCCTGTCCCCACGGCGTTGTCGGCATGAGTCGCGAAATGCCGGGCTTGGTCGAGACCTCCACCAACTTAGCCTCCATCAAGATGCCCGAGGCAGGTGTCATTGCCGTCGAGACCAGCCAGCGCAGCTCGGTCGAGAGCGAGAAGTTCGACATTGCCAAGACCGTCGAGACCGTGTTTAAATTGGCAGGTGCCGACGTTTGTCACCGCAGCAGCTACCCCGGTTGGAAGCCCGACACCAACTCACCGATCATGAAGATCTGCCACGAAGCCTACACCGACCTCTTCCACGAAGAGCCCGAGATCATGGCAATCCACGCCGGCTTGGAGTGCGGTCTCTTCCTGACCAAATACCCCAACATGGATATGGTGAGCGTAGGTCCTACCATGCACCACGTACACTCGCCCCAGGAGCAACTCTTCATCCCCTCGGTGGAACGATTCTGGAACTTCCTGCGTGAAGTCTTGAGCCGCTGCTAAGCCGCCAAGGACAACACACTGATAACGACAATCCCCCGCATAACACGCTCGTTATGCGGGGGATTGTTCGTTATCTACCTTAGCATTCTAAGGCTTGAGCCTTTTTAAAGAAGACCCAAACAGCCGTCTGTTTCGTCTGCTATCACTCTGCGCTCTTCTCTTCAGCGTCAGCCTCGGCAGCTTCCGGCTCAGAGAAGTCGTCGTTGCCGGTTTCAATGAGGATGTTGAACCACTGGATGAACTTGCGGATGTCGCCGGCATGAACGCGGTCCACGTCATAATCGGGGAAGACCTGGGCGAACCATGCGCGCTGAGCGGCTGCGTCGTCCTTGGTGCTGACGGGGGCAATCTTACCACCGGTCTGAGCCTTAGCCCAACCGAACACCGTGTTCAACGGCACCTCGTCGCCGGTTGAATACATAGCGATGTCGCCTAACGAGAGCACTTTGTCGTGCTGCAAGGCGGGCACACGGCGACCGTCGATGAGTGATTCGCAAATCAACATATTCTTGCCACGCGAAATGAGGCGGAACAATCCGGGCTTGCCGGAAATGGACAAAATCTTATCGATCATAATTTAGTTTTATTTTGGGTTGTTTGATTCTAA
>CAZBWT010000172.1:0-1440 GCA_964495625.1 uncultured Prevotellaceae bacterium | reverse complement strand
GAGGGGCTTTCCTAAACGGCTATGCCGAATGGTCGGCGGACTCCATCAGGGTCATGATGCGGGCGGCGGCGCGCTCCGGGGCACCGGGGTCGCCCAACAGCTCGCGCATGCGGGCATAATCGTCCAACATCTTTCGGCGGCGCGGGGTGTAACCCAACAGGGGTTTCAGTTCCTCGTCCAGGCGGGCTTCGGTGAGATAGGGACCGAGCAGTTCGGTGACGGCGGCATCGTCGAGCAGCAGGTTGACGAGCGACACGAAGCGTATCTTGCGCAAGGCGCGCTGCATGATGCGATACACCAACATGCCCCCCTTAAACTGATAGCACACCACCTGCGGCACGTTGAGGTATGCCGTCTCGAGCGTAGCTGTGCCCGACGTGACCAAGGCGGCGGTCGAGAGGCGCAGCAGGTCGTAGGTTGCATCGAAGACGATGCTCAGCGACGAGTCCTCCAACAGCGGCTCGTAGAACTCGCGCGACAAACCGGGAGCACCCGCCACCACGGCTTGCACCTCGGGGTGCCGCTCCAACACGCGGCGCATGATGGGCAAATTGCCCTGCACCTCGGCGCGACGGCTACCCGCCAACAGCGCCACGATGGGGCGACCGGGATCCAAGCCGTGACGTGAGCAGAACTCGCTGCGGTCTATCGGCTGCGCCGCTATGGCAGCCAACTCATCCACCGTGGGGTTGCCCACATACGTGATGGGGTAATCGTGCCGGCGGTAGAAGTCCACCTCGAAGGGGAGAATCGAGAGCATACAGTCCACGTTCTGCTTGATGTCGCGAATGCGCCACTCCTTCCAAGCCCAAATCTTGGGCGAGATGTAATAGACCACCTTCACCTGCGGCAGATGTTTCTTCACCCACGCCGCCATGCCGAGATTAAAGCCGGGGTAGTCCACCAAAATCAGCACGTCGGGCTGAAAGGCAGCCACATCGGCGCGGCAACGGCGCATGCCGTTCAAGATTTGGGGCAAATGTTTCACCACCTGCACGAAGCCCATATATGCCAACTTCGAGTAGTGGCACACCAACGTTCCGCCCTCAGCCCGCATCTTATCGCCGCCGTAATAACGAAACTCGGCAGCGGGGTCGGCAGCGGCAAGGGCTTTCATCAAGTGGGCGGCATGGAGGTCGCCCGAGGCTTCGCCGGCGATGAGGTAGTATTTCATTTCTCTAAGAATTTCACTGCTTGCAGGTGGCTGTGTGCCGTGAGGTCCACCTGTGTGGGCACCACGGTGATGTAGCCTTGCGCCAAAAGATATTCGTCGGTGTCGGCAGCCTCGGGTTCGCGGTTGCTATACTCACCGGTGACGCGATACACCTCGCAGTCCGGTTGATCTTCAATATGCTGAAATTCGCGCGTCCAAAAACCGTCCGCCTGGCGAGCCACACGCACCCCCTTCAAGCCGGGACCCGAGGGGATGTTCACGTTGAG
>CAZBWT010000171.1:0-3784 GCA_964495625.1 uncultured Prevotellaceae bacterium | reverse complement strand
TTACAGAGGATTCCCCAAAAGATTATAATGCAGAGGCTTCCCACAGAGCCATGACACGCTCAATGATGGGAGCCATGTCATAATATTTATACTCCGCCAAGCGACCGCCGAAGATGACGTTGCGCTCAGCCTCAGCCCGCCCACGATATTGCTCATAGAGCGCCGTGTTGCGGGCATTATTGATGGGGTAGTATGGCTCCATGCCCTCTTGCCACTCGGTGGAATACTCGCGCGAGATGACCGTGTGCGGGTTGTCGTAGACCTCGGCACCAAACGTCTCGAAATGTTTGTGCTCTATGACGCGCGTATAGGGCACCTCGCGCGCCGTGTAGTTCACCACGGCATTGCCCTGGTAGTTGGGGGTGTTGAGCGTCTGATGCTCAAAGCGCACGGTGCGGTAGTCTAATTTGCCGTGACAGTAGTCGAAGTATTCATCTATCTTGCCGGTGAAGACGATGGTTTCCGCCACCTCTTGCCACGCAGCACGGTCGGCAAAGAAGTCGGTGTTCACGCGCGTCTCCACCCCCGCCAACAGCTGCTCGATGAGGCGATTGTAGCCGCCACAAGGTATGCCCTGGTACGCGTCGTTGAAGTAGTTATTGTCGAACACTAAGCGCACCGGCAGGCGGCGAATGATGAATGCCGGCAACTCGGTGCAGCTCCTTCCCCACTGCTTCTCGGTGTACCCCTTGATGAGCCGCTCGTAGATGTCGCGTCCCACCAAGGTGAGGGCTTGCTCCTCGAGGTTGGCAGGTGCTCTGCCCGACAAGGCTTCCACCGCTTGGGCTTTCTGCTCGTCTATCTTTGACTGTGCCTCGACGGGGGTCGTCACGCCCCACATCTGGTGGAACGTGTTCATGTTGAACGGAAGGTTGTAGAGCTGCCCGTGGTAGTTAGCCACCGGACTGTTGGTGTAGCGATTAAACTCCACCAACGAGTTGACAAACTGCCATACCTGCTTGTTGGATGTGTGGAAGATGTGCGCACCATATTTGTGCACGTTGATGCCCTCTACAACCTCGCAATAGAGGTTGCCGCACAAGGTGGGACGCTTGTCGATGACGAGACAACGCTTGCCGCGCTGGCGGGCAAAGTGGGCGAAGGTGGCACCATAGAGTCCGGCACCCACAATCAGGTAGTCATATTGTTTCATTATTGTGTCTGGTTAATGTGTATGTAACATGGGGTGGCGAGGGATAATCCCGGGGGCTGCAAATGGCTCGTTGCAGTGCCGTGTGGGCTGCAAGCTGCCGGTGCGCGTGGGTGAGGCGGGGCAAAGCAGCCTCTCGCGCAGTAGCAAGATGGTGCAAATAGCCTGCTCAGTGCTGCAAGGTTGAGGGCAAGCAACCCTCGCGCAGCAGCAAGGTGGTGCAAACAGTCTGCTAAGTGCTGAAAGGTTGAGGGCAAGCAACCCTCGCGCAGCAGCATCCGGGGTATAGAAACGAAAAAAGGAGAGACCTAAGTCCCTCCCTTATCCTGAGCCGAAACCGGGACTCGAACCCGGGACCTATTCATTACGAATGAATTGCTCTACCAACTGAGCCATTTCGGCGGTTTTGTGCTGCCCGATGTCGTTATCATCGTTTTGCGGTTGCAAATGTAGCGTGTTTTTTTAACATTGCAATAGTTAGCAACAGAAAAATGACGTTTTTTGATAAAAAAAGTGTGTTTCGACCTAATATTCCTCAAAAAAGTGAAATATTTGCCACAAAAAGAGACTTATGGTATCACAAAGAAGCATTGAGTTTAGCTTGCTCATCTTGTTGTTTGTTGTGCTCTTCGCCTTTGCGTGGAGCTGTGCGCCGCGCAAGAGTGCCAAACGCACCGTGGCGGTGAGCATCCCCCCACAGCGCTACATCGTGAACCGCATCGCCGGTGACCGCGTGGAGGTGCAAGTGTTGGTGCCCGCTGGCAGCAGCCCCGAAAGCTACGACCCGACACCGCAAGACTTGATGACGCTCTCTGCCGCTTCAGCCTACTTCGAAGTGGGCGACTTCGGCTTTGAACGCAACTGGATGCCCCGCTTCAGCGAGCAGAACCCCGACATGCTGCTCGTCAACAGCTCGGCGGGCATCACTCGCCTCACCGATAGCGACGGCGACGAAGATCCTCACGTGTGGACCTCGCCCCGGTCGATGAAGGTGATGGCAAAGCACGTGTGTGAGACGCTGACAAGCCTCGATGCCGAGGGTGCTCCCACCTATCGCGCCAACCTGACTCGCTTCGAGGCTGAGATGGACTCGCTGGACCGGCAGCTGCGGCAGTTGGCTCTGATCTCCACCACCCACAGCTTCGTCATCTACCACCCCGCCCTCACCTATCTCGCACACGACTACGCGCTGCAACAGATCCCCGTGGAGCGCGAGCACAAAGAGCCCTCTGCCGCCCGCTTGGCTCAGTTGGTGGAGGAGATACGCCAAAGCGACGCGCGCGTCATCTTGCTCCAACAGGAGTTCGACGACCGACTCGTGGCAACCCTCGCCGCAGAGACCGGTCTCCGCGTGGTGCGCATCAATCCGCTGACCGAAGATTGGGCTACGGAGATGCAACGCGTCATGCTCGAGATTACCAGATAATAGGCATCACATCAACACTCTAATCGCGCGTGAAGCGAAGTAAACCCGTGTTTATTGTGTCTATTATGTTAAAAATCACTGCAAATGTAACATAAAGACCTGCGCAGGCAGATTTTTTCCATATCTTTGCGCTACAAACATTTACAAAGACAGAGATTTGCTTATGAAGAAATTCTTTACTCTATGCGCAGCTATGCTCGCCACAGCTGCAAGCTTTGCTCAAGAAGAAACCACGTTCTCATTTGTTCACAATGATCAGGTTGTCAGCAATGGCGGCACCGTGAACGTTTCGACTGCCGACATCGAGAACATCGGCGGTTTCTACTTCATCCCCGAATATAATTCACACCTCTACGCTAAGAATAACAGCAACAGCGAAGCCACTGTTATCGCTACCATCGAAGAGATTACCTCAGACCCCTCAGGTGTTTATGTAGGTATCTGCGCCGGTGGTACCTGCGAGAACTTGACCGCCACCAAGACCTCGGCAAGCAAGACTGCAACTATCGCCGCCGGAGGTTTGCTCGACCTCGAGATTGAGGCAAAGGGCACAGCCACCACCGTTGAGAGCGAAGCCAACAAGTTCGACGCAGAATATAACAGCGTGACACGCGTGTCGCTGCAGTTGCAGGGCGACCCCGACGACATCACTACCATCACCCTCAACATGGGCAGAACCGCCACAGGCATCAGCTATGTCAGCTCGGTGAATAAGGTTGCCTTGCATGGTCGCACGCTGAGCTATCAGTTCGCCAACTCCGCCTCACGCACCTTGCGCGTCTACAACGTTAGCGGTGCAGCCGTGATGAGTCAGCCGCTCAGCAACGCTTCGGGCACAGTTTCGCTCAACAACCTCCCCACCGGCATCTACATCTATAAGATTAGCGGTGCCGCAGGTTTGTGTGGCAAGGTGGTCATCAAATGATTCAAGTAATGACGGTGGTCATCAATGATGGTGTTCCTCAAGTAAGAATACTGTCATAACATAAGAAGACAATCCAATAAATAAAGGGCGCAGTGATATGAACACTGCGCCCTTTATTTATTGGGTCATAGTTCCCATTCTTCATAGGATACTACACCCTTCTTTATTGGGTCTCGACTCACATGCTTTATAGGATACAGCTTCCATTCATTATAGAATCGCCGCACCCTTTCTTTATAGTATCACGACACCCTTTCTTTATAGGATTATTCCTTTTCTTTAT
>CAZBWT010000170.1:0-3818 GCA_964495625.1 uncultured Prevotellaceae bacterium | reverse complement strand
GTTTAATCTTGAACCCCGTCCAAGCCATAAAGACAGACATAAGGGGGCTCAGATAATTGAAGATGCAATAAGGCAGATAGGTGAACGTGGGCACATTGAGCACGGTGGCTTGCGTCACACCGCAGGAATTCCACGGCACCAACACCGAGGTGACCGAAATGGAGTCTTCGATGGAGCGGCTCAGCAACCGCGGCTCCAACCGATGGCGCTGGTAGAGGCTTTTGTAGAGGTTGCCCGCTAAGATGATGGAGAGATACTGGTCGCCCGTGAAGCAATTCAGAAACAGACCGCTGCACACCGTGGCAGAGACGGTCTTGAACATCGTGTCGAGGTGGCGCGTCACGGCGTGGGTTAAGGTCGTCAAGATGCCGGCACCCATCAGTGTGCCGCCGAAGAAGAGCGCACAGAGCACCAAGAGCACCGTGCTCATCATGCCCTCAATGCCCCCGGTGCAGACCAGAGAGTCGAGCAGCGGCGAGCCGGTGGAGAGCTCCGTGACGGTGCACAGCAGCTTCACCGATGCCGCCACATTCGCCTCGAGCCCCGTGAGACCCGTTTGCAGCGCCAACGCGGCAAGCACATCCGGCTGGAAGATGAAGATGCCCGCCAAGCCTAAGAGGGTGGAGATGGTGAGCGTGAGTGTGGTGTGGACGCGCATGGCAATGAGCGCTAAGGTGATGATGGGAATGCTGAGCACCCAGGGGGTGATGTTGAAAGCGCCATGCAACGCCTCGACCACCTCGCTTGTCGAGGCTGCGGGCTGCGTCTCGGTGAGGTAACCCGCCGAGAGGAACACCGTGAGCGCAATGACCATCGAGGGGGTGGTGGTGAACATCATGTAGCGGATGTGGTCGAACAGCCGCACACCGCAGGAGCTCGAAGCCAAGACGGTGGTGTCACTCAGCGGCGAGATCTTATCGCCGAAATATGCCCCCGAGATGATGGCACCGGCTATCCAGCCGTCGCTGTAGCCCATCACCTTGCCGATGCCCATCAAGGCAATGCCGATGGTGGCAATGGTGGTCCACGAACTGCCCGTCAGCACCGAGATGACCGAGCAGACGGCGCAGGCGGTGAAGAGAAAGAGGTTCTGGTTGAGCAGCTGCAGCCCGTAGTCAATCAGCGTAGGCACCACACCGGACAGCATCCACGTGGCAGACACTGTGCCAATCAGCAAGAGCACGACGATGGCGGGTGAAATCTGCCGCCAGCTCTTGCCGATGCCAAGCGCGATGACGCGCCACGAACGGCGGCAGTGCAGCCGCGCGATGACGATGGCGAGCACACCCGCCACGAGCATCAGCGGTTTGCTGATGGGTTGCACATAGTCTGCCCCCATGCAGACAATCACCATCACCACACCAAGCAGCAAAAAGGCAAGGGGCAGCAGCGCCCACCCGAGCGAGGGGGCGTGAGCCTGCTTCTGTTTTTTAAGTTGTTCTGTCATGCACATTAAAAAAAAGCAGTGGTGACCACCGTCGGGGTGATCACCACTGTTGTGAATTATTTAATCTGTTGCAACAGCTTGGCAACCGCCTCGGCATTTGCCTTAAACTCGGGGCGATGAGTGTTTTGCGACAACTGGTTCCACAGCAAGAGGGCTGTGTTGAGGTTCTTCTTGGCCTCGGTCAGCTCGCGGAAGCGGTCGTTCATCTGCAACTGACCCACCTTGGTGTGGAGCATAGCCACGTCGCGGCAGAGCGTCTCGTCAACGCGCATATTCTGCAAACGCTGCAACTGCTTCAGCGCCTCGATGTAGGCTTCCTTGGCGGGGATGAGGCTGTTGACCGACTGATAATAGTCGCCCACCTCGAGGGTGGCATTAATCAAGAAGTGGATCACGCGACCATCGTTGGGATAGGCGGCGATGCACTGCTTGGCAAGGCGTGTGTTCGTTTCGAGCACGAGCTTCAGCTCCTGCTGGTTCTTGTCGCGGCGATACACGGCACCAAGCTGGTGGTTCGTCACCGACAAGGTGAGGCTCGTCATCAAACGCTCCTGCGACATCTTGTCGGCAGCCTCCTCCTGCGAGGTGAGCTGACCCAACAAACGCTCCTGCTGAATCTGAATCTCCACCAAAGCCTCCTTGGCAGCCTCCACCTTGCCGTTCAGCAAGTTGATTTCGCCCAAAGCCTGAGCCAACGAAGCGCGCTGGAAGAAGGCGGCAAACTCAGCCTCTACCGACGGCAGCGGAGCGCCCTCGGCCGGCTTGGTGTCAGCCAAATAAGCGTCGAGCAACGTGATGGCCTGCTCGCCGTAATTCTTAAACTCCTTGCGCAGCTCCTCGGGCAAAGCAAAATAGAGCTTGCTCAGCTCGATGTGCTGGTTCAGCAAACGCTGCTGCCAGTCGTGCTGACGTGCGGGGTCGGTCTCTGCCTCAATCTTGGCAGACTCCATCTTAGCCAATGCGTCGAAGAGCAACGACACGGCTTTGATTTGAGCCATCTCCTGGCAGATGCGGAGCGAGAGCCACAGCAGCTCTAACTCTTGATAAGAAATCTCGGTGGCGGCACGCTGACCGAACACACCCATCACAGCGTTGAGTGCACCGCTGAAGAGGTTCTGCGCCTCTTTCTCGTCGCGACGCAGACGTGCGTTCTGCACCTGGCGCAGCTTGGCGATGCCCAAAATCTGATGCATCACGGGCGAAGCATCTTCGGCAGCGATGGCGGCAATGCGGTCGTGCAACTCGTTGATGATGTTTTGCAGCAGCGCGGGGTTGCCCACCACACCAATCACGTCATTAATCATCAGCAAGAAGAGCTTCTGGCGGTCGCAGTCGGTCACGGCGGTCATATCCCACACGCACTGCTTCACCTCTGCCGGACCGTCTTTCAACGCCTGACCGATGGTGACGATGGCAATGCGCAGCGCCTCGCCTTGAGCCTCGCTGACGTATTTGGCAGCCTCGTAAGCACGATTAGAGTCGAGCAACAGGTGCATCGTCTGAGCCGTGCGCAGGGGGTCGCCTGCGGGCAGGTCTAACAAGTGGAAAGCAATGTCTGAGCTGAAGCTGAGGCGGCTCTCGGCGCTCATCAACTTGCTGAGTTCCTCGCGCAAGCGCGGGTTAAAGAGGTAAGCCTCCATGCCGGGCATCAACTGGTGACCGGCTATCAACGGGAAGCCCAAAGCATTCACAAACTCGCAGAACGGCTCAGCCTGCCACTCCTCGCCGACTAACTTTTGCAAGTCGGTGGGACGGAGACCGCCGGGAGCCACGATCAAGAAATGTACGGCTTCAGATATTTCATCCTCACCCCAAACCTCGGCAGCAGCTTTCACGGCTTTCATATAAAGCTGTGCGTCGTCGGCTGTGGGGGCATACTGAGGGTCGGTGCAGATTTTCTTTAATTGTTCGCGTTCTTGTGGAATAAGTTTTGCGGTAAAATCTTCTTGTTTCATTGTCGTAAAGTGTAAATTGTAATGAGATAAGTTATGTGTAGTTTTTTTTTATTATTCAAATCTGTGTCGTGTGCGGTTAGAGCCTGCCGCACACTGTATCGTTTGCTACGATAGCTCATCGCACTCCTCCAACCAGAGCTGCGCCTGAGCGTCGCTCGGCATACGCCAATCGCCGCGGGGCGAGAGGCACACCGAACCCACCTTGGGTCCGTCCGGCAAGCAAGAACGCTTGAACTGCTGCTGGAAGAAGCGGCGGAAGAAGGTGCGCAGCCAGTGGCGCATCGTGGCCTCGTCATAACGCGCGCCGAAAGCCTTGCGGCACAAGAAATAGATCTTGGCGGGCGAAGCTCCGAAGCGCATAAAATGGTAGAGGAAGAAGTCGTGCAGCTCGTAGGGACCCACCAGGTCTTCGGTGC
>CAZBWT010000169.1:0-3841 GCA_964495625.1 uncultured Prevotellaceae bacterium | reverse complement strand
GCACCGACATGAATCTATCCTTCCTTCACCCAAAACACCTCACCCTGCTCGCTGTGACATGGCTTTGTGCCGCCATGGCGGGGCAGCTATACGCACAAACCTCAAGTCAAGCTTCAGCCGGCGTAGATGCCGGCAAGACCGTCCACTACACCGGCACGACGCTCAGCAATCCCTATCGCCACGACGGAGGTCTTCGTCCCGTCATGGGCACGCACCTACAGCAGGTGTTTCGTGCTGACCGGAGCCGCACCGACACAGCCGGCTGCTTGGGTTGGACCTACAACCACCAACCCATGTTGGCGCGTTGGCGCGGACGCTTCTACCTGCACTTCCTTTCCGACCCCGTCAGCGAACATGTGCCGCCGGGCATCACCCGGTGGTGCAGCTCGGCAGATGGGGTCACGTGGACCTCGCCGCAGGTGCTTTTCCCCACCTACCCCGTGCCCGATGGCTTCCGCAAGCCCGGCGACACCTGCACCGCCCGACAACTCACGGCGGTGATGCACCAGCGTGTGGGGTGGTATGTGAGCCGCCCCGAGAGCGGCAGAAAGCTGTTGGCCATGGGGGGCTACGGCATCTGTCTGAATCCCAAAGACGACCCCAACGACGGCAACGGCATAGGGCGCGTGGTGCGCGAAGTGCATGCCGACGGCACGTTGGGTCCCATCTACTTCCTCTACCTGAACCATGCTTTTCGCTCCGATTCAACGGCATACGCCACCCTTTATCCCTTCTACACCGCGGCGCGCGACAAGAAGTTTCGCCAAGCCTGCGCCGAAGTGCTTGCCGACCCGCTCTACCGCATGCAGTGGGTTGAAGAAGCCGACCGCCACGACCCGCTCATTCCCCTCGACAAACCCTATAAAGCCTTCTGTTATTACCGCCTGCCCGACGACACCACGCTCATCGGGCTGTGGAAGCATGCCCTCACCTCGGTGAGCACCGACGGCGGCAACACCTGGCGCGAGCCTGTGGTGCGCGCTCCGGGCTTTGTCAACAGCAATGCCAAGATCTGGGGGCAGCGACTCAGCGACGGCACCTATGCCACGGTCTACAATCCCGCCGAGTTCCGCTGGCCCTTGGCGCTCTCCACGTCAGCCGACGGACTCAACTACACCGACCTCTTTGTGGTGCACGGCGAGATCTCTCCCATGCGTTATGGCGGCAACTACAAAAGCTACGGTCCGCAATACCCCCGCGGCATCTTGCCCGGTGTGGGGCAGCTGCCCGCCGACGCTGTACCCGCCGACGGCATGACCCCCGACACGCTGATGCGCGACCTGTGGGTGGCATATAGCGTGAACAAAGAAGACATCTGGGTGGCGCGCGTGCCCGTGCCGGTGCAGCGCGCAGCCCTTGCTCCGGCTGACGACGACTTTGCCGAGCCCGGCACGCTGAACCGCTGGAACACCTACAGTCCGCTGCGTGCCCCCGTGTCGCAGTGCGACAGCTGCCTCACGTTGACTGATGCCGATGCCTTCGACTATGCCCGCGCCGAACGCATGGTGCCCGCCACACGGCGACTCACCGTCAGCTTCGACCTGACGGCTACGGGCGACACCTTGGGCGAGCTGCAGGTTGAGGCGCTCGATGCCGTCGGCAATGCCTGCACGCGCTTGGTGTGGAACGGCGACGGCGCGGGGCAGTTGCAGATAAAGGTGGGTGCCCGCTTCAACACCTTGCTGCCCCGGCTTGAGCGCGGTCACCGCTACGAGTGCTCGCTCACCATCGACTTAGACCGCCGCATGGTGAGCGGTGCCATCGACGGTCGCCGCTTCAGTCCGAAGATGCTCTTTGCCCCCATCGACAGCATCTGCCGCATCAGCTTCCGCACCGGACCGATGCGCACGCAGCCCACCCCCGACACTCCTGCCGACAACTACCTCGACCTGCCCGATGCCGAGCGGGTGGAGCCTATGAGCCGTTGGCAGATGCACCGCTTCACCACCACCGCCCCGGTGGCAGATTACATGATGCTGAAGCCCGAGTTGCTGCGCCGCTATGTGGCGGAGTTTAACCGCATGGATGCCGACACCTTGCCGCTCACCATTGCCAACCATGAGGCGGCAGCGTGGTTGGAGCAACGCGTGCCCCGCTTTGAGTGCTCCGACCCGCAGGTCGAGCAGCTTTATTATTACCGTTGGTGGACACTGCGCAAACACCTGCGCCTCACACCGGTGGGCTATGCCATGACCGAGTTCTTGGTGCCGCGGTCATACGCCGACCGCTATAACCTCATCGCTTGTGCCTTGGGGCACCACGTGATGGAGAGCCGCTGGCTGCGCGACACGGCATGTGTGCGTCAGCCGGTGCGCACCTGGTTGCGCGGCAACGAGGGCAAGCCCATGGAGCGGCTGGACCGATACAGCAGCTGGCTGCCCTATGCCTTGGAGCAGCAACTCGCCGTGACCGCCGACACCGCGTTTGTGGCAGCACTCTTGCCCGACTTAGAGGCGGATATGGCGCGCTGGGACTCGCTGCGGCTCTTGCCCTCGGGGCTGTATTGGCAAGCCGACGTGCAAGACGGCATGGAGGAGAGCATCAGCGGCGGGCGACGTGTGCGTCACCGCCGAGTGTCAATCAATAGTTACATGTATGGCAACTATGCCGCGCTGAGTCGGTTGTGGCGATGCGCCACCGTGCCCGGAGCCGGGGCGCATGCCGCGGCTGATGCGCGCCGCGCCGAGGCATTGGCGCACGACATCCGTACCCGGCTGTGGAGCGACAGCATGGCGTTCTACCTAAGCCTCGATGAGGCGGAGCACCCCATTGCGGTGCGTGAGGCTATTGGCTTCATGCCGTGGTATGTGGGCTTGCCGGATAGCACCGGGCGCACCGGTGTGGCGTGGCGGCAACTGCTCACCGCCGATGGCTTCAATGCCCCCTACGGACTCACCACCGCCGAGCGCCGTCACCCCGCCTTCCGCACCCACGGGGTGGGCAAGTGTGAGTGGGACGGTGCCGTGTGGCCCTTTGCCACGGCGCAGACCCTCACGGCGTTGGCAAATTACCTCAACACCTTGCCCGCCTCGGCCTCGGCTTCAGCTTCTGCTTCGGGCAAGGCGTGGTGCGACACCTTGCGCGCCGCCTACGTCGAGCAGTTCACCAAATATACAGCCTCACAGCACTATGGCGGTCGCCCCTACATCGGCGAGTATCTCGACGAGCAGACGGGTCAGTGGTTGCCCGCTGACCGCTTGCGCAGCCGTTGTTACAACCACTCCACCTACATCGACCTGCTCATCACCGGACTCATCGGCTTGCGTCCCACCCTGCAGCCTCGCGTTGAGGTGCACCCCCTGCTGCCCGGCGAGCTGTGGAGCTACTTCTGCCTCGACGGCATTGCTTACCATGGGCATCTGCTCACCTTGGTGTGGGATGCCGATGGCACCCATTACGGTCGTGGCGCGGGCTTCTCGCTCTATGTCGATGGTTGCCTCAGGCACAGTCAGCCTAATCTCGACCCCATGTCGGTCGAGTTGGGCGGTGAAGTCGCTGAGTGAGCCGAAATCTTGAAAATGTGCACTCCTTAGGTGTACGCACCTCGCTTGTCGCTCCGTCGCGCCACCCCCAATGTGCGTGCCGATAAAAGAATTTCCCCGGAATAACGACCCTATTATTAGTGCCCCTTGCCGAGCAACCGTCGGTGTGGGGCACTGTCATTCATACACCCCGCCGATGTTTCGGCGGGGTGCTCTCGTCATGTGGGCACAGATTCTTGGTCCCCCGCTCCGATCCCTCATGCCATGGGTGAGGGGCTGCTGCGTCGGTTTTTGCGTTGCAACGGTGTGGGTGCCGCTCCACGAGCGGCATGCTGCCACTCCGCACGGTGTGGGTGGGG
>CAZBWT010000168.1:0-3851 GCA_964495625.1 uncultured Prevotellaceae bacterium | reverse complement strand
ATAATAAATAGGCTGTAACACACCTGTCGGACAGGTGGTTACAGCCTATCTATTTTTAACCGTCTATTGAATGATGATACGCCAATAATTCAGAAATCATCTTTCTTGGCTTGCTCCATTACTCGCTCAAGACCGGGATAGCGAACCGTGTATCCAAGACAAACAACACCGACAAGTTCTACGCCGTAGCGGCGTAAGAACTCGGCGTGCTGACGCACACTTTCACCGGTGGTCATTACATCATCTATGATGATAACCTTTCTTCCCACAATATCCGCATTAGGAACGATGTTCTCCCCGCTATTAATTGCGTTGCGGTCTTTTGCCAGATGCTTGCTCTGCCGATCAAACAGATAGGTCATGCTGTAGAGCAACGTATTGTAGCCATGAGAGGTTAACCCCACCGATAGAGCCGAGAAGCGGTTTTTATATTTCTCGGCTGTACTGCACGGCATAAAGATGATTGTGGTTGACAGAGGTAGTCCCAATTTGTCAAGTGCCTTCATCATCAGCGAGAGGCACATATTCTTTCCGTCCTTGAATTCATAAAGACGGTTACAGAATCTCTGCTGTTCTATGCTCGTGAAGATTTGTTCCTGCTTCGGAATGTAATAATCGACAAATACGCACGGCACTTTTTTATCGCAGATTTTTCTGTAAAACACCGTCAAAGGTTTCTCCTCTATAAATTTGTCGAGAGCAGAGTAAAAATAAAACTTCTCTACCTTCTCGTGCCCTGCCAATAATGCATTACGATATCCCCATTCACGTTCATCCTTGGTCTTGGCTCGTTGAGCTAACATAAACGATGCGGACGCAGCTTTATTCCTCCATTTATTTATCTTCTGCTTACGATATTCATCATAAATGGTGGCAGCGACAAAGACCGTAAGCATTAAGCAAAATATATGTATGTTCATTCAAAATAGCCGTTGTCAATATAGATGTAACCGCGTGCCGGTTGATTGCCTAACCGGTAGGTCTCGCTCTCTTGAGCCTTTATTTATTTCTTATCGGTGGTGAATCGGTGAATCTTGCTGCTGCGATCCTTCTGAACGCCTCGTGCATAAGGCGTTTCGGGATAGCCGAAGCCGATGATGAGACCCATGTAATGATCCTCGGGGATGCCCAACATCTTGCGCGCACCGGGCACATCTTGAATCACGCTGGCAGAGTAGCTCATAATGGTAGTGCCCAGCCCGTGCGCATTGCAGATAAGCTCGAAATAAGCGCTGGCGATGTTGCAGTCGGCAATGTCGTCTTGTGCCCACGGACCCTTGGCGCGCTTGTGGGCGATGAAGAGATGCGGCGCACCGCAAAAGAGTAAATCATCCTTACGCAGCGCACGCTCCGAGCGCTTCATGGTCTGATACATGGAGCGGCTCATGCCCGAGCTGAAATAGCCGCGTGCAGCATTCTTCTCCATGCCGTCGTAGACATACTTCCAGATGCGACGGAGCTCGTCCATATCGTCGATGATCGTCATCTCCAGCCCCATGGAGTTGCCCCCCGTGGGCACGTTCTCCATGTCCTTCACAATCTGGTCCATCAGCTTTCGGTCCACATTCCGCTTCAGGTAGCGGCGGCAACTGCGGCGGTAGGCCACCAATCTATCCATCTGTTCGCCCAGCGAGGCGTCCGGCTTCGGCAGCGAGTCCTTGGGGCGTTTGCCCAGCACGCTGATAGCCCCTTCAGGGCACACCGCCAGACAGTGCTGACACTTCCAGCAACCGCCCCATCCGAAGCGGTCGAAATCCTTGATTTCGGGCACACCATCGACCAGCGACAGCACCTGCCCCGAGCAGACGTTCACGCAGCGACCGCAACCGGTGCACTTGTCTTCGTCTACATAAAACTTGGCTCTATTGTTTTGTTGCATCATTCATCAATCGTTTAAATTAGTTACTACCTTGGTCTTACTTCCTTCTCAATCCAGGTCATCAATACCGCAACGACGTAGCACTGTTCATACTCCGTCAGCTGACGGTTCATCGGAATGTGATGCCACTTCAGCAGACAGGCTCTGCAACAACAACCTGTGGCGTGTTGAGCTAAAAAGACGGGGTGTCCACGCATCGGAGTTTGCTTTCCATCATTGGGAATAAGCTCCGGAGCCAAACGCTTGGAGACGAAATCGCGGGCATGAAGCCGGATGGTCTCCAGACCTTTTTCCGAGACGTACTTCTTATCCGCTTCTTTCAGGTGGAACCGGCTGCGGAAGGTTGACTGACTAAGTCGGTCGAACAAAGAGGTAAATTCATAGGATGCCTCGGGGAGCGCATCTTTTGGCTCACTCTTTTCCTCAGGAATATCGGTTTCCGGCTGAAAGAGCTCAAGTTGAGCCGGGTCAGATGATTGAGGTTTCTTCATCGCAGCATTCTTATTCTTTCGATTCCTTATGAGTCTTGTCTATTTCTATTAATTTCTTCACAAACCATCACCCACGACGCGCGTGTACACACTACGGCTGCGCGAAACAGAAGCCATGCAACCCACCGCACGCGCCGACCTTTTGCAGCGAGAAAACCCGGCGAGCATCTCCCATATCGTCCGCGTTATTTCGCTATCGGTTCTTACTTACCGATGCAGAACCTTGAAAAAATAGAATTGAGCACCTCTGTGTTGCTGACTTCGCCCACAATGCTGCCCAAATAGAAATTACATTCGTGCAGGTCTTGAGCCACAAGGTCGCCTGAGAGCATTGACTCTAAGCCCTCCATGACACGCACAATGGCTTGGTCGGCATGCTGCAAGGCTTCGTAGTGACGCAGGTTCGAGACGATGACATCACCCGTCTGCACGGCGGGCAACGCGGTAACCTGGCGCAGCTTGTCGGTGAGGGCTTCCACACCGCTGCGCGTCTTGGCGGAGAGGGGCAAGAGGGTGTAGGCAGGGGTCAGCTCGTCGAGCGTGGCACGGAGTGCGGGCAGCTGCTGCGCCATCATGTCGGCGGGGATGAGGTCGGACTTATTGACCACCACACAGAGCGTCTGTTGGGGGTGCAGGTAGGGAGCGATGCGGGCATACATGGCGCGCACATCGTGGTTTAGGTCGGCAGTTAAGGAGGCATCGCCCAAGCGTGAGCCGTCGATGATCCACAGCACAATGTCGGCATGGTCCAGCCGCTGATAGGTGCGCTCTATGCCCATCGCCTCAATGCGGTCGCGCGTGTCGCGAATGCCGGCGGTGTCGATGAAGCGCAGCAGCACACCGTTCATCACGCAGGTGTCTTCCACCACGTCGCGCGTGGTGCCATGCACGTCCGAGACGATGGCTTTCTCATCGTTGAGCAACAGGTTGAGCAGGGTAGACTTGCCGGCATTGGTCTCGCCGATGATTGCCACCGGCACACCGTTGCGTATGGCATTGCCCGTGCTGAACGACTGCGTCAGCGCCGATATCTCGCGGTGAATCTGACCGGCTAAGTCGGTGAGCTTGGCGCGGTCGGCAAACTCCACGTCTTCTTCGCTGAAGTCTAACTCCAACTCGAGCAGCGAGGCAAGGTCTACCAACTGTGCGCGCAACTCTTTGAGTCGCACCGAGAAGTTGCCCTTCATCTGGTTGAGAGCCACGCGGTGAGCCGCAGCGCTGTTGGCTGCGATGAGGTCTGCCACCGCCTCAGCCTGCGACAGGTCCATTCGTCCGTTGGTGAAGGCGCGGCGCGTAAACTCGCCCGGCTCTGCCAGGCGACAACCGTGGTCGAGCAACAGCTGCAAAAGGGCTTGCTGTATGAACGTCGAACCATGGCACGACAACTCTACCACATCTTCGCCGGTGAAGGAGTGGGGCGCACGAAACAGGGCTGCCACCACTTCGTCGAGCACCTCACCGTTGTCTTGGCGAATCTGCCC
>CAZBWT010000167.1:0-3871 GCA_964495625.1 uncultured Prevotellaceae bacterium | reverse complement strand
GCGCCCCGCGGTTTGGGGATGCTGTCTTGCGGGTTATTTATAAATATCGGCAATCGCCACGTAATCAAACAAAGATAATCACCACGTAATACAACATTGGCAATCGCCACATAATCCAACAAAGACAAACACCATGCGCATCGACCGCGAAATCTTCAGCATTGCTCTGCCGAGCATCATCACCAACATCACCATACCGCTGCTTGGCATGGTGGATGTGGCTATCGTGGGGCATTTAGGCGACGGTAATGCCGCCATCGACCTCGGAGCCATCGCCGTGGGCACACTGATATTCAACATGGTGTATTGGATCTTTGCCTTTCTGCGCATGGGCACCAGCGGACTCACCGCCCAAGCGTATGGGCGCAACGACCCCGCCGAGCTGATGCGATTGTTGGTGCAAGCCACCACGGTGGGACTGCTGTGCGGTGCCGGCATCTGCGTGCTGCAAATACCCTTGGCGCAGCTGTCACATCGCATCATCGCCCCCTCGCCCGAAGTGTGGGGACCCGCCATGCAATACTTCTTTACGCGCGTATGGGCAGCCCCCGCCGTGCTGTTGCTCTACGCTGCCAACGGCTGGTTTATCGGCATGCAGAACTCCCGCTACCCCATGTACATTGCCTTGGCGCAAAACGTAGCAAACATCGTGCTGAGCCTGCTCTTCGTCTATGCCTTCGGCATGGGCATCGTGGGGGTGGCATTAGGCACGGCGCTGTCGCAATATGTGGGGCTGACCACCGCCGTGGCGCTGTGGTGGCGACGTTATCGCTACCTATTGTCGGAATGCGGCAAAGGCTTCCTCCGCCGGAGCCTGCACTCATCGTCGATGGGCAAATTCTTCACCGTGAACCGCGACATCATGCTGCGCACACTCTGCATCATCGCCGTGACCTGCGCCTTCACCTCGTTGGGTGCGCGGTTGGGCGACATGCCGTTAGCCGTCAACAGTCTGCTCATTCAGCTATATATGTTCTACACCTACTTCGTGGACGGACTTGCCTTATCCGGCGAAGCCTTGACGGGCAAATACATCGGCTCACGCAACCCCGAACGGCTACGCCTCAGCATACGTCGCCTCTTCTTGTGGGGCACGATAGTTGCCGCAGGGTTCACCGTGGTGTATGGCACGTTGGGGCACTCCATCTTAAACCTCTTAACCGACGACCGCACAGTGATCGCCGCCTCATCGCCCTACTTCTTCTGGTCGTTGCTGATCCCCGTGGTGGGCTACGCAGCCTTCTTGTGGGACGGAGTCTTCATCGGAGCCACCGCCACGCGCGCCATGCTCTACACCCTCTTGGCGGGCACCATCGCCTTCTTCGGCTTCTATTACCTCTACCCCCTGCTGACGCAACCCGCCTCACCGCTCCATGCCTTAGCGCTTGAGGCGAACCATGTGCTGTGGTTCTCGTGGGTGCTCTACCTCACCACCCGCAGCCTCTTCCAAACCTTCATAGCTCGGCGCGTGCTGAAATGCTACATTCAAAAGTAAGGGCAACACAAATTTAAAACGTCACGTCTGTTGCGTCATTCCATTCATTTTGAGAGGAATGGCGCGTTGCGAGGGCGAATATTGCGACCAAAAACTTAGTCGTTTACATTTTTTCGCTATATTTGCGCGCGAATTATGCCCCTTGCACATAGGCGAGCCACCGGTGATCGGCGGCTGCGGGCAGAGCCCGACGGAGCGCACAGCCCCCGGCAAGCACAATTAGGAAATAAACACAATATCATACAGACGACATGAACATTTCTTATAAATGGCTGAAAGATTATCTGAAGTTCGACCTCACCCCCGAGGAGACATCAGCAGCCTTAACTTCCATCGGTTTGGAGACGGAAGGCATCGAAGAAAATGAGACCATCAAGGGCGGACTCAAAGGTCTCGTCACGGCACAAGTGCTCACTTGTGAACCACATCCCAACAGCGACCACATGCACATCACCACCGTAGACCTCGGCAACGGCGAAGCGCCGGTGCAGATTGTGTGCGGCGCGCCCAATGTGGCTGCGGGTCAGAAGGTGATTGTGGCACCCATCGGCACAGTGCTCTACGATGGCGATGAGTCATTCACCATCAAGCGTTCAAAGCTGCGTGGTGTAGAGTCGCTCGGTATGATCTGCGCCGAAGATGAAATCGGCATCGGCACCGACCACGCCGGCATCATCGTGCTGCCCCAAGACACCCCCGTCGGCATTCCCGCTGCCGAATACTACCACATTCAGAGCGACTACGTGCTCGAGGTAGACATCACCCCCAACCGCATTGATGCCGCCTCACACTACGGTGTAGCACGCGACCTCTATGCCTACCTCATTCAGCACGGCATGCACGCCGAGCTCAGCCGTCCCGGCGTAGAAAGCTTCAAGACGGACCGCCCCGGCAACGCCGCCACCATCACCGTCGAAAACACCGAAGCTTGCCCCCGCTACTCGGGCTTGACCATCGAAGGTGTCACCGTCAAAGAAAGTCCCGAATGGTTAAAAGAGCGCCTCACCGCCATTGGTCTGCGCCCCATTAATAATATAGTAGACATCACCAACTTCGTCTTACACGAAACCGGCGTGCCCATGCACACCTTCGACCTCGACAAGATTGCCGACCGTCACATCATCGTGAAGACATGCCCCACAGGCACACCCTTTGTCACCCTCGACGAAGTGGAGCGTAAGCTCGACGAACGCGACCTGATGATTTGCAGCAAAGAGGGTCCGATGTGCCTCGCCGGCGTGTTTGGCGGACTCAACTCCGGCACCACCGAGAGCACCCGCAACGTCTTCCTCGAAGCCGCCTGCTTCAACCCCTCGTGGGTACGTAAGTCGGCACGTCGTCACGGTCTGAGCACCGACGCTTCGTTCCGCTACGAACGTGGTGTAGACATCAACAACATCCCCTACGCCCTGCGTCGCGCCGCCCTGCTCGTCAAGGAGTTGGCTGGCGGTGAAATCGTAGGCGAACCCGTAGAATGCTACCCCACGCCCGCACACCGTGCCGTGGTGGAACTCACCTACAAGCGCGTCAACGACCTGAGCGGCATCGTCATCGCCCCTGAAGACGTGAAGCGCATCCTCGGTCTGCTCGAGATGGAAATCACCTCCGAGACCGAAGAAGGCGTAACGCTGAAAGTGCCCACCTACCGCGTTGATGTCTATCGCGACTGCGATGTCATCGAAGACATCCTCCGCATCTACGGTTACGACAAAGTGGGATACTCCGACACCGTCAAGATGAACCTCTCATACAAGACTGCCACCGACGAGAGCTACACCCTGCAGCGCCTCATCTCGGAACAGCTCACCGGCTGCGGCTACAGCGAGATTATGAACAACTCGCAGACGTCAGACTCCTACTATCAGGACCTGACGACCTACCCGGCCGAGCACCTGGTGCGCCTGATGAATCCGCTCAGCAGCGACCTGAACGTCATGCGTCAGACCCTCTTGATGGGCGGTCTGCAGAGCATCATCCGCAACATCAATTATCGCCAGTCGGACCTCCGCTTCTACGAGTTCGGCAACTGCCAGTATTTCGACGCCGAGAAGCACGCTGCGCAGCCTGAGGTAGCCTTGGCCGGCTTCCGCGAGGAGAGCCATCTGGGCCTGTGGCTGACGGGCAACCGCGTCAGCTCGAGCTGGGCGCATCCCGACGAGGCCGGTACGGTCTTCGAACTGAAGGCTGCCGTCGTCAACATCCTGAAGCGCTTGGGCTTGGCCTCGAACTTGCGTCAGCGTCAGTATCAGAACGACATCTTTGCCGTCGGTCTGGAGTTGGCTACCCCGGCCGGCAAGGTGTTGGCTCAGTTGGGCGTCGTGTCGCACAAGATTCTGCACCGCTTCGACATCGAGCAGGAGGTTTGCTTCGCCGAGT
>CAZBWT010000166.1:0-3937 GCA_964495625.1 uncultured Prevotellaceae bacterium | reverse complement strand
ACGTATAAGTTCGACACGAACGGCACAACGACGGGTGGCGACGGCAATACCTACGACGACCCGCGCTCTTACCTGACGGCTCCGTATGTATCCTTCATCGGTCAGTCTATGGAGGGTGTTACCATCACGAACATCACTCCCGATGCTACTTGGGACAACGGTTATGGCGCTGCCTGCCCGCTCGAGGGTATCGGCAAGGGTGACGTGCTCATTATCCAGAGCACCGGTCACGACGCTTACTTCCAGAACCTCACAATGAAGTCTTCTATGGGCGACGGTCACGGTCGTGACATCGTACTCAACGATAAGTCTAACCGCACCGTCTTTAAGGACGCTTGCCTCTGGGGTTATCAGGATACTTATGTATCGAACAACCAGAGCGGTAAGTTCTACTTCGAGGGTGGCGTACTCCGCGGCCGCACCGACTACCTCTGCGGCAAGGGTGATGTCTACTACAACGAAGTAACCCTCCAGCAGTGTGGCACAGGCGGCTACCTCGCCGTTCCCTCTACGGCCAAGAAGTTCGGCTACGTCTTCCAGGGCTGCTACATCAAGAAGGAATCCAAGGACGTGACCTTCTATCTGGGTCGTCCGTGGGGTAGCGGTACGCCTACGGCCAGCTTCATCAATACGAAGATGGACGCCAACGCCCTCGGCAACGGTTGGGCTGACATGAGCGGTGGTTGGCCGCAGCGCTTCGCTGAGTACAACTCTTACCTCACTTCAGGCACCAGCATCGACCTCTCTACGCGTCGCACTTCCTGGACGGGCAAGGATGGTGCAGAGCACGCCAACGACCCGATCTTGACACTCGACGACGTTCAGGCTATGAGCCTCACCAACGTGATGGGTCAGGACGACGACTGGGATCCGACAGCTCTCACCGAGCAGGCTTCTGCTCCCGCCAACGTGACTGTGAACTCAGCTACCGGCGAGCTTTCGTGGGATAACAACAACTACGTGCTCCTCTGGGCTATCTTCAAAGACGGCAAGTTCGTAGCCGCTACAATCGAACCTACCTACACCGTAGACGATGCAACCGCCACTTGGACGGTACGTGCCGCCAACGAGATGGGTGGTCTTGGTGAGGCTACTACAGCTACGGTTGTTGCCGACAATGCTACCGGCATTATCGAGGTTAAGCAGGAGGCTATCAGCGACGACGCTCTTTATAACTTGGCCGGCCAGAAGGTGAATGCCAACTATAAGGGCATCATCATCAAGAAGGGTGTGAAGATCGTGAAGTAATCAACGAGAAAATCGTGAAGTAATTAACGACTTCAATCCCCCAATAACGAGGCTCCCCCTCACCGCAGCGGCGGTGAGGGGGAGCTATTTTTGTATGGAGGCGCAACATCACTTGTCGCGATGCAAGATGATGAGGTTGCGGATGTATGCCACCAAGCCGAAAGACTGACCGAGGATGAGCACTATGTCGTGGCGCATAACACCGTAGGTGACGATGATGAGCGATCCGGCAAGACTGAGCCACCAGAAGCCCGCCGGAAGCAACGAGTCGTGACGACGGCGGGAATAGAACCACTGATAGAGGAAGCGCCCCGTGAAGAGCAGCTGCCCGAGTGAGCCGTAGAGCAGCAGCCACAACGGCACGTCGTCGTTCTGCAAAAAGCCGGCAACGAAGTCCGCTGCATTGCCACAGACAAAGGCGATGGCTGCCACCGGTGTGGCAAGCAGCAACATGCGCAGCAGCAGGGGCAAGCGGCTGAACAAGCCTTTGGCACGGAGGTTCCACAAATAGATGTAGTAGGAGACGAACTGCCCGAGCACGATGGCAAAGTCTTGACGCAGCCAACCGTAGAGGCAGAGCAGATATGAGCCGGCGATGCTGAACACCCAGAAGATGGAGGGCG
Organism: uncultured Prevotellaceae bacterium; assembly: GCA_964495625.1. Classification (GTDB taxonomy): domain Bacteria; phylum Bacteroidota; class Bacteroidia; order Bacteroidales; family UBA3663; genus Liminaster. Next base: position 2,066 of record CAZBWT010000166.1, on the reverse strand, counting down.
ACAGCACGCGGCGCGCACGCTCGGTGAGGATCCACTGCACCAAGATGCGCGCCGAGAAGAAAGCCTGTGCCAAAAAGCCGATGGCAAGGACCGCAAGGGGTGTTTTCATCGGGGCTTAGAGGTTATGTTCGGCAACGCGATAGTTGAAGTAGCGTTTCTTCATCCAGCGATAGGCGAAGCAGTCGAGGAAGGGCGAGATGAGTCGATTCCACAAGTGGTATTTCGACACACCGGCAACGCGCGGCGAGTGGTGGACGGGCACCTGCTTGATGCGCGCCTCCTGCAACAAGAAGAGCGCAGGCAAGAAGCGATGCATGCCGGTGAAGAAGGGCACGCGGCGGGCATAGTCGGTGTGCATGACCTTGAGCGGGCAACCGGTGTCTTGCACCCCATCGTGCGTCATCATGCGGCGGAAGCCGTTGGCGATTTTCGACTGCAAGCGCTTGAAGGGTGTGTCGCGACGGTTGGCACGGATGCCCATCACGAGCTGGTAGTCTTTGATGTCTTTGAGCAAGAGGTTGAAGTCCTCGGGGTCGGTCTGGAGGTCCGCGTCGATGTAGCCTACGTAGGGCGAATCGGCATAGTCGATGCCGGCTTTGATGGCGGCGCTCAGACCGCAGTTCTTAGCGAAGTTGAGGTAGTAGAAGTCGGGGTGACGGCTGCATATCTGCTTGATGCCTTCGAGACTGTTGTCGCGCGACCCATCGTTGACGAAGAGCACACAGGCGGAGCAGAGCGCCGTGGGCAGATAGGCTGAGAGACGCTGCTCGAGCGCAGCCATGTTGTCTTGCTCGTTATAGACGGGCACCACGATGGTGAATTGATAGTTTGAAGTCTTATTCATTGGTTGGTTGTTATTGTTGTTTTAGCCATCACACCTCAGAGGAGATAATTTTATCTGTCACACCCCGGAGGCATAATTTTAGCTATCACACCTCAGAGGGCATAATATTGCTTGAACCATGCCACCGTGGCACGAATGCCGTCGGCAAGGGTGGTGTTGGGGCTGAAGCCCGTGGCGGCAGCCAAGGCGGAGGAGTCGGCATAGGTCTGATAGACATCGCCGGGCTGCATGGGCAGGAACTCTTTGGCTGCCACTTTGCCGGTGGCTTGCTCGATGGTGGCAATGTAATCCATGAGGCGCGTGGGCTGCTGATTGCCGATGTTATAGATGCGATAGGGTGCCGGCGAGGTGGCGGGGTCGGGCTGACGCTCGTCCCACTGCGCATTGCCGGTGGGGATGACGCGCAAGATGCGCACCACGCCCTCTACGATGTCGTCGATGTAGGTGAAGTCGCGCCACATGTCGCCGTTGTTATAGACGCGTATGGGGCGGTTGTGCAAGATGGCATCCATGAAGAGGAACGGCGACATGTCGGGGCGCCCCCACGGACCGTAGACGGTGAAGAAGCGCAGCCCCGTGGTGGGGATGCCATAGAGGTGAGAGTAGGTGTGCGCCATCAGTTCGTTCGCCTTTTTGGTGGCGGCATAGAGGCTCACGGGGTGGTTGACCGCGTCGTGTTCGGAGAAGGGCACCTTGCCGTTCAGTCCATAGACGCTCGACGACGATGCGTAGACCAGGTGCCCCACCCGGTGGTGGCGGCAGCCTTCGAGCAGGTTAAGGAAGCCCTGCAGGTTGCTGTCTAAATAACTCTGCGGGTGGTCGATGGAGTAACGCACGCCTGCCTGCGCCGCTAAGTTGATCACAGCATCAAAACGCTCACGCTCCATCAAGGCAAAGAGTGCGTCGGCATCTTCTAACTTGAGGCGCATGAAACGCAGGGCGGGGTGCAACGTGGAGCGCACCTCTTGTCCCCACTCGGCGGCAGCTGTGCCGTCGATGCCATTCGCAGCGAGGCGGCTGTATTTAAGGCGCACGTCATAGTAGTCGTTGATGGAGTCGATGCCCACTACCTCTTCGCCCTCGGCGATGAGGCGCGCAGCCACGGCTGAGCCGATAAATCCGGCAGCACCGGTTACGAGTATCTTCATTTTTTATAAATGGATATGTCAGGATATTGGGAATTTATCAGAGATTATATCTGAGAATATATCAGAGATTACAC
>CAZBWT010000165.1:0-3995 GCA_964495625.1 uncultured Prevotellaceae bacterium | reverse complement strand
TTCGGGTATGCCGCTGCGATAGTCGTGCGAGGGGTAGATATAGACACGACCGTTGAACACGTGCACTGCCGGGTCGGCCATGAAGTCGCCGGGCACTAAATAGCGTTTTTTCATAGGATTATGCTTGTTTTGATTACGATTGCTTGCCTTTGATTGCCAACGATTATTCGCCTTTGGCACGACGCTCAGCCAATTCGGCTTGCATCTTCTCGTTAAACTGCTTCGTGATGGGATAGAAACACAAGGCTGCTACACCGATAAAGAAGCACACTGCAGGCACCACACTCGAGGCGAGGCGAATGCCCAACAGTGAGGTGGCATTTTGCGTCACGGTGGCATCATTGACGTAGCCGAAGATGGAGAGGATCATGCCCGCAATGGCACCGCCCACACCTAAGCCTGCCTTGAGCGAGAAGACTACACCTGAGAAGCACAGACCCGTGGCACGACGATGGCTGACATACTCAATATGGTCTGCCACGTCGGCAATCATAGCCCACAGCAGCGGCACGGTGGGTGCATACGCCAAGCTCTTGAGCGCGCCGAGCAAGAAGATGGTGCCTACGCTTGTGGGTGCCGGCAGGAAGAAGCAGGCGGTGAACAGAGCCGTCAGCGAGAGGCAGACGATGAACGTGCTGCGCTTGCCAAAGCGGTTTGCCAACAACTCCGAAAGGGTGATGACACCCACCAACTGCACCAATGCACCAATCATGTTAAAGAGCGAAAGACCAATGCTATACGCCTTGTCTGCCGAGTAGGCTATCAACCCAAACGAGTTGAGCACCGAGGCGAACCAGCCCAATGCCTCGCCTTCGCTGCGCACAAGTCCCATGCGGCGGATGAAGTCGTAGAGCGCCTCTTGGTCTACGTAGTTCTGGAAGTAGAAGCACATGGCACTGCCCCACATGGCAAGGGTGATGAAGACGAAGAGCGTCAACACAAACATGGAACGCCACGGCACGTTGGCAAACAGCCCCTTGAGGTCGCTCTTGAGGTTCATCTTCTGACCTGCCGGAGGCGCAATGCGTTCCTTCGGCACTGAGCCGGAGATAATCAAGAAGACAAAGCCAACCGCTGCAAAGAGCGAGATGGTGCAAAGCCAACCGTGTGCATCGTCGCTGCCTGCACCGCGACCGAACTTATCGACCAACGGCAGGGTGAGACCTTGCACCACAAACTGCGCCACCGTCGATGCCACAAAGCGGATGGAGGTGATGGAGGTGCGCTCCTTAATGTCGCCCGACATGACACCGCCCAACGATGAATAAGGGGTGTTGTTGAACGAATAGAGCGTCATGAGCAGAACATACGAGATGGTGGCATAGAGTGCTACCAAGCTCTTATCCTCGATGCCGGGATTCCAGAATGCCAAGATGTAGAACACCATAAAGGGCAGCGCCGTCCACACTACCCAGGGACGGAACTTGCCCCAGCGTGTCTGGGTCTTGTCAGAAAGGATACCCACAGTGGGGTCTACAAACGCATCAACAATGCGCGCTATCAGCAGCACACTGCCTGCCACAGCACCTTCCAAACCAAACACGTCGGTGTAGAACTTCAGCTGATAAATCATCATCATCTGAAAGACTAAATTGGCTGCGGCATCCCCCAACGAGTAACAGACTTTCTCGCCGAAGGGAACTTTTTGTGAAATTTGTGTTGTCATGAATCTATGGTAAAGTTATAAGTTGTCGGTGTATGATTAAGTTTTCGGTTGTCAGATATCGCATAAGTTATGGGGCATCGGGTATATTCGTCCCCATATACATAGATTGTCGGATATAATAATGTTCCGGGCATCAGTCTATAATATATGAGCTTATAGATGACGCTGCAAATATACCTGCTATCGACGGTTGCAGGGTCTAAAATAGTAACGAAGTATGTCAATTATGAAACATCGCCATGTTACAAATGTGCCAACACATTGCTTCCTGCCTATTTTAGCCTATATTTGCGACCAATGGAACTGATATATGTGAGGGCAAAACCAACCCTATGGCTTCATCTTAATACAATCTTGAAAAATATATTTCCACCATGGTCATGAAATTCCTATTCAATGTATTCCTCTTGAGCGCGATTTCCTTCGCTGTGTCGCCCGGGTCCACACAGCTGCGGGCTGAGGTGCGGTTGCCACATATTTTGTCTGATGGCTGCGTGTTGCAGCGTGGTGACACCCTGCGTTTGTGGGGCACCGCCGATGCGAACGAGCGGGTGGACGTGCGCTTCCGTGGCAAGAAATACCACACCCGCGCCGACGCTTCCGGACAGTGGCTGTTATGCCTGCCTCCACAGAAGGCGGGCGGACCTTTTGTGATGGAGGTAGGGAACCAACAACTCCACGACGTGTATGTGGGTGACGTGTGGCTAACTTCCGGTCAGTCGAACATGGACCTGCAGGTGAGTCGTGTGGCAGATCTCTATGCTGCCGAGACCGATACGGCTTGCTGCCCTGCCATCCATCTCATACAGATTGCTACCCGCTCGCTGCCCGAGGCTCCGCAAACCGACTTGGGCGGCACCGAACGCTGGGAGGCGCTGCAACCCGATCTCATAGGTCACTGGTCGGCGGTGAGCTATTTCTTCGCGCGTGAGATGTATGCCTTGACCGGCGTACCTCAAGGCATCATCAATGCCAGTCAGGGAGGCTCTGCCATTGAGGCTTGGATGAGTCGCGATGCCATCAGCCGCACCTCCGAGCGTGCCACCCGCGAACTCGACTTTGCGCTCACCCCGGGATACCGTGACCGCTGCCGTGCCATCAACGCAGCCATCGGCAAAACCTGGAACGAGCTGATGCGCACGCAAGACCCCGGACTCACCGAGGGGTGGATGCGCGAAGACCTCGACGATGCCGACTGGGAGGTGGTGCCCGAGCGACAAGATGAGATAGGACGCACCTGCGGACAACCCTGGCGCGGCACCTTGTGGTTCCGCTGCACCTTCACCCTGCCCGCCGAGGTGGTCGGGCGCGAGGGTCTGTTGCGCTTGGGCTGTTTGGTGGATGCCGACGAAGCCTACATCAATGGCACGTTGGTAGGCTCCACCGGCTACCAATACCCGCCGCGCAAATACAAAGTGCCCGCCGGGGTGCTCCATGCCGGCAACAACACGCTCTGCATCAGACTCACCACCGGCGGCTCGGCGGTGAAGTTCGTGGCGCAGAAGCCTTATGAACTGCAACTCGGCGACTACACGCTGCCCCTCGCCCCACAAACCTATCGCTACAAACGCGGAGTGATGATGCCCTCGCATCCCGGTGCCCCAACGTTCGACAACCTCGCCACGGGTTATTACAACGGCATGATTGCCCCGCTGCTACCCTATCGCATCGGCGGCATCATCTGGTATCAGGGCGAGACGAACACCGGACGACCGGACGAGTATCAGCCTCTGCTCGAGGCATTGGCAGCCGACTGGCGCAACTCTTTCGGCTCTGTGCCGCTACTCATCGTGCAGTTGGCGGGCTTTATGGAGCGCCACACCTACCCCAACAACAGCAACTGGGCAGCCCTTCGTGAGGCGCAGCGACGCGCATCAACCACCATCCCCCGCGCAGCTCTCGCCACCGCCATCGACTTAGGCGAGCAGAACGACATTCACCCGCTGAGCAAGAAGCCCCTGTCGCAACGCTTGGCATTGCAGGCGCGTCGGTTGTATTTGGGCGACCGACAAGTGGTGTGTCAGGGACCCGTGCCACTAAAAGCAACCGTAATCACTCAAACAGAGGCTACGGCGGCAGAGGCGGCAGATAATTGCGTGATTCGCATATCATTCAGCACCGACGCTGATGCAGTGGCAACGATGCACGACGACGGTCGCAGCTTTGCCGTAGCGGGGGCAGACCGTAAGTTCCACTGGGCTACCGCACAAAGCGATGGCAACACCGTGTTGCTGCGTTGCCCCGATGTGAAAGCCCCTAAGTTTGTGCGCTATGCGTGGGACGACTTCCCGCAACTCTCTCTGTTCGGCATCAGCGGTCTCCCCGCGTC
>CAZBWT010000164.1:0-4210 GCA_964495625.1 uncultured Prevotellaceae bacterium | reverse complement strand
TAAAAGCTTGAGTGGGATGTGGCGAAACACACCCCACTCGAAGACTCATTCTTAATATACAATCATCTTGAGGCTCTGGTCACCCACACGAAGCACGTAGACACCCTGCACGAGGGCAGACGTAGGCACAACGGTGAGGTCGGCATCGCGCACCACATCCGTATAGACGGTCTTGCCATCGGCAGCCGAGAGGCTAACCGGAGCACCCGGAGTGGCACCCGTGATGCGGATGTCGGCACCTGTGACGGTGATGTTCAAGCCTGCCAATGCAGCAGCCTCGAGGTCGGAGGTGTAGAGACGCACCTTAGCCGAATAGCTCTCACCCGAACCGCTGTAGACGGCAGAAACCTGATACTCCAAGTAGGGCGAAACGTGTGCACGCGTGTCGAGCCAAGTGGTGGCCTGCAGCAACGTGTCGTTGAGCTGCTCGCGGTTGCAGTAGACGTTGTAGCCCATGAAGGCATTGAGCGACGAAGCCAACGTCGAAGCCTCGGCTGTGCTTGAGGCAGTGGCGGCTGCGAACGGACTAAGACCTACCGAGATGCACCAGTTGCCGTCGATATCGTTGTCAGAGAGCGTAGACCACGAAGTGATGTCGGTGGTGTAGAGGTCGCCCTTGCCATAAGAGGCGGGACCGGCATCATAACCCAACGGCACGGTGATCTCGTTGTGCTCGATGTAGACCACCACGCGAAGCTCCTTCGTCACGTCGAGTGTCAAAGGCTCGTCGAGATGGATGGTGTTGAACGAATACTGCACGAGCTGCGGCACGTACTGCTGACGCACCAACGTGCTACCCTGGTAAACCATCACGAAGAGGGCATCGGGAATCTCGTGGATATAGACCTTCACGTCCGTAAGAGTGAGGGCGGCATAAGCAGCCAAGTCGGCAGCCGTCCAACGCACACCGGCAAAGAAGGCACCACCACTCGGCAGACCGGCAGCATCATAGCTGCGACCATTGTGATAAGCCAGGTAGATAGGCTCGCCCAACGAAGGCTCCGACCAGTTGAGGCGGATGCCCTCATCCTCATACGTAGCGGTGAGCTGCTCGGGAGCGTTGCCGCCGTTATCGTAGTCGAGGTCGATGCTTGCGGCATCGCTCCATTCGCTCACGCCCGAAGTCATCGACACCTGACGCACGCGGTAGTCGTAATGACCCTGCGCGAGGTTGTGGTCGGTGTAGCTGATGTCGCAAATCGGTTCGTCATTAAGCTGCTCGCCGTTGCGCAACAAGTCGTAACCGTAGACGGTAGTCGTCGGCTCGCCATTATTGAAGCGGATGGCATCAACATACTGCGCAGCCACATTCGAAGCCTTGCGGAGAGCCACATAGCGCACCGAGGCGGGCAACGTGAAGGTGTACTGACTCCAAGCCTCACCCGTCGAGAACGACTGGAGATAATAGAAGTCGCTCAGCTCGTTGCGGTCGAGCGAATAGAGCACGTCAATCGAACCCAAGCCATTGTGGTCGTCGCTGTTGCGAGCCACAAACGAGCACCAGTTCCAACCCTCTTCAACGGGGAAGATGAGGTAAGCGGCAGCCGAAGTATCAGCCACCATAGCATGCTCGCCCTGGTAGGCGGCAGCCGAAGTGACGCGCCACAAATCGCTCACGTTCGAGCCACCCTCCACGCTGACGGCGGCACCGTCAGCCTGCTCCTCGAAGCCCTCGAAGCTTGCAGCCGAAGAGGCGAGCGTCGGGTCAACGAACGAGATGTTGAGGTTATAGCCGAAGGTAGAAGGCACCACCTTCAGGTCGGCAGGCACTTCAGTGTCGCCCACCGGCACCACGGTGACAGCGGCGGCATCCGAAAGGTCGGAGGTCACACCGTCAATATAGACAGTCTGCACCTGATAGTTATAAGTACCCTCTTCGGCGCGCGTCTCCGTATAAGAACGCACGGTGAGCAGCGAGTCGTTAACCTGTTCGCCGTTGCAGTAGACGTTGTAGCCTGCCACGCCCGGCACACCGCTCAAGTCGAGCACCAAGATCTGCGACTCATGTTCGCTGTTCTGCAGCGTCAGCAACAAATAAGTCTGACCCTCGATGGTTGTGCACGTAGACATACCACCTGCCTGAGCCGTAGAAATATCCTTAATCTCGACATACTTCGTGAGGTCAACGCTGCCCACCTGCTTGCTTGTTGAGAAGTCGTAGATGTTCAGCTCGCACTTCGTGTCGCCATTCTGCTCGAAAGCATAAATCTTGCCGTCGCAATAAGCCGTACCGGCAGCACCGGCATAAGTAGGACCGTCGCCGATCTTCGCACCATTGCGGTTCACGTAGATAGAAGTCTCCCAGTCGCCGGTCTCGAAGCCGCCCTTGCCGCCGTCGAGGTCGGGCACATAGCAGAGGTGGCGGGCATACTCGGGGATGGCGATGGTTTCGAGCACCTGCTTCTTGTCGAAGTCAACACGATAGATGCTGTTGAGGTTGTCTGAGACGTAGAAGTCGTAGCCGTCGTAAGCAATGTTACGCACGCTCTCCAAACCGCTCACCACAAACTGCTCCTCGAAGTTGCCCTGCATGTCATAGCGATTGATGTATGCCACCGAGGTGTTATATTCGTCGTAGACCGAAGTGTAGATATAGCGACCGTCGGTAGCTACACCCACCTCAGTGCCGGCATTACCCATAAAGGTGTTGACATATTCGGGTGTGCCGCTGAGGGCGGTGTAGGGACGCGAAGCGATGTCGACCGGAATCGGTGAAGCCGAAGGCGTGGGGTAATCCCAGCGCACGCTCACGATGCGGTTGCGTTCAATCTGAGCGTCGAGGTCGCGCGGAGCGCAACGCTCGTTGATATCGACCACGCTGACGGTGGCAGCATCACTCAAGGCAGACTCATAGCGGTCGTCGTAGACCGAAGCCACCTGATAGCGGTGGGCACCGGTGGCGGTGACCACGTCAGAGTAGGCATAACCCACCACAGGCGCGTCGTTGATGCGTTCGCCGTCGCGATAGATGTTGTAGCCCGAAGGCATCTCCTCAGCCTGAGCCGCAGCCGTAGTAGCCACGTTGACGCGGATGTTGAAGTTGCCGTCGATGCCTGCCTCGAGTGCAGTGAACCACGTCTTGCCATCAACCGACATGAGGTTACCCTTGCCGTTCTCGGCAGAGCTGCCGTCGAGGGCGATGGGGTTGATGTCGGCGCTATGCATCACCACGAAGCAGAAGCGATAGTCCGAACCCGGCTCGATGGTGATGGGCTGTGAAAGCACGATTTCGTTATATTCACCATAGTGGATGGTGCCCTTCGATGCCTGCTGGCGAATCATGACACCATCTTTATAGATGATAGCACCATAATAGAGCACCTGGTTGACGATGCGCACCGAGAGAGAAGTAACCTGCTTGTTGCGCTGAGCCAAGAGGTCGTCAGCGGACCACTCCGTGCCGAAGTAGAAGAAGCCGCCATCGGTCAAACCGAGTTCATCGGCATGTTCACCGCTGCCCCAAGCCAAGGTGTCGTTGTCTGCCGCATAGAGCAAGGGCGAGATCCAAGACAACTCCACATCGCTGTTGTGCGAGATGTAAGCCTCCACACCCAACGGAGCGTAATAGGGAGCACCCACCTTGACGGTGGCTTCGGCAGCATCAGAGGCAACCGACTCCTGCTCGCCATAGAGGGCGGTGACGGTGTAGCTGTATGAGCCGCGCAGCGCCGGGGTGTCGGTGTAAGCCGTGGCATCGGCAGCCGTAGTGGCAAGAAGCTTGCCATCGCGATAAACATTATAACCCGTGGGGACGATGCTGTCTGTGGCAGCACTCCAAGCCAACGTCACAGCAGCGGTGTCGGTGGCGGCGGTGAGGTTCACCGGTCGCGGTGTAGCCGAAGCGCGCTGAGCCGTGTAGCTCACACTGATGGTCTGTGAAGCCACCTCGGGCAGAGCCTTAACGGTGAGGTCGGTGCTGTAGGTCTCGCCCACCACACCCTGACGAGCATTCAACTGCACGTTCACCGTCTGCGACTCACCGGGCTGCAGGGAGCCCATCTTGGGCGAATAGCTGAGCCATGTGTCAGCGTCGCAAAGCTTATAGGCAAAGATGCGTGAAGGCGACTGGTTGAGGATGCCGACCAGCGAGAGGGTACCGTCTTCAATGTCAGCGGTAGTGTAAAGACCGCAGATGTTGTTGACGGTGTATGACGAAGTGCCCACCTTATAGCCCGGCACGTCGCTCACCACATGCTTCACACCGGTGAGG
>CAZBWT010000163.1:0-4234 GCA_964495625.1 uncultured Prevotellaceae bacterium | reverse complement strand
ACCTTATTGCGAATACATGTTAGCCACTCACTCCTTAGTGCGAATACATGTTAGTCATGCCCTATTGCGGACGCGTGTTTGTCACTCCTTGGTGGCTGCGCCCCATTGGGTGAGCGGATAGGCTTCGGTCATCTTGGCACTGTTAGACGCTAATTGGAACAGCTCCGGCACACTCACGCCCAAGCCACAACTGGTGTTGATGGTGAGCGGCTCCATGTAGTCGGTAAAGATGGCGCTATGGTATTCCCATGCAACCGCATCCGACACGTCAGCTTGATAGGTGGAATCGCCCGCCTCGGCAGCCACCTGGTTGAGCACGTCTGCGAAGTCGTAGAAGTAGTAGAGCGCACCCACGCGGTTGCGACCATACCGCTGCAAGCGGTTAAACCACACCTTGGGGGAGTTCTGCATCTTAGCCCACACCTGCGCATAGCGTTCGCGCGACTCGAGCCATTGCGTCATCACCTGCTCCATGGCGGCAGTGCGCACCAGGGCGAGGGTTCCGTTCGAGCCATACTCATTCTGGAAAGCCAAAGCTACGTCGGTGAGCACCGACTCGCGGTTGTCGTCGTTCATCGTTGGCAACACCGAGAGGATATTCTGATAGGGGAAGCCCGTGCCGAACACTTCGGTGGGAGCTGCCAACAAGTAATCGGTCACACCACGCAGCTCATAAGCCACCTCAACGGTGCTGAAGTAACAAGCATCCACCAAGATGTAGTCGAGATGCGGAGCCTCCTCGAGCGCCGAGCGCAGTTCCCACAGCTCCATATAGTCGCTGTAGTCAATATCCTGACCGAAGTACGCTGCCATCTTTGAGGGCTGACTGCCGCAAGTATCCTCCGCTGCGTCCGCCCCGACAGATGAGTCGTCGGCATCGTTGTCAGCCGACTCGTCTCCGGTTCTCGAAGCCGAAGCCGTGAAACTTGACGACGGAATCCACGACATGCCGTGCGACCACAAAATCACACCGTTGTGCTTCGCCGGGCTGTTGTCGAATGCCAACTTCACCACGCGCTTCATCACCTCCGGGTCGGCAGAATCGAGATCTCCGCCCAAGTCTGCCACCTGCACGGTGTCGAGCTTTTCGTTGTGACGTTCCAGACGGAACAAGATAGACTTATTGAGCTTTTGATTATCTTCAAACACAATAAGATTGAGTGACGAGTCAGCTTTCAGCAAGCCCTTTTCCATCAGTCGGATGTTATTGTCGGCATAACCCGACAAAGAGTTATCACCTGCAATATAGACCAACAACGTGTGGTCAGCCACCGCATCAGAGTCATCCACCACCTGAGGCAGAGGCTCCTCCTCTGTGTTGTCAGAGCACTGCACCAACAACAAACCCAACATACATACGCAAAGACATGTCAGGCAAAAAGAAAAATGTTTCATAAGCCAATTTATAAATAAGATTAAGAAATTACCAGTATGAAAATTATCTGTAGAACAATTCTCAGTGTGAAAATTAACAGGTGCTTCCATAAATTGACTGTCACAAATTATCTCATATCCTATTCGTCCGGCGCAGCAGGTAGTAATCTAAGATCACCATCGCCGCCATTGCCTCAACAATAGGCACGGCACGCGGCAACACACATGGGTCATGCCGACCGCGAGCAGCCAAGACCGTCGGCTGTAAATCTCTATCAATCGTCTCCACCTCGCGCAGCAGCGTAGCCACCGGCTTAAAAGCCACGCGGAAGTAAATATCCTCACCGTTCGAGATGCCGCCCTGAATGCCGCCCGAATGATTGGTCAGCGTTCGCACGGCACCGTCACGCACAGTGAACGTATCTATCATCTCCGAGCCACGCCTGCCTACGCCGGCGAAGCCCATACCATATTCAAATCCTTTGCAGGCATTGATGCCCAACATGGCGGCACCCAACGCGGCATGCAACTTGCCGAAAGCCGGCTCGCCCAAGCCCACCGGCACGCCGGTGATGACACCGGTGATGACACCGCCAATCGTGTCGCCGTCTGCCTTAACCTCCTTTATCAGCTGTTCCATCCGCTCGGCCGTAGCCGTGTCGGGACAGCGCACGGCATTCAGTTCAGCCGTGTCGAGGTCATAATCCTTATACGTGCCGGGCAGCACGATGTCGCCCACTTGCGAAGTGTAAGCCTGCACCTTGATGCCCAGTTGCTTCAATGCCATCTTAGCCAATGCACCCGCCACGCAGCGAGCCACCGTCTCGCGAGCCGAGCTACGACCGCCGCCGCGGTGATCGCGGATGCCATATTTCTCACTATACGTATAGTCGGCGTGTGAAGGTCGGTAAAGATTGCGGATATTCTCATAGTCGCCCGAGTGCTGATTGTTATTAATCACCTCAAAGCCTATGGGTGTGCCCGTAGTCACCCCCTCAAAAACGCCGCTGAGCAGACGCACCTCATCGGCTTCCTGGCGTCCCGTTGTGATGGCTGACTGACCGGGACGGCGGCGGCGCATTTCCGCCTGCAGGAACTCGTTATCAATGGCAATCCCCGCCGGCATTCCGTCCACAACACCGCCAATCGCCGTGCCGTGGCTTTCACCAAACGAGGTCAACCTATATATATTTCCAAATGTATTCATGGAGCAAGTAAAATATCATTAGACACTCCCCCCATCTTAGGGGGGAGTTTGGAGAAGACGCACAACCCGGGGGAAAACTCTGAGGGAAAACCTTAGGGGGAAAGCCCTGTGCGAACCTCTAAGCTAAGCCCGGGCTGAATGCTGCAAGGGGGGGAAGCCGTGCTCGCGGAGCGGTTAGCCCTTGTGGCAACCGCCGCAACCGCCCTCTTGAGAGCCGCCGCACTCGCCGTTGCACTCGCCGCCATGGCTACACGAACCGCAGCCGCACTCACACTCGGCGTTGCACGTAGCGTTCATATAAGACTTCTTATCCTCCTCATTCGGCTCGCGCACCTCCTGCACCGAGCCCACGAAGTGGAGCGTCATACCTGCCAAGGGGTGGTTCACATCACAGATCACTTCCGTGTCGGTAATCTTCTCGACCGTAGCCTGAATGATGTCGCCGTTATTGTTCTGCAACGGCACCTCACCGCCTTCCATCACATACTGCGAAAGGAATTTGCCGTCCGGGTCACAGAAGAACTTCTTAGGCAACGCCACGACCTTCTCGTCGTCATACTCGCCATAAGCGTCGGCGGGAGAAAGCTCGAAGTCGAACTTATCGCCAATGCTCAAGCCTGCGATGTTCTTCTCAAAAGCCGGCAACAACTGACCCACACCATAGATGAAGGTGAAGGGACGTTCGGGCTGAGTCTGCTCGATGTCTTCGGGTGCTTCACCCTCTTCGAAGCCTGTGAGCGTGTACTGGATGGCAACAAACTTACCAAATTCGATTTGCATATCTTTAAAAAAGTTTTTAGAGGCGGGTGGGAGATCATGTAAGCCCACCCGCACAGACCATGATAAAAATAAATTACTTCGAGCAGCTCAAGCACAAAGGCTTAATCTGTTTAAAGAAGTCGTTACCCTTATCGTCCACCAAGATGAACGCGGGGAAGTCCTCGACCTCGATCTTCCAGATAGCCTCCATACCCAACTCGGGATACTCCAAGCACTCAATGCTCTTGATGTTATTCTGCGCCAAGATAGCGGCGGGACCGCCGATTGAGCCTAAATAGAAGCCGCCATACTGCTTGCAAGCGTCAGTCACCTGCTGGCTGCGGTTACCCTTAGCCAACATAATCATGCTGCCGCCGTGGCTCTGGAAGAGACCCACATACGGATCCATGCGACCTGCCGTGGTCGGGCCCATCGAACCGCAAGCCATGCCTGCCGGAGTCTTAGCCGGACCGGCATAATAAATCGGGTGATCCTTCAAATACTGCGGCATCGGTTCGCCGGCATCGAGGCGCTCCTTAATCTTTGCGTGGGCAATATCACGACCTACAATAATCGTACCGTTCAGCGAGAGGCGCGTGCCGACAGGATATTTTGTCAACACCTTCAGCACCTCGCTCATCGGCTGATTCAAGTCGATGCGCACGGCACCGCTCTCGCCTGCCTGACGGAGCTCCTCGGGAATCAGTTCGCCCGGTTTGTCGTCCATCTTCTCAATCCACAAACCCTCGGCATTGATCTTTGCCTTGATGTTGCGGTCAGCCGAACAGCTAACGCCGAGACCAACGGGGCAAGAAGCACCGTGGCGCGACATGCGAATCACGCGAATGTCGTGACAGAAATACTTGCCGCCGAACTGAGCGCCGATGCCCAACT
>CAZBWT010000162.1:0-4271 GCA_964495625.1 uncultured Prevotellaceae bacterium | reverse complement strand
CCTTGCTTCCGCAGGGCCGCGTAGAGGCTGCTCGTCGCGCCAAGGCTATGGTGGCAAAGATGGACGAACTCGGCTTCGGCAACTGCACCAACACACGTGCGTGTGAGATGGAGTGCCCCAAGAGCGTCAAGATCTCTAACATTGCTCGCCTCAACCGCGAGTTCATCAAGGCTAAGCTCGCCGACTAAACAGCAGCAAGCTTCGGCTAAAACAGATAGCGGCAGCATGGCCAACGGGCATGTCTTCCGCAATGCATCGGCGCAGTCCCCCACCCCGGGGACTGCGCTTTTTTCGTCCTAAACCGCCAAAATACCGTGTAAGTGGTATGAAAATGCCGTGAGTGAGGGATTTACGGAGGCTCACAGACCCGCTACTTTTGCACCCGATAGTCGATGTCATTCTTTGTTTAACCGGCTCAGAGCCCCCCACACAGACTCTGTTGCAACCTGTTCAAATCTTTAATTATGAAACTAAAAACCATTCTAATCTTGCTCGTCGTCATTCTGTCGACAGGTCGGCTGCAAGCCGACATCTTGAAAGGGCGCGTGGTGGATGTGCGCACCTTAGAGCCACTGCCCGGAGCCACCATCAGCATACACGATAGCGCCGCCAAGGGCAAAGCCTCGGGCGGAGTCGTCACCGACATCGACGGAGCCTTCCGCCTGGATGTGGGCGAACAGTTGCCCGTCACCGTCGAGGTGCGACTGGTGGGTTACCTGCCCGCCGGCATCGACATCTACGATGCCTCCGAAACCGTCACCATCGAGCTCACCGAGAAGCAAAACAAACTCACCGACGTGGTCGTGGTGGGCTACGGCACGCAGAAGCGTGAGAACTTAGCCTCGGCAGTATCGTCGGTCGGCGGACGCGCCGTGAGCGAAATCTCAGCACCCACCTTCGAGAATGCCTTGGCGGGACAAGCCTCCGGCATCAGCCTCACCGTGCCCAACGGCACCTTGGGGCAGGCTCCCATACTCCGCATACGCGGCGTAGCCTCCATCACCTCGGGCACACAGCCCCTCTATGTGGTCGATGGCATCCCCGTTGCCACCGACAGCTACTCCACCATGAACGTCAGCAACCCCTTGGCGAACATCAATGCCGCCGACATTGCCTCGATTGACGTGCTCAAAGATGCCTCGGCAGCCGCCCTCTACGGTTCGCGCGCAGCCAACGGCGTGGTGCTCATCACCACCCGCCAAGGTGCCAAGGGCAGACCGCAGGTAGACTATCAAGGCTACGTGTCGCTAACCACACCCACCGACTACTACAGCCTCTGCGACGCACAGCAATATGCCGACATCAAAAACGAAGGTGTGTTGCGCCGCTACGGCAGCTACCGCCTCAGCAGCTACGACGTGGCAGCGGGCAACTTGGGCGGCTACCACCTGCAGGGCGAGGTGAAAGCTTTCAACGTGCTCTATGACGACGAGGGCAACCCCGTCAGCACCGACTGGCAGCGCTACGTGTTGGGCAATGCCTGGTCTCAGGGGCACACCCTCTCGGTGGCAGGAGCCACCGATGCCGTCAAATACTACTTCTCAGGCAACTGGCAAGACCTGCGCGGCATCGTCATCGGCAACAACCAAACCCGCCTGCAAGTCAACAGCAACCTCTCGGCTAAGGTCAACCGTTGGCTCACCGTGGGCGGACGCGTCAACATCACCGAGACCGACCTCACCGACTACGACACCTACAACAACAGCCTCTATGAGGGAGCCTCGGTGGGCTACTACTGGAGCGCGCTCAACATTCCCGCCAACATCCCCGCCCACTTTGCCGACGGCACACCGTGGTCCATCAATGGGCGCGTAGGCTACGGTCCCAACCAGGCAAGCGTCGCCATGGAGACCCCCTCGGTGCTCTACGAAACGCAGAGCCGCACCTCGCAGCGCAACAACCACCGCTTCTATAACTTCTATGCCGACGTGAACCTGCTGCGCGGACTGGTGTGGCGCAGCCAATACGGTCGCGACATCGCCTCGGTTGAAGACCGCGCCTATTATGCCGCCGAGACCGGCATGTATAAATACAACGGCTATGCCGCCAACATCTCGACACGGGTGGATCAATACACCTGGACCAACACCCTCACCTACGACCACACTTATGCGCGCCATCACCACCTCGACCTCTTGGCGGGCATCGAGGCATTTGAAAAGAAACGCACCGCCTGGGGCGCAAAGCGCTACAACCAAGCCGACGACAGCTACACCATCTACGAAGCCGCCTACAACGACATCAGCAGCATCGGCACCGATCGCACCGAGACGGGTATGCTCTCATACCTCTTCCGCGCCAACTACGACTACGACTCGCGCTACATCCTCTCGTTCAACTTCCGCCGCGACGGTCTCTCGTCTCTGTCGCCCGACAACAGGTGGGGCAACTTCGGCGGTGTCAGCGCCGCCTGGAAGGTCAGCGACGAAGCCTTCTACCGCCCCTTGCGCAGCGTGCTCGACGACCTCAAGCTGCGTGCCGGCTGGGGCGTGGTGGGCAACACCTCCATCGCCGCCTATGCCGCCAACTCCACCTACACCTCAGCCTACAACGGAACCACCCCCGCCTACCTGCGCTCACAAGTGGCAGATAAGAACCTGAAGTGGGAGTCGAGCGAGAAGTTCGACATCGGCTTCAGCGGTCGCCTCTTCAATCGCGTAGACATCGACTTCGGCTACTACAACATACGCGGCTCAGACCTTATCCTCTCGGTGCCCACAGCTCCATCGCGGGGCATCACCGGCAACAGCATCACCGCCAACGTGGGTTCTATGTACAACCGCGGCATCGAACTGACCCTCAGCTCCGACATCATCCACACACGCAAGTTCTCGTGGAACTCCGCCTTCAACATCTCCACCGGCAAGAACCGTGTCACCGGCCTGGGCAACTCCGAGTCGATCGTCACCACCTACAACATCACCGTGCCGGGCAAGTCCATCGGACAACTCTACCTCTACCGTTCGGGCGGAGTTGATGTCGAGAGCGGCCGCCGCATCGTCTACGACAAGACGGGGCAGGAGGTGCTCATCACCTTCCAAAACGGATCCACCACCTACGAGCATCGCGACGGATCCACCGTCGGCACCTCCGACCTCGACCGCTATGCTGCGGGCAACACCCTGCCCACATTCTACGGCGGTTGGAACAACCAGTTGCGCTACAAATACTTCGACCTCTCGGTGAACTTCCAGTTCTCGGGCGGCAACAAAATCTGGAACGGACAGAAGGGACGTTTGGCGCAATATGGCTTCCGCAACAACACCACCGACGTTTACTACAACCACTGGACCGAAGACCACACCTCTGCCACCTATGCCAAGGTGGTCTATGGCGACAACATCTCGAACGGCAACGGCGGTCTGCCCCTCGACTTCTTAGTTGAAGACGGCGACTTCCTGCGCCTCAAGACGTTGACCTTCGGCTACAACTTAGAGCGTAAACGCTGGCTCCGCACAGCCGGAGTGTCGGCGGTGCGCCTCTACCTGCAAGCCACCAACCTCTTCGTCCTCACCCGCTACAGCGGACTCGACCCCGAGGTGTCGTATGCCACCGGCAGTGCCTCAAATGCCTACAATCTGCAAGCCGGCATCGACGACCTTTCCACACCCCAAACGCGCACCTACACGTTGGGCGTGAACATCAAGTTCTAACCAACTCCTAACAACTCCATTACGATGAATAAAAACTATCAACACATACTGATCGGTGTGGCTCTGTTTGCCGCAACGTGGGCACTCGCTGCCTGCGACGACCTTCTCGACAAAGACCCCATACTCGACACCTCGTCGGCTACCATCTTCAGCTCCGCCGCCAAAATCGAGAGTTACTTAGAGGGCGTTTACAACCGGCTGGGCAATGAGTTGCCCTCTTACTACTACACCACCGAGATGCGCGGCGACGACTTTGAAGACCTGGTGCAAAACGGCAACCTCATCGCCTATGAGATGAACGTCTCGGTATCCGGCTCGTCGTCCGACTGGAACGGGCTCTATAAAGCCATCGGCGAGGCGAACGACTTCTTGACGCAACTCGACGGAGCACAAAGCGTTGTGGGCGAAGACTACGCCCGCTATCGCGCCGAAGCCCTCTTTGTGCGCGCCTTGAGCTACTACTACCTCACCGTGCTCTATGCCCGCCCCTACGTGCTCAACCCCAATGCCAAGGCCGTGCCGTTGCGCTTAGGCTCCGACGAGACCTCCGACAACGACCTTTCAGCCTCCACCATCGAAGAGGTGCACCAACAAATCCTGTCTGACCTCAGCGACGAC
>CAZBWT010000161.1:0-4302 GCA_964495625.1 uncultured Prevotellaceae bacterium | reverse complement strand
AAACGGCACCGCCGGCAAGGCTTTGGTCACGGTGGATGCCAAGTGGGGTGTCAACCAGCGCTCGGTGCCTGACTACGACCGCATCACCAACGTGGGCGAATACTACGAGATGTATTATAAAGCCCTCTACAACTACTATAAGAATGCCGACGGCAACACTGCCGCCACGGCTCACCGCCGTGCCAACGAAAATATGTTCGCCTCGAGCGACGAAGGCGGCTTGGGCTACAACGTCTACACCGTGCCCACCAACGAATATCTGATTGGTACCAACGGCAAGCTCAACCCCAACGCCACGCTCGGTCGTCGCATCTATCGCAACGGCAAGGTCTATACCCTTTACCCTGACAACTGGAGCGACGAGACCTATCAAACCGGTCAGCGCCAGGAGTATAACGTCAGCATCTCGGGCGGCAACAGCCAGGCACAGGTCTACGGCTCGTTCGGCTACTTAGACAACGAAGGCATCGTGGCATCTTCGGGCTACGAACGCTACACCGCCCGCCTGCGTGCACAATATCAGGCAAAGCCCTGGATGCTCTTCGGCGGCAACATGAGCTTCGTGCGCTCTGAAACACAGCAGGTGGCTTCAGACGGCAGCAGCAGCACCGACGGTCAGACCATCGACAGCAACGTCTTCTCGTTCGCTGCCAACATGGCTCCCATCTATCCCCTCTATGTGCGCGACGGCAACGGCAACATCATGACCAACTCTTTGGGCAAGGTCTACGACTGGGGCGACGGCACCTACAACGATGTGGTACGTCCCTATGGTGCGAGCTCCAACGCCATCAACTCGCTTTCGCTCGACAAGAACAGCCACATCGACAACTCGTTGAATGCCGACGGCTTTGTAGACATTAGCTTCCTCAAAGACTTCAAGTTCACGTTCAAGACCGGTACCTCGGTGTGGGAGAGCAAATACACCTACACCTACAACCCCTACTACGGCTACTATGCCGGCGTAGGCACGCTGACCAAGACGCAGACGCGCACCACCACGCTCAACATGCAAGAGCTCTTAAACTGGGCGCACAGCTATGGCAAGCATAACCTCACCGCTTTGGTCGGTCATGAAAACTACAAATATAGATATGAGACCCTCTCGGCAGGCAAGCGCGGCGCAGCCGACTACATCAACAATGCCACCGAGTTAGACGGCTACCTCACATACACTGACAGCCCCACGTCGTCGGCCTCCGACTACAACACCGAGGGTTACTTCTTCCGTGCCACATACGACTACGACACGCGCTACTTCGGTCAGGTCTCTTTCCGTCGCGATGCCTCCTCACGCTTCCACCCCGACAACCGCTGGGGCAACTTCTGGTCGGTCGGCGGCGCTTGGCTGATGAGCAAGGAAGACTGGTTCAACATTGCCAACGTCAACTCGCTCAAGCTGAAGGCATCCTACGGCGAGCAGGGCAACGACAAGATTGGCAACTACCGCTACATGGACCTCTACACCATCAGCAACGTCGATGGCGAACTCTCGCTCTCGCTCTATCAGAAAGGCAACAAAGACATCACCTGGGAGACCGGTCGCAACTTCAACGCCGGTGTGGAATGGGAGATGTTCAAGGGTCGCTTCACCGGTGGCTTAGACTTCTACAACCGCACCACCAAAGACATGTTGCTGTGGTTCAGCACCCCCAACACCTTGGGCTATAGCGGCTACTATAAGAACGTAGGCGACATGCGCAACCGAGGCATCGAGCTCACCCTGGCAGGCACCCCCATCCGCACCCGCCACATCGACTGGTCGCTCAGCTTCAACCTCACCTACAACAACCAGGCTGTGACCTACCTGCCCGACGAGAACAAGACCGCCTCGGTCGATGGCTACAACGGTTTCATCAACGGCACCAACTACTTCGTGGGTGAAGACTTGCCGCTCAACAGCTTCTACATCACCAAATATGCAGGTGTGTCAGCCGACGGTCAGTCGCAGTGGTACTACACCGACGCTAACGGCGAGCAGCAGGTAACCACCAACTACGAGAACGCCACCAAATACATCATCAAGGCTGAGCAGCCCGTCTACGGTGGCTTCGGTTCCTCATTGAGCCTCTACGGTGTGGACTTCAACGTGCAGTTCACCTACCAGCTTGGCGGCAAGAGCATCGACACCGAATATGCCAGCTTGATGCGCAACCCCAGCATTGGCTACACCGGCTATGCCGTACACAAAGACATGCTGAAGGCTTGGTCAGAAGACAACACCGACACCGACGTGCCGCGTTGGCAGTTCGGCGACGAGAACGCAGGTGCCACCTCAGACCGCTTCTTGATCAAGAACAGCTACCTCGCCCTGCAAAACGTGCAGGTGGGCTACACCCTGCCCCAGCGCTTCTATGCCGCTGCCGGCATCAGCAAGGTGCGCTTCTATGCCAGCGGCGACAACCTCTACCTCTGGTCGAAGCGTAAGGGCTACGACCCGCGCATCTCGTCGGGCTACGGCATTTACTCTCCCATGCGCACCATCTCGGGTGGCATCAACATTCAGTTCTAACGACTATTTTCTCAGAAGCAAATGAAAACTACGCTATATAAGAGTTTTGCATTCGTCCTGATGGCAGGTTCACTCACTGCCTGCATCGACGAGACCCTGCCCGAAGCCGGACAGCTGTCATCCAATCAAATCGAGACTAACTCCTCGGCTCAGGCAGGCTATGCCCGCGCCATCGCCGGCTACCTCGGACGCTCCGAGTCTTGTTACGACACTGAATTTGACGTGGGTTACCCCGCTTTGGGTCTCATCCGCGACCTCTATTGCGAGGACTTCAGCACCTACAGTGTGGGCTATGAATACTTCTACTACTGGGCTGCCAACAGCTACCTCGGTGGCGACTATTCACCCGCCTACTTCACGTGGAACTTCTATTATAAATGGATTGCCACCACGTCGAACATCTTGCGCGGCACGCAGACCGAAGACAACAAAGCCTACTTCGGCATTGCGCACTTCTTTCGCGCCTGGGCATACTTCGACTTGGCTCGTCTCTATGAATACAAGGCCACGGGCATCTCTTCGCTCGACAACGCCGCCGCAAAGAACGGCATCTACGGTCTCACCGTGCCGATCCTTTCTGACGACCCCAACGATGCCGAGGTCTTCAACACCCCGCGTGTGAAGTTCTACACCATGTATCGCTTCCTGCTCGACGAGTTGAACGAGGCTGAAAACGACCTTGCGGAATACGCCCGCACCGCCAAGAACCTGCCCGACCTCTCGGTGGTCTACGGCTTGCAGGCGCGCCTCTATCTTGAAATGGCTACCCGCTTCGACTACGCTCCCGACGACCTCACCGAGGCTACCAATGCCGGCGTAGACTTAGGCTTCACCACCGTTAGCGAGGCTTATGCCAAAGCTGCCGAGTTGGCGCGCAAAGCCATCAACACCGGCGATGCCACCCCGCTCACCGAAGCCGAGTGGTATGGCGGCTCAGACTACACCCAGGGCTTCAACGACGCAAGCTCAAAAGCTTGGATGCTCGGCATCATCATCAACAAAGAGCTGCTGAGCACCACGGCATGGCGCAACTTCGTCGGTTACGTCTCGCCCGAGCAGAGCTTCGGTGTGGCAGGCATCAGCTACGACAAGACCACCGGTGCCTACACCAACGCCTACGGCTGTCAGCGCCTGATGGGTTCCTACCTCTACTCACTCATCTCCGACAACGACTGGCGCAAGCAGACGTGGATCGACCCCGCCGATGCAGGTCAGGCTCCCGGCACAAAATATAAGACCTTTGTCTGCGACGACCACTTCAAGCAGATTCCCGCCTATGCCGGTCTGAAGTTCCGCCCCAAGAATGGCAACTGGTCGGACTACAGCGTGGGTGCCGCCGCCGACTACCCGCTGATGCGCGTCGAGGAGATGTACTTCATCGAGGCTGAAGGCATTGCCGGCAGCCAGGGCTTGGCAGCAGGTGCTGCTGCCCTCACCAGCTTCCTCAACACCTACCGCTACCGCAACAATGCCTACACCCTCTCGCCCGCCGACATGGAGGCATTCCGCACCGCCATCCTTCAGGAGAAGCGCATCGAGTTCTGGGGCGAAGGTCTCGTCTTCTGGGACTACAAGCGCTACCTCATGCCCGTCACGCGCGGCTACACCGACACGAACTTCCCCACCTACTACCGTCTGAACTCTGTGGGTGGCTACTACGTGGCTCCGTGGTTCAATGCCTTCATTCCGAAGAGCGAGTACGAAAAGAATGTAGCCATGTCTGCCACGCCCAACCCCGACCCGTCAGCCTCCGTTTCTGTCTGGTCAGAATAATCTCGGGTATATATAAA
>CAZBWT010000160.1:2964-4304 GCA_964495625.1 uncultured Prevotellaceae bacterium | reverse complement strand
GCTTCGTCCTGCCTAAGTACGAGGCGAGCGGCAAGGCCGATCAGGTGAAGGCTGCTATCGAGAGCACTATCAACGGTGTGCCCGGATATTTCGTGCCGTGGGATTTGCAGGTGAAGTAATTCGGCTGTTCCAAATGTTTTATAGAAAGGAGGTTGCCCCGTCGGTGGGTGACCTCCTTTTTCTATGGTTGTTGTTCGGCGCGTTGATGGACGCAGCGGTTAATTGCCTAAAAAGCACTATCTTTGCGGCGAAAATTATTGATAAGCATGCATAAGATTGAACTCCTCTCGCCGGCGCGTGATGCGGAAATAGGCATCGAAGCCTTCAACCACGGTGCCGATGCCGTGTATATCGGTGCGCCGCGTTTCAGTGCCCGTGCCGCTGCCGGTTGCAGCGTGGCAGATATTGAACGCTTAACTACCTATGGTCATCGCTACGGTGCCCGCACGTTTGTGGCACTGAACACGATTTTGACCGATGAGGAGCTGCGCGATGCCGAACGCTTGTCGTGGCAGCTCTATGAGGCGGGTGTGGACGCGCTGATTGTGCAAGATTATGGTCTGCTGACGCTCGACTTGCCGCCGATGGAGCTTCATGCCAGCACGCAGATGGATACCCGCACGCCCGAGAAGGCGCGTCTGCTGCGCGATTTAGGTATGAGCCGCGTTGTGTTGGCGCGTGAGCTGAGCATTGAGCAGATAAGCCGCATACATGAGGCGGTGCCGGTGGAGTTGGAGTGTTTCGTGCACGGTGCCCTCTGCGTGAGCGTGAGCGGGCAGTGTTATCTGAGCGCCGCCTTGACGGGACGTTCTGCCAACCGCGGTGCCTGTGCGCAGCCGTGCCGTCTGCCTATGGAGTTGGTGGATGCCAACGGCAACACCATTGTGCGTGACAAGCATCTGCTCTCGCTGAAGGATATGAACCGTAGCGCCGAGCTTGAGGCTTTGATTGCCGCAGGTGTGACCTCGCTGAAGATTGAGGGACGCTTGAAGGATGTGACTTATGTGAAGAACCTCACGGCATATTATCGTCGCCGCATCGACGCGCTGTTGGAGGGTCATCCCGATTGGTGCGCCGCCTCTGACGGGCACTGCACTTACACGTTCGAGCCGCGTCCGGCTGCTTCGTTCAACCGAGGGTTTACCAATTATTATGCTACGGGTAACCGCGCCACCGAGGCGGGTCGTCGGGAGGTGATCTGGAATATGGATACTCCGAAGTCGATGGGCGAGCGGTTGGGGCGCGTCGGCATGGTTGGGCGTGACTTCTTTAGGGTGACTGTTGAGGGGGCGAGTCAGGGGACTTCCAATCAAACTCCTTCTAAGGTTGCATTAGGGATA
>CAZBWT010000160.1:0-2864 GCA_964495625.1 uncultured Prevotellaceae bacterium | reverse complement strand
AGGGATAACTCCTTCCCAAACTTCTTCTAATCATTTAATTCCTAAGGTTGAAGTTGGTGTGACTTCGTTCAGCCCCATACTAAACAATGGTGATGGACTTGTGGCACAAGACCGAGACGGACAGATTTATGGCTTCCGCTTGAACCGTATCGACCCCGACACACAGCGACTCTTTCCCGCCGGTGGGGGAGAGGTGTGCTCTAAACTCCGCTCGGGCATGACGCTCTATCGCAATGCAGACCAGCGGTTTGAGCAGCTTTTGTCGAAGCCGTCGGCCGACCGTCGCGTAGCGGTGGATATGTGTCTCACTGTCACCTCAGAATGCGTCTCGCTCACACTGACTGATGAGCGGGGTAACAGCGTGACGGAGACAGAAACCGGTTCGTATGAGGTGGCGCAAAAACCGCAGCAGGAGAATTATCGCAAGCAGCTCTCGAAGTTGGGCGATACTTGTTTCACGCTGCGAAATTGGCGCGTGTCGCTGCCCTTGGTCCGAAGTTCAGAACCCAAGAATTCCACCGCTCGGGATTTATCCTTGACCACGGCGCAGCCTGCGGCTCAAGATCTCTTCTTGCCGTCGTCGATGCTTGCCGATTTGCGTCGCCGAGCTTGCGCCCGCTTGACGCAGCTCCGCGCGGAGGTCGAGGCGGAGCGGCGTAAGGCATTTGTGCGCCCCGACTATCAGGCTGCCGCCGACCGTATTGATGCTCGCGGTGTGCTGCCTGATAGCTATTTGGCTAACGTGATGAACCATGGCGCAGAGCAACTCTTGAGGCGCATGAAGATTGCCGAAGTGGCTCCTGCCTACGAGTTGAAACCGGTGTCTCAGTGCCCCGTGATGTTTACGGCACACTGCTTGAAATTCGCCCTCGGATGCTGCCCGAAGTATCAACACCCCAAGGCGCGATGGGCAGAGCCTTGGAGCCTGAAGATAGGCGGTCGCAAATTTGTATTAAAATTTGGCTGCCAAAATGATTGTTATTCAGAATTAATTGCTACTTTTGCCACTCAAAATAAATAACACTGAACATTTTACACTCATGAGCGACGTGAAGAAAATAAAAACAGCCCTTGTGTCAGTCTATCACAAGGATGGCTTGGATGAAATCATCAAGAAGTTGCATGCCGAAGGCGTGCAGTTGTTGTCAACCGGTGGCACGCAGAAGTTTATCGAGGAGTTGGGTATCCCCTGCTCGGCTGTGGAAGATCTCACCTCTTACCCCTCGATCTTGGGCGGTCGTGTGAAGACATTGCACCCCAAGGTGTTCGGCGGCATCCTCGGTCGTCGCGACAACGAGGGCGACCGTGCTCAGATGGCTAAGTATGAGATCCCCGAAATCGACCTCGTGATTGTTGATCTCTATCCGTTTGTTGACACTGTGGCTTCGGGCGCAGACTTCCAGAGCATCATCGAGAAGATTGATATCGGCGGCATTTCGTTGATTCGCGCAGCTGCCAAGAACTTCAAAGATGTCATCATTGTGGCTTCTAAGGCACAATATCAGGCATTGGCCGAGATGTTGAATAAGAAGGGTGCTGCCTCTGACTACGAAGACCGCCTCTGGTTCGCCGAGCAGGCTTTCGGCGTTTCGTCGTCATACGACACTTCAATTCACGCTTGGTTTGCTGAGCAGAAATAATCAGAGAGAAACTCAACGTCTCAGTTCTGTCCACATATATATTGCTTCAGACCATTAATTCGTTAGATTAGTTCGTTAGACTGTTTAAATTTGTTAGACTAACATGGGTTTGTTTTCTCTGACTAAAGAGGTGGCTATTGACCTTGGTACGGCCAATACCGTCATTATCCATAATGGAAAGATCGTGGTCAATGCCCCTTCGATTGTGGCATTGGATGCACGCAATGAAAAGATGATTGCCGTGGGTCATAAGGCTCAGCAGATGATGGGTAAGACCCCCGAAGGCATCAAGACCGTGCGCCCCTTGCGCGACGGTGTAATCGCCGACTTCGACGCTGCCGAGCAGATGATACGCGGTATGATCAAGATGGCTTTCAGTTCGAGTCATGTGTTCTCGCCCTCGCTCCGCATGGTGGTGTGCATCCCCTCCGGTTCTACTGAGGTGGAGATCCGTGCCGTGCGAGACTCAAGCGAGCACGCCGGTGGTCGTGATGTCTATATGATTTACGAGCCTATGGCTGCTGCTATTGGTATCGGTATTGATGTCCTCGCCCCTGAGGGTAACATGATTGTCGATATCGGCGGTGGTTCTACCGAGATCGCTGTGATGTCGTTGGGTGGTATCGTGTCGAACAAGTCAATCCGCATCGCCGGTGATGACTTCACACAGGATATCATGGACTATATGAGCCGCCAGCACAACATCCGCGTGGGTGAGGCAACGGCTGAGCAGATTAAGATTAAGGTGGGTTCAGCCCTCACCGTTCTGGATAATCCGCCGGAAGACTTCATCGTGCGCGGCCCGAACAAGCTGACCGCCCTGCCGATGGAGGTGCCGGTAAGCTATCAAGAGGTGGCTCACTGCATCGAGAAGTCTGTGTCGAAAATCGAAGCAGCCGTGCTCTCTGGCTTGGAGGCTACACCGCCGGAGCTTTACTCCGACATCGTGAAGAATGGTATCTATCTCACAG
This sequence comes from uncultured Prevotellaceae bacterium, assembly GCA_964495625.1. Classification (GTDB taxonomy): domain Bacteria; phylum Bacteroidota; class Bacteroidia; order Bacteroidales; family UBA3663; genus Liminaster. Next base: position 253 of record CAZBWT010000160.1, on the reverse strand, counting down.
GTGGTGGTGCCATGCTCCGCGGCTTGGATAAGCGTCTGCAAGATAAAATCGGTATCCAGTTCCGCGTTGCCGAGGATCCGCTCTTGAGCGTGGCTAAGGGCACCGGAATCGCCTTGCAGAACATTTCGCGTTACCCCTTCTTGATTCGCTAACGACAGCGGTCGCTGCAAATGCAACCGGAGATTTCCTCGGAAATAAGGGCTCTTCTTTGAGATTAGGACTCTTTCCTGCGATAGAGACTCTTCCCTGCAAT
>CAZBWT010000159.1:0-4446 GCA_964495625.1 uncultured Prevotellaceae bacterium | reverse complement strand
ATGAGAAAAGAAGCCCCGCGGCGCGATAAAACGCGCCGCGGGGCAAGGTATATCACACCCGCAAAGCGGGGCGAAGAGTTTCACGCAAAGCTTAGTGCATGGCGCGCTTATTGTCGTTGCCCTCATAATAATTGATGAAGGCATTGTTGACCAGTCGATTACCGCCGGGGGTGGGATAATTGCCGGTGAAATACCAGTCGCCGGGGGTGCGGGGGCAAGCCTTGTGCAGACCCTCCACGGTTTGGTAGATAATCTCCACCGGTATCTTGACCGATGAGGGAGTCAACATCTCGGCAATCTTCTTCGACACCTCGTCGTCGGTGAAGGGGGCGTAGACCTCGCGCACATAATTCACCACCTGTTCCTTAGGCAGATGCTCTTGCGCCTTGCACTTCTGATAGATCTCCTCCAGCTTATCATCCATGCCGCGGTCGTGATGCAACTCGATGGCGGCGCGGAAAGCGATGAACTCGCCCATGCGCGACATGTCGATGCCATAGCAGTCGGGGTAGCGCACCTGAGGCGACGACGACACAATCACAATCTTCTTGGGGCACAGTGTGTTGAGAATCTTGATGATGCTCTGCTTCAGCGTTGTGCCGCGCACGATGCTGTCGTCAATAGCCACCAACGTATCCACATTATCCTCCACCAAGCCGTAGGTCACGTCATAGACATGACCCGCCAAATCGTTGCGACTCGTGCCCTCGGCAATAAACGTGCGCAACTTAATATCCTTGTTCGCAATCTTCTCCGAGCGCACACGCTGACTCAAGATGCGTTGCAGCGCCTCGTCGGTGATGTTCGCACCTAACGCCTTAATCTGCTCAGCCTTCTGGCGGTTCAGCAAATCGTTCAGACCCTCGGTCATGCCCATATAAGCCACCTCGGCGGTGTTGGGGATGAACGAGAAGATGGAGTGCTGCAAATCATTATCACAAGCCTCAGCCACGCGGTCGGCGAGCAGATAGCCCAAGCGTTTACGCTCCTGATAGATATCGGCATCATTGCCGCGCGAGAAGTAGATACGCTCAAACGAACACTCCTGACGCTTCTGCATCGGGTTGATTTGAGCAAAGCGCACCTGAGCCGCCTTGTTGACGATCACCGCCTCGCCCGGTTGCAGCTGCTTCACGTCGGCGCAATCCACACCGAAGGCGGTCTGAATCACGGGGCGCTCTGAAGCCACCACCAACACCTCATCGTCGTGATAATAGAAGGCGGGACGGATGCCCCAGGGGTCGCGCACGGCGAAGCACTCGCCGCTGCCCGTCATGCCGCAGATGCAATAGCCGCCGTCCCACGTCGGTGATGCCGTTTTGAGCACGTTCTCCATCACCATGTGGTCCTCAATCTCCATCGTCACCTGTCTGCCGGACTTAGCGTCGTCATTAAACTGCTGATATAGGCGTTCCACCTCGCGGTCCAGACGGAAACCGATCTGCTCGAGCATGAGGTAGGTGTCGGCATACTTACGCGGATGCTGACCGCTCTCCATCACGTCGGCGAAGATCTCGTCAACATTCGTCAAATTGAAATTGCCGCAGATGCACAACGTCTTGGCGCGGAAGTTGTTGCGGCGGATAAAGGGGTGCACATAATCCAAGCCCGAGCGACCTGTGGTGCTATAACGCAGGTGACCCATATACACCTCGCCGGCGAATGGGATGGTCGTCTTGGCATAGATAGGGTCAGACAGCTGAGACTTGTCATAACCCACAAAACGCTTGTTCACGCTGCTAAAAATCTCAGAGATAGCACTCGAACCTTGAGCTCTCTCGCGAAAGAAGAACTCCTCACCCGGCAGGGCTTCCATCTTCAGGCATGCCAATCCGGCACCTTCCTGCCCGCGGTTGTGCTGCTTCTCCATCAAGAGGTAGAGCTTGTTCAGGCCGTACATCCACGTGCCATACTTTTGTTGATAGTACTCCAACGGTTTGAGCAGGCGCACTAACGCGATGCCGCACTCGTGTTTGATTTGTTCCATCTTTAGGGCAAATTTTACCAATAAGCAATAATTCTGCGCGCAAAGGTACACAGAATTATTGGCTTATAAGGTTTAGGACGCGTGAAATATGATTATTTTTTTAGCCGAAGCGCCCCAACGAAACAACAGCTGCGTTGCCGGGTCAGAACCTGAAGCCCAACGAGAGGTCGAAATTCAGCGTCTTGGTTTTGAGCGACACGGGGCGATTGTAGGCACCCTCCTTGGCAGCCGAGCTCATGCTATACGACAAGTCGCTGTCATCTATAGCAGGCACTTCGGCGAAGGCAGCCACCTTGTCGCGCTGCGTCTTGTGCACGCACGAGAAGTTAAGATAGCACACCGAGCCGCGCCAACCGAAACCGCCGCACACATAATCCGCCTCGCCCTGCAACAAGTAGTTAGGCTTCGTGCTCGACGAATACATCAGCTCGGGGTCGTTGGCATAGATATAATCTTGATTGGTGACGCGGTCCTTATACGGCGACGTGCTGTGCGCGAAACCGGCGCGCAGGCTGAAACGCTTCGTGGCGCGGAATTCACCACCGAGGCGGAAGGTCTGCATCTCTTGCATATAATCCTTAATCAGCTGCGTCTGAGTGCTGAAGTCCTCGCCATAGCTATCATCGCTCTCATAATAACGCATCGAGCGGTAGTCATCCACATCATACTCAAAGCTGAGCAAGCCGCGGTTGCCGAAAACGTAGGCGGTGCTGAACTGATACTTCCACGGCGTGCTGAAGCGGTAATTATACTCATACGCAGGGTCGCCCGCGCTCACCACGTCGCCCGGCTTGTAGCCGTCACCCTCGCCGTTGGTAGCCATCCAGCCGTTGTAGATATCCTTCATGTCATACCACGTGGGGGTGTGTATGGCAAGACCGAAGCGCCAGCAATCCACCGGCTTGATGATGGCACCAATCTTCACATTGATGCCCGTGCCCTTCGTCTCGAGGTCGTTATCATAATAGGTATAGCTGTCATAACCGTCCACATAATACTCACTGTAATTCGTATTGATGATGGAGTTGAAGTCCACAATGCTCAGCGTCACACCGGCATAGATGAAGTCCTCCCAGTTGGCAGCCACATTGATGTTATACTCATCCGTGCGGTTCTCCTCGCGCACGTAGAGGTCGGCATAGCTGTTGCAACCCGTCTGGCGGTCGTAGCCCTGCACGCCCCCGGTGCTTGCTCCGGCGGCATTGGTGATGTTGTCCACCGCATAACTGTTGTAAGCCATCAGCGACATCAGCGACACGTTGCGGTTATTCCAGGCATCATTCGAGCCCAAATAGCCGGGGTTGGCATACTGATTGGCTGCAACCAGCGAACGGTTGGTCTGGTTGGCAAGATAGCCGCCGAACGACGTGGCTGCCGTCTGACCGTTCCACCCTGCCATATAGCGACGGTTCACCCCTTCGCTGTGGTTAAAGCCGAGACCGATGGTGTAGTTCACCAAGTGCTCACACTGGTCGGTCTTCACCGACAAGATGTAAGACAAATTGCCGATGGCGAAGTCATGCTTCTTGAGCTTGCCCGTCACGTCGCCGCCCGTGCTTGTGCGCGCCGTGGCATAGTTGGTTGTGAGTGAAATCTCGGACGTGTTGCGGAAGATGGCGATACCCGCGGGGTTGCCCACCATGCTCGAAGCATCGCCACCCACGGCACCAAAGGCTCCAGCCATGCTGTTGTAGCGGGCTGTACCGTTGATGTTGGTAGAACTGAAGCGGGTAGCGTCCACCAAATTTTGTGCGCTCAGCTGCATAGCACCCATGGCGCATGCAGCTGATATAAGGAGTGTAGTTTTCATCTGAACTTAGAATGCTTAAAGGGTCGTCAGGCAGCTCTCTTCTCTCTGTGGGGAGTTAAGGCGCTGCCCGGTAATATTGTTATCGTCTGCCACCGCCGCGTGAACCGCCGCCACCACCGCTGCTGCCGCGTGAGCTGCCGCCGCCCGAAAATCCTCCGCCGCGTGATGACGAAGAGGGTGCCGGCGAAGCACTGCGCGTCACGCTCTGCGAGCTGCTGCCGCGCTGAGCTGACGACGATGATGATGAACTGCCGCGCTGAGCCGAAGCCGAGGAGCTTGAGCCGTGCTGAGCGGAAGAAGCTGCCGACGAGGCACCCGAGCGCACCGTGGAGCGACCCGTAGAGCTTTGGCGCACACCGTTGTCGGAGCGGCGAGCACTGCTGTTGTCGAAGCTCGAAGCACCGCCGCGCGATGTGGTGCCACGCTGAGCGGCTGAAGAGGCATTGTTGGTGCCACGTCCGGCGGCTGAGGAGCTTGTGCCACCGCGCAAGGCGGCAGCCGAAGTGGTGCGATCGTGGTTAGGTGCTGCTGTGGCGCGATCTGAGGTGCGCGTTGAGGTGCGTCCTGCTGCCGGACGTGAGGCTGAGCCTGCATTGCCGGCTGCGGGGGCTGCGGCATTGCCGTTGCCGCGGAAGTTGCTGTTGCGCAA
>CAZBWT010000158.1:0-4481 GCA_964495625.1 uncultured Prevotellaceae bacterium | reverse complement strand
CGAGGTGCGAAATAGAAGATAGACGTAGCCGCAACGAAACTCATCTGGAACGAAAGATTATACAGCAAACGCGTGTCGGAGAGCAGCAACACAAAGGCAGCCACACACAAGTTATTGCTGCTATAAATGGGGCGATGCAGCAGCACAGCCCCCTGAAACAAAGAGAGCAGCACAGCGGCGCGCACCGCCGACGGCGGTGCACCAATCAACAGCACATACGTCCACATGGCGAGCAACAAGCCGCAGCGAGCCAGCCACTCGGCATGCAGCAGGCGCAAGGGCAAAAACACCACCCACAGCAATGCCGCTATCAGCCCCAAGTGCAAGCCCGAGACCGCCAACAAATGTCCCATGCCGGCACCGTTGAAAGCGCGAAGCATGGCGGGCGTAGCGCCGCTGCGGTCGCCGAGCAGACACCCCACCACCAAGCTGCGCACCTCGGGGGTAGGGGAGTGACGGTCTACCGCCTCGCCGCACCACTCTCTGAAGTGCGTCACGCAGCCCTGAGGCAAGAGCCGCGACGTGGAGCGGTCTCCCCGCGGCGCAGTGAAAGGCGCGCACGCTGCCTCGGTCATGTCGCACCGCGCTTTGATGAAAGCCAAGCCCGCCACCATCAGGCAGGCAGCCGCCCATCGCCACCACACCCCGCGCAGCCGACGAGACAAGAGCTGCTCCGCTAACTGTCGACGCGCCACGGCACCACACACCGCCGCGGCAACCATCAGCGTCAGCACCAAGCACAGCTCCGCTCGCCACACATCCGCGTCTGCCCATAGACACACCACGGTGAGAGCATCGGCACACAAAATGCCCGCCATCCACGCCGACAAGAGGCGAAAGATGACGGGCAAGACTATGGGGTTATTCTTCGAAAATGTCATTACAGCTGTTTCAGTGAATGAATCATCGCCACCGGGTCGGGGGAGGCGAATACCGAGTTGCCTGCCACCAAAAGGTCGGCACCTGCCGCCACGAGTTCGGCACCGGTTTTCAGGTTAACACCGCCATCCACCTCGATGATAGCCTTTGCGCCACGGCGCACAATCAGCTCCTTGGTGCGGCGCACCTTATCCACCGAACTCTCGATGAACTTCTGTCCGCCGAAGCCGGGGTTGACCGACATCACGAGCACCATGTCGATATCCGTGATGATCTCCTCGAGCATCGACACCGGAGTGGCGGGATTGATAGCCACGCCCGCCAACATACCTGCCTCGTGAATCTGTTGCACGGTGCGGTGCAGGTTGGGCGAAGCCTCGAGGTGGACGGTGTACATCCGCACGCCGAGGCGTGACATAGGCTCAATCCACTGCTCCGGGCGTTGCACCATCAGGTGCACGTCAATCGGTTTGGCGGCAATCTTGGCGATAGAAGCAAGCACGGGCATACCAAACGAGATGTTAGGCACGAACTGACCGTCCATCACGTCATAATGCAGCCAGTCGGCTTCGCTGCGGTTAATCATATCGATGTCGTTGGCCAGGTGAGCAAAGTCGGCCGCGAGAATCGAAGGGGCAATCTGTGTCATAATATAAAAGGTTGAGAGTGATTTGCGTAAGTTAGAGGCGCGCACGGTCGGCGGCATTGCCGGCAGCCGGTTTCCCCTTCAAGGCGCGCATGATGAGCCAAGCGCCGATGATGATGAAGGGGAGGCTGAGCAGCTGACCCATATTGAGCAGCATACCCTCTTCAAACTCCTCTTGCACGTTCTTAACGAACTCAATGAGGAAGCGGGTAGCAAAGATGCCAATCAAGAACACCCCGAAGAGCAACCCCGGTCGGCGAGCTGCGTCGGTCTTATAATACAGCCACAGCAGATAGCCGAAGGTGAGCAGATAAGCCAATGCCTCGTAGATCTGCGTGGGGTGCGACGGTTCGGTGAAGATGGGTTCCGCCCCTTTCTGCCACTGCGAGATGTTCTCGATGAAGCGGAATCCCCAGGGCAGGGCGGTGGCGTGGCCGAATATTTCGTGATTAAAAAGGTTGCCCATGCGAATCAGAGCCGCCACCGGAGCCACGGCTATCGACAGGCGGTCCAAAATCCAGAGCTTACCCAGGTGGTCGCGATGAGCATAGATAAGCACGGCGGTGATGACGCCGATCGTGCCTCCGTGCGAGGCGAGTCCGCCCTTCCACGTCTTGAGAATCTCAATGGGGTGCGACAAATAATAATTCGGGTCATAAAACAAGCAGTGCCCCAAACGTGCGCCCACCAACGTGCCCACAAAGCAATAGATAAAGAGCGTATAGACGCGCTCGGGGTTCACGCCGTCGCGCTTATAGATGCGTTCCATAATCTTGATGCCCAAATAAAAGCCTACGATGAACATAAGCGCATACCAGCGCAGTTGGAAGTTAAACGAGCCGAGTTGAAGACTGAATAAGATGGGATCGGCAGTCCACGTCACGATGTTAAAAGGCAACATACCGCATTAAGGGAATATAGATATTAAGTGCTGCGAAGATAGGGCAAAAAGCGTGAAAAACAAATTTTTGGAAAAATAAAGCGACAATTAAGCGCAGAAGCTTGATAATTTTTGCGCAGCTTTCTATCTTTGCTCACAGTTAACATTCCGTTAGCTAAACATATTTCATTAACCCCCTTAAATGTTTTCCCCGTGGAAAAGAAGATAATCATTAGCTTGGGTCGCCAGTTTGGCAGTGGCGGTCGCAGCCTCGGCAAGAAGTTGGCCGACGAATTAAACATTGCCTACTATGACCGTGAACTCATGGATGAAATATCCAAACACAGCGGCATGGACTTAGAGTATCTGAACCAGAATGACGAACACGCCCCCGGATTTTTCGACTATGCGCTGTTGGGTCGCTTCGGCACGACGCGTCTCTTCGGCTCGAGTCAGAACTTCGTCATCTTATCCGAGACCATCCGCAAGATAGCTGCCGAGAAGTCGTGCCTCATCGTTGGTCGCACCGCCGACTACATCTTGCGCAACGAACCGAACCTCATCAAGCTGTTTGTGCATGCCCCCAACACCTACCGCATCAAGAACGTGGCACGCCGCCTGAACATCACCCCCGAAGAGGCAGAAAACATCATCGTGCGCAACGACAAGGAGCGCGCCCGTTTCTATGACTTCTTCACCGACAAGACCTGGGGCGAATCTGCCTCCTACGACCTCAGCATCGACATCTCCAAGTTGGGCGAAGACGGCACCGTGCAGTTCTTGGCGGACTACGTTCGTAAACGCGCCGCTCGTTTCTGATGACCCGCACTGCCGATCTTCCGCAAGCCATCACCCTCACACAGCTCAACACGCAGGTGTCTGAGGTGGTCAATGAAACCTTCGACACCCCGGTGTGGATCACCGCCGAGGTCAGCGAGGCGCGCACCGCCGGCAACGGGCATTGCTATTTGGAATTCATCGAGAAGCACCCGCGCACGGGTGCCGTCACGGCGCGTGCCCGCGGTGTCGTCTGGAGCTCGCGCTGGTGGCTGCTGCGCACGGCGTTTGAGCAAGCCACGGGGCGGGTCTTTGCTGCCGGCATCAAGGTGCAGGTGGAGGTGCAGGTAACGATGCACCCCTCCTATGGCTACACGCTCGACGTGCAAGACATCGACCCCTCCTTCACCATCGGCGACTTAGCGCGGCAGCGCCAAGCCATCATCGACCGCCTCACCGCCGAGGGCATCATCGACATGAACCGCGAGCTGCCCATGCCCCGACTGCCGCAGCGCATTGCCGTCATCTCGGCAGCCAACACGGCGGGCTACGGCGACTTCTGCCACCAGTTGGCACACAACGAAGGCGGCTACTGTTTCTACCCCCATCTGTTTGCCGCCACGATGCAGGGGGCGAACACGGGTGCCGCCATCATCAAAGCTTTAGAGTCCATCTATCGCCACGCCGAACTTTTCGACGTGGTGGTCATCATACGCGGTGGCGGTGCCACTGCCGACTTGGCGGGTTTCGACGAATATGAGGCTGCCGCCAACTGCGCGCAGTTCCCCTTGCCCATCATCGTGGGCATCGGTCATGAGCGCGACACCACCGTCTTAGACCGTGTGGCGCATACCTCGGTCAAAACGCCCACGGCGGTTGCCGCATACCTCATCGACCTTTTGGCAGCCGAAGGCAATCACCTCGCCGCCCTCACAGATGCCCTCACAGAGACGCTTCACGAGGTGCGTCAGCGCCAACAACAGCGGTTGCAAACTTGCCTCACGGGGCTGCAGCGCACGCGCCTGATGTTGGCGCGGCAGTTAGACCGTGTGGATCGTCAGCGCGAACGTCTCGTCGGCTGCACGCAGCAGCGCATGGAGCGCGAAGGCGCGCGCCTGAAGCTGATGCAGCAAGCCGTCACCCTCGCTGACCCCGCCAACATCCTGCGTCGCGGCTTCAGCATCACCCGCGTTGGCGGCAAGGCTGTCACACAAGCCTCGGCACTGCACCCCGGCGAACGCCTCGTCACGCAGTTGGCGCAAGGCGAAATCACTTCTGTGGTGGAATAAATCACTCATC
>CAZBWT010000157.1:0-4528 GCA_964495625.1 uncultured Prevotellaceae bacterium | reverse complement strand
AAGCAGCCTTAGCGACGGCTCAAAAGCAGCATTAGCGACGGTTCAAATTACAGTATCAGCGACACTCAAACAACAGCTCAATAAAAAAGCCTCACGCTTCAGACGGATGCACCGTCGCAAGCGTGAGGCTTTTTGTTTATTGCCGTAATCTATTGCTGATCAGCTCTCTTATTACAGAACCTTTCAGTCATCGTCTTGCTAAACTCAAGCAGGCTGTGCTGCCATCAATAATCAAACGAATAAGAATAGGTGGCAGTCAAGAAGTCGATACAGAATCGGGGAGGAGTGGGGATGTTCAAGCCCGTAGTACCGCCGGTAGACTCCAGCGTGAAAGCCACGCCGTAGCACTCACCCAACTCCGTCAAGTCCACGCGCTTCCATTCACGCTGGAACTTGCCGCGCGAAGCCAAGTCGAAGGTCACCTCTTTGCCGGTGGCACCGCCGTTCTTATTCAGCGCAATGATGTGCAGCGTCAGATAGTCCGCCTCGGTGAAAGCCGGATACTCATCCGAGCCTTGCTCCATAGCCAAATACGTGTAAGCCGCATTCGTCACCATCACAAAGGTGGGCGACAGCGGCACACTATACAGATAGTCGGTGTGGAACGTGATGGCGCAGGTCTTGTTCAGGTCGCCCACAAAATAGGTCTTGTTGCTTGAGGCACCATGCCCCACGATGCAGGCATAATTGTCTGCACTCAGTGTAGTGGAGTCGGTCATATTCGTAGCCGTCAAACCGCCCACAAACGCACCGCTGCGCACGTAGTGCGACAACTCAAACTCTTGATACGAAGTGGAACCCACATAGAAGTTGCTTGCATAGGTGCCGTCAGACTCCTTGCTCTCATCCACATTTGCATAGACCATCTCGGTCGAGTCTAAGTCGCCCGCAGCCAACTGCAGCGTACCACTGCCGCTATAGCTGTTGCCGCCCTCGCCACAAGCGGTGAAGGCAACCGTTGTCAGCACAGCCACACACGAAATCGGGAATAACACATTTAAATTTCTCATATCAGATTCAATTCAGCGTTGGCTGCGCGGTCAGCCCTAACGGCAGCCATGCAGCCAACGCATCTTGTTAATAGCTCAAGCCCATATTATAGAGAATGAAGCTGTAGATGCAAGCCTTCTCCTCGAGCGTCTTGCTCATCGGCTTGCCGGCACCGTGACCGGCGTTGCTCTCAATCATGATCAGCTTCGGCTTAGAACCCGTCTCGGCAGCCTGCAGCGTAGCCGCATACTTAAACGAGTGGGCGGGCACCACGCGGTCATCATGATCGGCGGTCGTCACCAAGATGGCGGGGTAGTTCACATCCTTGCCGCTCTTCACATTGTGCAGCGGCGAGTAAGCCTTCAGGTAGTTGAACATCTCGGGTGAGTCATCACTTCTGCCGTAATCCTTTGCCCAGTTCCAGCCGATGGTGAACTTATGATAGCGCAGCATATCCATCACACCCACCTGCGGAATAGCCACCGCATAGAGGTCCGGACGCTGGTTCACGCAAGCGCCAATCAGCAAGCCGCCGTTCGACGCGCCCTCAATAGCCAAACGCTCCTTCGAGGTGTAGCCATTGTCAATCAAGAACTCAGCCGAGGCGATGAAGTCGTCAAACACATTCTGCTTCTGCATCAAGGTGCCTGCCTTATGCCACTCCTCGCCATACTCATTGCCGCCGCGCAAGATAGCTTCGGCATAGATGCCGCCCTTCTCGAGCCATGCCATGCGTGAAGGCACATACACCGGGTTCAGGCTCACCGCAAAGCCACCGTAGCCATACAGATAGGTGGGGTTGCTGCCGTCCAACTTAATGCCCTTCTTGTAGGTCACGAACAGCGGCACCTTTGTGCCGTCCTTGCTCGTCACATACAGCTCCTCGGTCACGTAGTCCTCCGAGTTAACCTTGGCTTTAGGTTCCACAAGCAACATGCTCTTGTTTTGGCGCAAATCATAGACATAAGAAGCCGTGGGGAACACAAACGACGTGAAGCCATAGAAGATCTCCGGGTCGTCATAATTGCTTGTGAACCAAACCGAACCGAACGTGGGGAACTCAATCTCGTTCACCTTTTCGCCCTGCAGGGTGTAGACATACGAGTGGTTGCAAGCATTCTCCTCGTAGGTGGCAATGATGTGGCCGTCCGCCAAGTTCACACCTGAGAGCACGCAGTCGCCCTCGGCAATCACGTCCTGCCAGTGGGCAGTGTCGGGGGTGCTCACCGGAGCCTTGCAGAGTCGACCCTTCGGAGTCTTATAGTCGGTGAAGAAATAGAGCGTGTCGCCAATCACGTCGAGCGCGTCAACGCTCACCGTCATGTCGCCCCACACGGTCACGAAGTCGCTCTTCGGCTTGGTGAGGTCCTTCACAAACAGAGCGTTGCCCGAACCGCCTTCCGACTCCGTCAAGAACAGATAGCGCTCGTCGTGAGTGGTGCGAGCACCATGGAAGCGCAGCGGCCACTCCGGGGTCTCATAAATCAGCTGATCCTCGCTCTGCTTGGTGCCCAAGCGGTGATAAAACACCTTGTGACCCTCGTTCTTCTGCGAGTAAGCATGAGCGTCCGGAGCGTCGTAGGCAGAATAATAGAAGCCGTCGCCGTGCCAGGCAGCCGACGTGAACTTACCCCACTCGATGTGGTCGTCGAGCTGCTTGCCGGTGGCAATCTCAATCACATAAATCTCCGTCCAGTCCGAACCGTTGCGGTGTATCAAATAGGCGGCATAGCGACCGTCTTTCGACACCGACATGCCGGCATAAGCCACTGTGCCGTCACTCGACAACGTGTTCGGGTCGAGAAATACGCGCGGCTCCTCGGTGAGCGAGTCCTGCACGTAAATCACGTTTTGATTCTGCAAACCGTCATTCTTGGTGAAGAAATAATGGCCGCCCAACTTGGCGGGAATCGACACACGTTCGTAATCATAAAGCTCCTGCAAGCGGTGCAAGATGGAGTCTTTAAACGAGATGTGGCTGAAATACTTCTGCGTGAGTTCCTGTTGTGCCGCCACCCATGCGCCTGTCTCTTCGCTCATGTCGTCTTCGAGCCAGCGATAGGGGTCTGCCACCTGGGTGCCAAAATACTCATCCACCGCCGTAGAGTCATAGCGAGCCTCGGGGTAGTCGGTGATTTGATAGCGAGCGTCCTTGCCCGTTGAGCAAGCTGTCGCCGCAAGTGCGGCTCCGATAACCAGAGCCGCACTGCTGTGATGTTTGTAGTGATTCATTGAAAAGAATGACAATTACTGATAAAAAATATAAATAACGCACGGCGCTGTTGTCGCGGAGCTTATGACAAGCCCACGATTTCGCCGTTCACGATGTCGATATGTTCGGCAGCGGGCACCTTGGGCAAGCCCGGCATGCGCATCATCTCGCCGGCAATAGCCACGATGAACTCCGCACCGTTGTTGATCACGATGTCATTGATGTCGAAGTTGAAGTCCTTCGGGCAACCATAACCCTTGGGGTCGGCGCTAAACGAGAACTGCGTCTTTGCCACACACACGGGGAAGTGGTTCAAGCCCAAGTCGCTCACCAACTTCAGCATCTTTGTAGCCTTGTCGCTGAAGGTCACGCTCTTGGCACCATAAATCTTCTTAGCCACTGCCTCAATCTTGGCTTTGGGTGTCATGTCGTCGGTATAAGCGAAGTTGAGCTGCGGAGCCGACGGATGCTGAGCAATCTCGTCCACCACGGTCTGAGCCAACTCGATGGCACCCTCGCCGCCGCGGGCAAAGCCGTCGTTCACCACACACTTCACGCCCAGGCTTGCGCAGTGATCCTTCAGGCACTGAATCTCCTCCTCGGTGTCGTTGGCATAGCGGTTGAAGGCAACCACCACGGTCTGACCGAAGCTCTGCATGTTGGCAATGTGCTTATCCAAATTCTCGAAGCCCTTCTTCAAGCCCTCGAGGTTCGGTTCCTTGATCTGTTCGATGGGCACACCGCCGTGCATCTTGAGTCCGTTGCAGGTGGCAACCAACACCGTCAACTTAGGCACGAGACCCGATTTGCGGCACTTGATGTCGAAAAACTTCTCGGCACCCAAGTCGGCACCGAAGCCTGCCTCTGTCACCACATAATCGCTGTGGCTCAAACCCATCTTGGTGGCAATCACGGTGTTGCAACCGTGGGCAATGTTGGCGAAGGGACCGCCGTGCACGAATGCCGGGGTGTTCTCGGTGGTCTGCACCAAGTTGGGCAAGATGGCATCTTCAAGCAGCACGCAGATGGAGCCGGCCACGCCCAAGTCCTTCACCGTGAAGGGGGTGCCGTCATAGCGGTAGCCCAACAAGATGTTCTCGATGCGGCGACGCAAGTCAGCCTTGTCTTGAGCCAGACAGAGAATAGCCATAATCTCCGAGGCGGGAGTGATGTCGAAACCGCTCTCGCCGGGGATGCCGTTGGCAGAACCGCCCAAGCCGGTCACGATTTTGCGCAAGCCGCGGTCGTTCACGTCCATCACGCGCTTCCACAGCACCTGCTTCAAGCCCGGCTCCGTGGCGCGGCGCTGATAGAAGTAGTTGTCCA
>CAZBWT010000156.1:0-4534 GCA_964495625.1 uncultured Prevotellaceae bacterium | reverse complement strand
CGCCCGTCTTGTCGTGTGGCAAGGCGGGTCCGCACAAGATACAAGGCATCGGAGCCGGCTTCGTGCCGCAGGTGCTCAACACCAAGGTCTACGATGAGGTGTTCCGCGTCAAAAACGAAGATGCCTTCCGCGCCGCGCGCCTGCTGGTGACGCACGAAGGTGTGCTGGTCGGCATCTCATCGGGTGCAGCCCTTTATGCTGCCCTCGAGATAGCCCGTCGCCCCGAGAACCGCGGCAAGCAAATCGTGGTGCTGCTGCCCGACACCGGCGAACGCTACCTCTCCACCGCCCTCTTTAACCTCGACTTGCCGCAAGACTAACCGCTGCGACACACACACATACCATACCCTCGGACTAAATAACCCAACCTCAGAACCATTCATTTGGCAACAAAACCGGTCAACCGTTAACTATTCAGACAATGAGTACACAAGAAAATACCATACCCCAAGCCTCTGAGTCAGCCCCCAAGAAGCTATCTATCATCGCCTTCAGCGGTGACTTTGACAAGCTGACTGCCGTCTTCACCTTAGCCACAGGAGCTGCGGCTGTAGGCTACGAAGTCAACATCTTCTTCACATTCTGGGGGCTCGATGCCATCAAGCAGCAGCCCGGGCGCACCGCTTTGGGCAAAAGCTTCTGGTCTAAGCTCTTCGGCATCATGATGGGCGGACTCAAAGTGGCACCCACCAGCCGCTTCAACTTCCTCGGCATCGGACCCAAGCTCTTCCGCCACCTGATGCGCAAAAACAATGTAGCCACCCTCGAGGACCTTGTCGAGGCAGCCAAGCTGCTCGGCATACACCTCTATGCGTGCGAAATGGCCATGCACGTGCTCGGACTCGAAAAGAGCGACTTCATCCACGAGGTTGAAGATGTGTTGGGTGTAGCCACCTTCCTCGACATCTCAAAGGGCGGGCAGACACTCTTCATATAAATTCCTACAAACCCATCATTATGACACACACATTAGACATCACCCGCGAACATTGCCCCATGACCTTTGTGCGCACCAAGCTGAAGTTGGCGCAAATTGCAGCGGGCGACACCCTCGAGGTGTTGCTCAGCGAAGGCGAACCCCTCAACAACGTACCCAAGAGCGCCACTGAGCAAGGCTACACTGTCCTCTCGGTTGAACACATTGAGGGCACCACCTACAAGGTAACCATCAAAAAGTAAAACGAAAGCTTTCTGCCCAACAAACGTAACATTAGGAAATCAATAAAACAAGAAACTCATGTCAGAAAACAACTTACAGCGCAGCGTGACGACAGCCACAGCCCGCAAACTCGCCAACACCACCAAGACAGCCCCTCAGATGGGCTCCATCACCCCTCGACTCCTCTTGAAGCTATTACCCTGGACGCAAGTCGAAAGCGGCACCTACCGCGTGAACCGCACCAAGGTCGAGTTGAAAAAGGCTGAACGCATACAAATTGATTACTTTGACGGAGTGCCGAGCTTCCAGGCACGCAGCCTGCGCAGCATACCGCTCTTCTCCTACATCGACGAGGGCATAGTGCGTCGCATCGCCAAAGGCTTCGTCACCGAAGAGGTTGCTTTGGGCGAAACCCTCATCGAAGAGGGCAAAGACCGCCAGAAGTTCTTCATCGTTGCCAACGGTCAGGCTGAAGTGCTCAGCCGCGGACTGCACGGCGAGGAGTTGCGCATAGCCCTGCTCAGCGAGGGTGAATACTTCGGCGAGACCGACCTCTTGAACGACACACTCTCGAGCGTTACCGTGCGCAGCGTCACGCCCACCGTCTTCTTCACCCTGCAGAGCAGCGAACTCGAAAGCCTCATCAACGAGGTGCCCGACTTCCGCCAGCAGTTCCAGAATGCCGTAGACGAACACCTGCGCCTCAAAGCCACCGTCAACATCCATGGCGAGAAACACATCGACCTGGTCAGCGGTCATGAAGAAGACAACATCATCCCCGAAACCTACATTGACTACGAAGAGAACCCCACCGAATACTCGCTCAACACCCTTCAGACGGTGGTGCGCGTACACACCCGCGTCAGCGACCTCTTCAACAACCCCTACAACCAGCTCGAGCAGCAGTTGCGCCTCAGCATCGAAAGCATCAAAGAGCGCCAGGAGTGGGAGCTGATTAACAACAAACACTTCGGACTCTTGGCAAGCGTCGATCCCGGCTACCGCATCTCCACCCGCTATGGTGCCCCCACCCCCGACGATTTGGACGAGCTCCTGTCGCTGGTATGGAAGTCGCCCTCGTTCTTCTTGGCTCACCCGCGAGCCATTGCCGCCTTCGAACGTGAATGCACGTGGCGCGGTGTACCGCCCGAGACGACCGACCTCTTCGGCACCAAAGTCATCTTGTGGCGCGGAGTGCCCATCATCCCCAGCGACAAGGTGGAGATACAGGGTCAATACCTCACCAACCGCGGTGTAGGCACCACTGCCATCATCTTGGTGCGCACCGGCGAGAAAGAGCAAGGTGTGGTCGGGCTGCATCAGACGGGCATCCCCGGCGAGATAGCCCCCTCACTCTCGGCTCGGCTCATGGGTCTTGACAAATACGGAGTGGCATCCTACCTGCTCACCAAATACTTCAGCTTGGCAGCCCTCACCGACGATGCCATCGCCGTGCTCGAAAACGTAGAGGTAGGCTACTATCACGACTACCAGCACCGAAACATCATTGAGAAATAACGCACTATGAATCTCAGCGAATTAGATAACTTCCAACCTTCCGACGGTTTGGGTGACATCGGTCGGATGCGCCAGATAGCCTCGCGCTTCTGCCCTGAAGAGATACGGCAAGAAGTGCGCCCCTTAGTGCCCGACGGCGTAGACGAGCTGAACCTCACCGATCTGAAAGAGGGCTTTATGCGCCTGCTGCAGGGCGGCGACGGCTTTCCGGCTGTGACCTACCCCACAGCTCCGGCAGCTCAGCCTGCCTCGTGGTCGAAGGCTCCGGACATCACCCCGGAGCTCACCCCCGAGCGCAAGGTCGTCTCCGAGAACGGCTTTGGCATCGGCATCCCCGAAACCGAGTCGCTGCACCACCTCAACTACGAAGAGACCGACACCCTTAACACCGAAGAGTTGCGCCGCGACTTCCCCGTGTTGAGTCGACAAGTCAATGGGCACGACCTCGTGTGGTTCGACAACGGAGCCACCACCCAGAAGCCGCGACAGGTCATTGATGCCATCACCGACTACTACACTCACTACAACAGCAACATACACCGCGGGGCGCACACCTTGGCGGCTGAAGCCACCGATGCCTACGAAGGGGCGCGCGAAAAAGTGCGCCGCTTCATCAATGCCGCTTCCACCGACGAGATCATCTTTGTGCGCGGCACCACCGAAGGCATCAACTTGGTGGCGCAGACCTTTGGGCGAGCTTTCGTCGGGGTGGGCGATGAGGTCATCGTTTCCACCCTCGACCATCACGCCAACATCGTGCCCTGGCAGCAGATCTGCAAAGAACGCGGAGCCCGGCTCAAGGCGATACCCGTCGACAGCAACGGCGACCTCCGTCTCGACACCCTCGAGCAGCTCATCACCCCACGCACCCGCTTCGTGTCGGTGGGACACGTCAACAACACCTTTGGCACCATCAACGACGTACGTCGCATCATCGACGTGGCACACCGCCACAACATCCCCGTGCTCATTGACGGCGCACAGAGCATCGCCCACACGCGCATCGACGTGCAGTCGCTCGGAGCCGACTTCTTCGTCTTCTCGGGTCATAAAATCTATGCCCCCACGGGCATCGGGGTGGTTTACGGTCGCAAAGACTTGCTCGACACCCTTCCGCCGTGGCAAGGAGGTGGCAACATGATTAAAGATGTCACCCTCGAAGAGACTCAGTTCAACACACCGCCGGCGCGCTTCGAGGCGGGCACTCCCAACGTGGCAGATGCCATTGGTTTGGGGGCAGCCTTAGACTACGTGTCACGCATCGGCATCGAGCGCATCGAGTTGCACGAACATCGTCTCACGGAGTATGCCCGCCAACAGTTAGGTCGCATACCCGGTCTCACCCTCATCGGCAACCCCAAGCACCGCGTCAGCGTCGTCTCATTTCAGTTAGACGGGCTTGACACCCCCACCGTGGGGCAGTGGCTCGACAAAGAGGGCATCGCCGTGCGTGCCGGTCACCACTGTGCGCAGCCTGCCCTTCGTGCCTTAGGCTACGAAATGAGTGTGCGTCCGTCGTTCGCCTTCTACAACACCAAAGAAGAGGTCGACCGGCTGGTCATAGCCGTGCAAAAGATTTTGTCAGAACACAGAGTCTAACGACTCATGGATTTCTTTTAAGAACACCTTTTTTATAACACCTATTTCTAAAAGCATAAGGGAATCGTATTAAAGCAATTTTTTTGTGTGTTTTTCCAAGGGGCAACACTTTCAGCGATTGAAGGTGTTGTCCTGACTCGTTTATTTCTCTATTTATTTATTATCGCTTAAAATGTTTGTTATAGCAAACAATAAGATATATACTTTGCGCAGTATAATAAACAATTACATGAGCAAACGTACATTCGGCAAAGTGAT
>CAZBWT010000155.1:0-4534 GCA_964495625.1 uncultured Prevotellaceae bacterium | reverse complement strand
GCCCGATGCTCCGCAACCTGAAGTTAGCCATCTTCGGTGCCGCCGCTCAGGTGGGCATCTTCTCGGTGATCCTCGTCGCCATCGGTGTGTTTGGTTTCACTCCGCAGCAGGCAGCCTCGTTGGGCATCATTGGTGGTGCCGACGGTCCTACCGCCATCTATACCACCATTAAGTTGGCTCCCGAATTGTTGGGTCCCATCGCCATTGCAGCCTACTCTTACATGGCTCTCGTGCCCGTCATCATCCCGTTGGTGGTTAAGCTGCTCTGCACCAAGAAGGAGTTGCTCATCAACATGAAGCAGCAGGAGAAGCTCTACCCCAACAAGCAGGAAATTAAGAACCTCCAGGCAGCCAAGATCATCTTCCCGATTTTCGTCACCGTGCTCGTAGCCATCATCGTGCCTTCGGCAGTGTCGCTCATCGGTATGTTGATGTTCGGTAACTTGATCAAGGAGATTGGTGCCAACACGTCGCGCATTGCCGACGCTGCCAGCAACACCATCATGAACGCAGCCACCATCTTCTTGGGTCTCTGCGTGGGTGCCACCATGACGGTGGATTCATTCTTGAACTGGACCACTATTGGCATCGTCATCGGCGGCTTCTTGGCTTTCGCTGTCAGCATCGCCGGTGGTATCCTCTTGGTGAAGCTCTTCAACCTCTTCTCAAAGAAGCAGATCAACCCCTTGGTGGGTGCCTGCGGTTTGTCTGCCGTGCCTATGGCATCGCGCGTAGCCAACGAGATCGCCACCAAGTACGACCCGAAGAACAACCTCTTGCAGTACGCCATGTCTGCCAACATCTCGGGCGTTATCGGTTCTGCCGTTGCAGCCGGTGTGCTCATCTCGTTCTTGGGCTAATGAGTCCGTTGTGAAAACATTCGCCCCGAGGTCGTCAACCTTGTGGTGCCCCGCAAGCTTCGCCCTTAGGGCAAGTCTATAATCATCCCCGCGACAGAGAGTCCTCCGTCGCGGGGATTTCTGTCGTGTTAATAATGAGTGGATGGGGTAATGTGACAATGTGGACTTAAAAATAAACAGGCAATCTATTGAACATCCCACAAAACTGTCATACCTTTGCTCTCCCCAAACATACACCGCCTAAAAGAAAAGCATAAGCATGGAAGACCTGATGTACTACGTCTGGCAACAACGCATCTTCACCAAACTGTCCGTCGCCGAGGGGCAGGAGGTTGAGATACTCGACCCCGGTCTGCGCAACTTTGAGTCCGGTCCCGACTTCTTCAACGCCAAGCTGAGGGTGGGCGGCACCTTGTGGGTGGGCAACGTAGAGATGCATGTGCGTGCCACCGACTGGTATCGCCACCATCACGACCGCGACCAAGCCTATCACAGCGTGTTGTTGCACGTAGTGATGCAAGACGACGGCAAGGTGACGCGCCCCGACGGGCAGCAAGTGCTGCAAGCCACACTGCCCATGCCCGAGACGTTGGTCTACAAATACCGGCAACTAACCACCGCCGGGGCAAACTGCTTTTCTGCCGTCACCTGCGGCGAGCGTCTGCATAACGTGCCGCGACTGATTGTCACCGACTGGAAGGTGGCACTCGCCTACGACCGCATGAATGAAAAAGCGGGGCGCGTGCGCGACATCGTGGAGAAAAATCATCAGTCGTGGCAAGATGCTTTCTTTGTGCTGCTCTGTCGCGCCTTCGGCACCGGGGTGAACGGTGATGCCTTCGAGCGCTTGGCGCGCTCGCTGCCTTACAAATACCTCTTGCGACACATTGATCACCCGCGTCAGGTGGCAGCCCTTCTTTTGGGGCAGGCGGGGTTCTTAACCGCAGTTAATCCCGCCGGCGATGCGCGTCACGAAGCACTGCGCAGCGAATATGATTTTCTGCGCTCAAAGTTCAGCCTCACCCCGCTGCCCGTCACGGTCTGGAAGTTGGGTGGCGTGCGCCCGCAGGCGGCACCGCAAACGCGCCTCGTGGCTTTGGCGGCACTCTTATGCGCACATCCTTATCTGTTTAGCGACATTCTTGAGGCCAAGACCTTAGACGGTGTGCTCGAGCTGTTGCGCGTGCCGCCCACACCGTCGGCAGACAAGTCTGCGTCTGCCACATCGGCTCTTGCCTTAGGGCGCACCACACTGCATTCACTGGTCATCAATGCCGTGGTGCCGCTGCTCTTGGCTTATGCCAAATGGTGCAACAACGAAGAGGTGGAACAACGAGCCATGGCACTTCTCGAGGCAATACCCGCCGAGAAAAATCGCTACGTGGACTTCTGTCGGTGTGCTGGTTTCACTGCCGCAAATGCCTACGACACACAAGCCTTGCTGCAACTCTATCACAAATATTGCGAACCTCACCGATGCATACGCTGCCGCATTGGGTATTGGCTGATGCGCCACGGTTAACAGCCCAATGAACCGCCATAAAGGTGCCGCATGTGAACCGTGTTAATTGTCAAAACGTTGAAAATATTATACTTTCACAAAAATATCATGCCACATTGGTACAAACTAACACAAAACCTCTATCTTTGCCCACCGATTTAGGCAGATACGTCATCTGCCCTCACAACGACCCTGAAGTATGGATGCTGCATATTATAATGCAATAGATTTGCTGAAAGCTCTGATAGCTGTGCCGTCAACCAGCCGCGACGAAGCTGCTGCTGCCGACCTCCTTGCCGCCTATATGGAGCGGGAGAGCGGGCTGCACGTCTTTCGCAAGCATAATAACTGCTGGATGATAGCCCCCGGCTTCGACTTTGCACGCCCCACCTTGTTGCTCAACGCTCATATCGACACGGTGAAGCCCGCCGCAAGCTGGCAGCACGACCCCTTCACGCCCACCGAGGGTGAAGACGGTCGCATCTACGGCTTGGGCAGCAATGACGACGGAGCCTCGTTGGTGTCGCTGCTGCATACCTTCTTGCTGCTCAAGGACCTGCCGCAAAGCTATAACCTCATTTTCTTAGCTTCGGCTGAAGAAGAGGTGTCGGGTCGCAACGGCATCGAGAGTGTGTTGCCCGAACTGCCACGCATCGACTTAGCCTTGGTGGGCGAACCCACCGGCATGCAGGCTGCCATTGCCGAGAAGGGGTTGGTGGTGCTGGACGGCGAAGCCATTGGCAAAGCCGGGCATGCCGCTCGCAACGAAGGCATCAATGCCATCTATGAGGCATTGCCCGCCATCGACACGCTGCGCAACTACCGCTTTGAGCGTGAATCGGAAATGCTCGGTCCCGTCAAGATTACAGTCACACAGATTCAAGCCGGCACGGCGCATAACGTGGTGCCCGACCGCTGCACCTTTGTGGTGGATGTGCGCACCACCGATGCCTACACCAACCAAGAGGTCGTGACCCGACTGCAACAAGTCGTTGCGCCCGTCACCCTCACCCCGCGCAGCACACGTCTGCAACCCTCGGGCATAGACCGCAACCACCCGTTGGTGCAGCGCATTGAATGTTTGGGCAGGCAATGCTTCGGCTCGCCAACGCTTTCTGACCAGGCTCTGCTCAGCTGCCCCAGCGTCAAGATCGGTCCCGGCGACTCTGCCCGTTCGCACACTGCCGACGAATATATTCACCCCGAGGAGATACGTGAAGCCATCTCGCTCTATATGTCGCTGCTCAATGGGCTGAAGTTATAATGTTAAACCATCCAAAACAAAATAGAACTGTTTCGCATCCCCCTTTAGGCGCAACAGACCATAGAAAAGAAACCTTATACATTGGAAACAAAGAAGAAATTTAAAGAATACCTCACCAAAGGTGTTCGCAAAATTAAGCACCGCAAAGGCTATGGTGTGCATTCGCCCTTTGCCTATGCCATCATCACCGAGGTGATTGAAGAAAAAGTGCCCTACTATGCCTACACTACGCTACGAAAACACTACACCAACGCCACACCCATACAGTTCAAAATGGCATGCCTGCTGCTGCGCGTAGCCAATCGCTTCGGCTGTCGTCGGTTCTTGGAGATACAGAGCGACGGTGGCTACTCCGCACTGCCGCTGCTGCTGTTAGACTCGCGCGGCGAGGTCCACTCGTTGGCTGACGATGCCGCCGAACGTTCGGTGCGCGCTCTCATCAATCATGTCGATGCCCCCCGCATGGGCAGCTGGCACCGCATCAGCACCTTCGACGAACTCCCCACCGACTATCGCGCCGACTTCATGATGCTCAACGCACGTCCCGCAGGGTGGAGTGACGAAGACTTCTTTAGTTGGATCTTAGAACATTCAACTGACAACACCGTCTTCATCGTCAAAGGTATCTCAGCCGGGCAGCGCATGGAACAGCTGTGGGACCTCTTCTGCGACGAGGATGAAGTCTCCATCACCATGGATCTCTACAACTTCGGCTTAGCCATACGCAAGCCGAGGTTCTTCAAACAGCACTACGTCGTGTCGTTTTGAAGCGATTGCAGGGGGATAAAATCCTTGCGTGCGGATAGCTGGCTGCTCGTACATCGGAGTGTATGATGATTGTATATCTGGTTATATGATGATTGTAAGCAGATTTCAGATATAGTTCATGGATCTGATTATTGATGCGGA
>CAZBWT010000154.1:0-4656 GCA_964495625.1 uncultured Prevotellaceae bacterium | reverse complement strand
ATTTCTTCTCTTTTGCCATTGTTTTTGGTTTAAATAAAGATTTAGTTGTTAGTAAATATAACGTTGTGTGTTTGATCTTATCGTTAAATCTAATCGTCTAATCGCTTGACTCTCGATTATCAATCGTTTGACTCCCGATTTTAATACAAATCGTCTTCTTCGGTCAATTTTAATTATCCGATCAAATGGTCTTAATTGTTTGATTTAATTGTTTTCGTCGGGTCTTTCCGGTGTGTGGAACTTCCTTCCAAAAGTGAACGCACTATCCATCATTTCTTTTTCCCCTTGGTCTCATTTGTGTGTTGAGCCGCCGGAAGTCAGAAAGACGATAGCGCATACATTGAATCAAAGCTTAGCGGCTGCAAATATACACTTTTCAGTTGGAAACAACACTTGCAGCGACCAAAATATTAATAGAGGAAACCGAATAGCCACAATGGTATTACGTTGTCGTGACCGATTTCATAGTTGTCTATTGCGTAGAAATACTCCGGGTTGTTTTTGGTGCGAACCACCCAGTCGCACACGCGGAACTTATCTTTGCGGTTCACCAAGAACTGCACGTTGCGTTCGGTGCTCTTGTTGAGGCGATTGTCTTTGTGCAGCATGTTGTAGAAGAACGTCTCGCGCAACTGTCTCGGCTCCACCTCGTTGAGGCAGGTGGGGAAGAGCAGGTTTGTGTTGTGCATGTAGACCACCGCGGGCTTCTTGGGGAATTGTTCATCCACGCTATACAGCATATTGATGAGGCGAGCCTCCTTGAGGTAGCTCAGGTAGTTGACCACCGTGGCGCGCGACGTTTCGATGCTCTTGGCGAGCAGACTCACGTTGGGCGAACAAGGGGCATCTTGCGCCAAGATGTGGAGCAACTTCTTCAGCTTGGGCAGATAGCTCAGCTCAATCTCCTTGAGGAACAACACGTCCACTTCGAGCATAGTGTTCATGTTTTTGATGAGCATCTCGGAGTAGTTTTTCTTTTCCAGGAAGAAGGGGTAGTAACCATGGTGGATATAGTCTTTGAAGTAGCTCAAAGGCTTAATCTTAGAACAGATATCGGTGGCTATAGCCTGGTGGTTGGCTAATAAGTCGGCATATTTTATAGAGGGGAAGTTGGTGCCTGCCATATAATTGATATACTCGCGGAAGGAGAAGCCACGCAAGTTGTAGGGCACCACAATGCCATTTAATATCGGGTTGGCCTCGCGGAGGCGCATCACGGTCGAACCGGCGAAGATGACTTGAATCTTGGGGTATTGATCATAGATAAACTTCAGTTCTTCAGACCAATGGGGATATTTAAATATCTCATCAATCAACAACGTGCGCCCGCCCTGCTGCTGGAACATGGAGACGAATTCGCGCAACGTGTGCGTAAAGAAGTAGAAGTGGTTCATGTTGATATAGAGGCAACGCTTATCGTCGGGACCGTACTTCTCGAGTGCGTGCTGCAACAAGAATGTTGTTTTGCCCACACCGCGGCTACCCTTGATGCCGATTAAGCGGTCGCTCCAATTAATCTCGTCCATCAGCTCGCGACGGACGGGACTATACACATGTTCAACCAGATACTTATGTGTTCTATAAAATGTTTCCACAACAATTTGTTTTTAGAAATATTTTTACGACCGCAAATATAAGAAACATTCTTCTTACTGCAAACTCTGACTGTCAGTTTTTTCTATATTTTATTGAAAAAATCTTTCGCGGGCATCGTTGTACCATTCCACCACTTGTTGCGTCCTTTCGGCGAGGGGCTGTTCAAAGTCCACCCAGCGGATGGTGATGCCGCGTCGTTCCATGCCTCTAAACCACGTCATCTGTCGCTTTGCGAACTGAAATATTGCAATCTGCAGTGCCTCCACCATCTCGTCATAACCCATCTTGCCGGTGGCATAGAGGGTGAGGTATTTATACTCCAAGCCATAATAGATCAGAGCCTCGGGGGCGATGCCGCGAGCCAAGAGCCCGCGCACCTCGTCCACCATACCCTCGTCGAGGCGTTGGCGCAAGCGCGTGGCGATGCGCTGACGGCGCACGTCGCGGTCAATGTTCACCCCCACCACTAAAGCCGGCACGGGGGGCAGCGCCGTGAGCTGTTCGGCATGAGAGCGATAATACTCGCGTATCTCAATCTCGCGAATGGCGCGCTTGCAAGTGTCGGTGTCGGTGTTGTTGTGCAGCGTCTTATAGGTGGCGAGTATGTCGGTCAGCTCGCTCAGCGACTTATCCGCGAGACGGGCGCGCAGCTCCGGGTTTTCGGGTACCTCGTGCATCTCGTAGCCCTTCAGCACCGACTCCACATACAGCCCCGACCCGCCGCAGAGTATCGGGGTCTTGCCCCGAGCCTCAATGTCCGCCAAGGCGCGATGACAGTCTGCCTGATACTCATAGATGCTGTATTTATAGCCGGGTTCGCGAATGTCGATGAGGTGATAGGGCACGGAGCGCGTCCCCACGGTGTAGTCTGCCAAATCTTTGCCTGTGCCCAAATCCATGCCGCGATACACTTGGCGCGAGTCGGCGCTAATCACTTCGCCGTCGAGCGCCAGCGCAGCCTGCACGGCGAGTTGCGTCTTGCCCGACGCTGTGGGACCTATGATGGTGAGGAGTAGAGACATAATAATATCCGGTTACGAGAATAAATCTGTGTACAATAATATAATGAGTGTAGTATGCCGAGCCACGCGCGCCCCTGCCGAACTTGAAAGAAATCTTTTAATGCGCGCGGAGCCTCGTCGCAGCAGTGCAAAGAAAGCAAATAAAAATGAGATAACCGAGTTGCTGTGGATGAAAAATTGAAACAACCTGCGCCGACTGCTCAAAATTGAACCAATGGTGTGCGTCGGTCGTTTCCTTTGCAGCCACACCTCGTAGGCAATAACTGCGCCGTTGGGGTGGGTTATAAACCATAACAATCACTACACAAACTCACAACACGTTATGAAAAAACTCATGCAATGGGTGCCTGCTGTAGCTCTGCTGTGCACCTCTGTACCCACCGCCTCGGCACAATATCAGTCGGGCACCACCTCTGACGGCATCGACATTGGGGTGGCAGAGATGGATCTTCTGTCGGGCGATAAGGTGATAGACCGCGGCATACTCGTCGTCTTGGCAGAGAATGCCCCCGTTCACTACCAAGCCCCCAAGATTCCCCGCTTCGCCATCATTGGCAAAGAAAAACAGTTCTACTTAGGCATCGGCGGCTACGTGCGTGGCACCGTCTCGTTCGACTTTGGCAACCCCATCGACAACCCCTCTTACTTCACCACTGCCGACATCACACCGGTCAGTGCCGGCAACGGAGCCAAGACGCAGGTCAGCATGGGCACCTCCAACCTCTTCTTCAACTTCGTCAGCCTGCCCGGTCATAAAGATCAGGTAGGAGCCTACATCGACTTCAACTTCGACAAAGAGGGCTACGACCTCGACCTCCGTCATGCCTACCTCACGTGGCGCGGATTCATGGCGGGCTACAGCTACACCCTCTTCTCCGACCAACGTTGCATCCCCGCCACCATCGACTTTGAGGGAGCACCCTCACTTCCCTCAGTGCGCACCAGCATGTTTGCCTGGACCCATGCCGGCAAGCATTGGCGCATGGGCGTAGCCATCGAGTCGCCCATCTACAGCGTCACCGAGAGCAGCACGGCGCAGCTCGTCAACCAGCGCATCCCCTCCATACCCGCCTACGTGGCATATCAGTGGAACGACCGCCACTACACCCGCCTCTCGGCGATAGCCCGCTCCATACAATATCGCAACCTCATTGAGGGCAAGAACAAGGCGCGCTTCGGCTACGGCGTGCAGCTCTCGGGCGTGTGGGGCTTCACCGACCGTCTCACGCTCTACTACCAGGGTGTATATGGCGACGGCGTTGCCGACTACGTGCAAGACCTCAACGACATGAACCTCGACATCGTGCCCGACCTCGACAATGCCGGCAAGCTCAAGGGCACCCAGCAGTTCGGCTTTATGGGCGGAGTGAAACTTAACTGGAGCAAACGCATCAGCTCGAACCACCTCTTCTCGCAGGTGCGCAGCTACGTAGACCGCTACGACAACGCCACCGCCGTGGGCAGCAGCTCTGCTGCACGCTTGCCGTGGGACGAGCAATATAAATATGCGCAATACCTCTGCAACAACGTCTTCTACAGTCTCGGGCAGTTGCAGCTCGGTGTGGAATACATCTGGGGTGCCCGCAAAGACATGGGTGGAGCCTTCGCCCACAACAACCGCTTGCAGGTCATGGCGCAAATCAACTTCTAAGTCAAACCGTCCGACTCCAACCCCCATAGTGGGGGCTGCCGCATCTACCTCCGTGTCCCTCTTAACCCATCCACACAACTGAGGCGCACCGAGGCTGCGGCAGCCCCCTTTTTTATGTCACAGCAGCCGTCACTACCGCCGCAAACAAGCCCGCAACACCACGCCACGCCCTCCAACCCCTCAAAAACATGCCTTCATACCACGTCCGTGGTATACAAATACCCCACAATAGGGATTGCAAATCAGTCGTTTAGCCACGTACCTTTGCAGCGAATAACAAACCATAGCAAAACGTCATTCCGTAAGAAACAGAAATATCATGCACACACCGCTGTCGGCGATGGGGAAGAACCCGAACCGATACGGTGCCACGCCTTACACAAAGAC
>CAZBWT010000153.1:0-4778 GCA_964495625.1 uncultured Prevotellaceae bacterium | reverse complement strand
TAGGTCACTACAAAGACCACGTCTTCAGTCCGCAGCCCCTCTTTGTCAAGCCCGAGGCGGTGGCAGAGAAGCAGCTCGAAGAGAGTGGCAAAGCCATGGTCATCTTCCCGGTCAACCAGACCTACTTAGTGCCCACCCTGGCGAACAACGATGCCGAACTTGGGCGCATCAGGGCTGACGTGAGTCGCATCCGCGACGACAAAGACGTGTCGGGCACACAGATCACCCTCAAAGGCTTTGCATCGCCCGAAGGCACCTACGAAAACAACAAACGTCTTGCCGAAGGCAGAACCGAAGCAGTGCGCAGCTACCTGCAGAACTACTACCACATGCCTGCCGGCACCGTCACAGCCGAGTCTGAGCCCGAGAACTGGCAGGGCTTGCGCACCTACGTAGAGCAGACTGCCCTTGAGCACCGCAACGAGATCCTTGCCATCATCGACAACACCGACCTCGAGCCCGATGCCCGCGAGTGGCGACTCAAGCAGACCTATCCTGCCGAATATGCCACCCTGCTCAACACGTGCTACCCCTCACTGCGATGCACCGAATATCACATTCGCTACTCTGTGCGTTGCTACACCGACATCGAAGAGATAAAGCAAATTTATAAAACCAATCCAAAGAAACTTAGTCTCAACGAACTGTACTTGCTCGCTCAGACCTATGAAGTCGGGTCGGACGACTTCACAGACGTCTTCGAGACAGCCGTGCGCCTTTATCCCGACGACCCCACTGCCAACCTCAATGCAGCGTCATTGGCCTTGCAGCGTGGCGAGTTGAAACGAAGTGCCGACTACCTCGACAAGGCGGGATCCTCGCCTCAGGCCACCTACGTGCGTGGCGTGTTGGCTGCACGCAACGCTGACTACACCACAGCTGCCACGCTTTTGCGCCAGGCTGCTGCTGCCGGAGTCAGCGAAGCGCAAGATGCCCTGACGCAGCTGGCTGACTGCCGGCTCATCGCGGCGCAGTGACTCTAAGAGCTTTGGTTGGCGCTCCTAAACCCGGGGAGCCGGCTTTCAGAAACGGCTCCCCGCCACCAAGCTCATAAAAACAAACTCTATAAACACTAACCCACACACACTAAGCCTCACCACCGAGCCTAAACCACATTAACCCAACTCGATGAAGACAGTGCGCAAACGCAGCAGGTTATAGAGAACCTTTTTATCAGTCATATCTTATTCCTTTCTGAACAAAAAACTTTCTAAGCAAAACTGTTTTTCATTTCTCAACTCTTAAATTTTAATTTTATGAGACGATTGAATTTTGGCATTGGCTGCATGGCCATTGCAAGTATGTTCTTCGCAGCTTCTTCTTGCTCTGATGATCTTGATGAAGAAGGTGCAGCCCTCAACTCTGAGGACAATTCCGAACAAGCCTATATGGCTGTAACTATTACCTCACCTTACAGCGACACACGTGCCGAAGCCCAAGACGTGGATAACACGTTCGAATACGGTACGTCTGCAGAGCAGTCAATCAATTCAGCCACGTTCTGCTTCTACTACAGCAACGGCAACTTGGCATCAACAACCACCGTCTATCAGGCCAACGTCGGCACCGACAGTGTGACTATAGCCGAGAAATCACACGGCACGGCAACCTCAACTACCGACCCCATCGAACTTGAAGGCACTGCCACCGTCTTGGTTCGTGACTACGATGCCAACCGTCCGCCCAAGTACATGCTCACCATCTTGAATGCCCCCAGCGGCTTCACTGCACCTGCCAACCTCACCGAGGCCTTGCAGACCACTGTTGGCGAGCCCACGCTTCACAACATTAACAACCTGCCCCTCAGCTACATGAACGGCAACAAGTTCATCATGACCACTTCGAGCTACAACCGCAAGAACGAGGATGCAGTCACCGACAAGGGTCTCTACTACGTGACTGCATTGCAGGCAAGCGACTTCAAGGAGACGCAGGCTCTTGCCAAAGAGGCTGCTGCCAATGGTGAGTCTGTCAATGTTTACGTAGAGCGTTTGGCAGTTAAGGTTAGAATCGGTTTGGACGATGGTCTGACAACGACACCCATCACCGACTTCAACGACAATGAGACCTACACCGCAGTGCCGATTGGCGAGAGCTTTGTCATCAATGGTGTGGACGGCGTTAAAGACACCACGCAGCTCTATGCCGAGATCTTGGGTTGGGGCATCAACACACAGCCGATGCTTTCATACTACTTCAAGCACATCAACACCGACTGGAGCTATGAAAATAACAGCCTTGGTTTCGTTTGGGATGCTGCCATCTACCACCGTTCATACTGGGCAGAAGCCTTCCCCTATGGCAAGCTCACGGCTGAAGGTCTTACCGGTCAGTATGCATATCCCGACGAATATGTACCTGCCTATGCAACTGTAACCCGTGCCGCTTCTGAAGCTGCCGACGATGACTACCACATGTATTACATCAAGGCCAACGACATCACTGCCGCTCTCGACTCTGAGGAGTACTGCCCCGAGAACACCAACAACTATGATGTCTTCAAGCAGGCCGGAAACTACCAGGCTGTCGCAACTTGTGCCCTCGTCAAGGCTCGTTTGGTTGACAAAGATGGTAACCCGCAGGTCGTCATCCTCTTCAACGACGAACTCTACACGGCTGATGCCTTCAAGCAGTTGGCTATTAACGCTGTTGCCAGCAACTACTCAATCAGTGGTCGTGGTCTTCAGCCCAGCGACTTGAAGTTTGTTGACGCTACCCGTCTGAATGGTTGTGTCACTGTAGCTTTGACCGACGAAGCTGTCACCACACTGAACAACACCGGTACCTCTGACGAAATCAACGGTGCCTTCCGTACATTCACCCTTACTGCCGATGCAGTTGCCTATGGTGACCCCGACAAGGGCGAATATGATCCGAGCAACGGTTTGATGTACTACTGCATCCCGATTGAACACATGCGTGGTGGCATCCAGAGCACGCAAGACTTGCGTAACGACAAGCTGCGTAACATCTTGGAAGGTCAGTTCGGTGTAGTTCGTAACCACATCTATGACCTCGCCATTGAGAGCGTTTCTAACCTCGGTCACGGCATCTATAACCCCGACGAGCCCATCGTTCCCCCGCTTGAAAAGGATGACCGCTACTACATTGGTGTCAAGGTTAACATCTTGTCATGGCACAACGTACAGCAGCACGTCACTCTCTAACGGCAACGTGTACTCTAACTAACTAAAAAAGTAAATCTTTCCTGCCGAGGGGCAACGCTCCTCCCCACACAAGCACAGAAGGGCATTCGTCCCCTCGGCAGGTCTACTTTTTTCTCAGAGATTACCTCATTCCCAATCAACCACACAGCGCGGGTCACAACAAGCCCGGCTCAAACCAACCATTAACGGAATCAAAAAAAACATCATTTCTCTATGAAAACCTTTTCAAAACCCACCACCTGTCTGCTACGCACATTGGGCACAGCCGCCCTTGGCTTGCTCACGCTCAGCGCCTGCGGCTCGCTCGACGATGACACCGCCGAATGTGAAGCCACCTATCGGGTTCGGTTCCGTTACGATATGAACATGAAGTATGCCGATGCCTTCAGCCACGAAGTGCGCGCAGTGACGCTCTACGTCATTGACACTGACGGCAACGTCGTGGCGCGTGAAGACGCTGATGCAGACCGCATTGATGCCACCGACGGCACCATCACCCTGCAAGGCATCAAGCCCGGCACCTACACCTTCCTGGCGTGGTGCACCACCAACCAACACCACAGCTACGACCTTGGCGAAGGCCCTGCCATCACCGACCTGACGTGCAGCGTCATACCCAAGCAGAGCGGCGACGACGAGGTGGACTACGACCTCGACGGGCTCTACCACGGGCTGGTGACCAACGTAGTGTTGCCCGACAGCGTGGGCGAGCACACCTATTGGGTGCCCCTCACCAAAGACAACAACCGCTTCCGCATCGTGCTTCAGCATATCGCAAATAAACCCCTCAGTGACGACCAGTTTGAGTTCGCGCTCACCGACGACAACGCCTACCTCGACTATGCCAACAACGTCATCCCGGCTCAGGAAGCTGCTCCCGACGATGACGACGTTCTTGCCAAGGGTCCCGTGTCATACACCCCTTGGACCACCTCATCAGCCTACATCGACAACGAAGAAGTCGCTGCCATGGGCATTGCTGCCATCGACGACGGTGTTGAAGCCAACTCCGTGCTTGCCGAGTTGAGCACCTCGCGCCTCATGGCGAACCACTCGCCGCGCCTCACCGTGCGCAACACGGTCACCGACAGCACCATCATCAACATACCCGTCATAGACTACATCCAGCTTGTGATGGGCTATGAAAACCGAAGCATGGATCTTCAGGACTACCTCGACCGTCAAGACGAATACAACATGGTGTTCTTCATTGATGAGGACGGCAACTGGCTCCACACCTACATCTACATCAACTCCTGGAAGGTTGTCCCCCGGAATTATGCATTCTAAACAGAGTCACCTACAAACGGTTACAACATTCATCACTTCATTATGAAACATTCCATTCAAGCTTGGCTTGCACTGTCGGTGTCAATGGTGTTTGTAGGGTCATCTTGTAACATGCTTGACGACCACTTCCCCGAGGCGGACGACTATCAGCCTGACTCCGTAGGGGTTAAAATGCGCATCACCATTTTGGGTGATGGCAACGGCACCGACGATGCCGCCTCAGCCGACACACGAGCCGAAGCATCGCCCACGCGCGCCGACGTTTCGCCCACGGCATACGATGTCTACATCAACCCGTCATATTACAACGCAACGTTCTTT
>CAZBWT010000152.1:2415-4826 GCA_964495625.1 uncultured Prevotellaceae bacterium | reverse complement strand
GGCGGCAGCAGCGAAGAAGATGATAACGAAACAGTAATCACCATCGTCAACGAAGATGCCGAACTATCCAATCTGCTCAAGGATAAGAAGAAACTCAACTTCGACAACGGAACCACCCTATGGATCTTGATAGAAGAGCCCGTTAAAGATGAAAATGGAGACCTCGTTAAAGATGACAACGGGAATACGCAGTGGCAGCCCAAGGATGCCTCGCTCAACATAGCATACACCGTGCTAAAAGTGGTCAATGCCGACGGCACCACCACGTCAGACATGGTGCCCTGCTCGGTGGACGACAACGGCAACGTCACCTCCTTTGAAAGCAAGCTGCTCTACCTGCCCAAAGGCGACTATCGCATCCGTGCCCTAAGCCCCGCCTTGAAGCTCGCCGAGAACAACAAAGTCACCGTCACCAACGGCACGACGCTACTCGCCAACTACGACTACTGCAGCCTGACCATGTTCACCACGCTCAGCGAGTCAGACTTCACCAAAACCACCGATGCCATCAAGACCGTGCAGCTCAATGCCTTGGTACACCAAACCGCCTACCTCGACTTTCAGATAAGTCCCGCGCCCGACGAAGAGCGCATCTACTCCATTGTGCCCATGGAGAAAGCCTGCACCATCTTTGGCTTGCAGACCGAAATCGGCGAACTCAACTGGACCGCCAACGAACCCACGTGGACGCTCTACCTCAACAACAAGAACGACGAGCTGACCATACCCGACGACAACTTCACACAAACCGACGACACCCACATCCGCTGCGGCACCTCCATCTTGCCCACCAATGCCATGAGCACCACCATCTACGTCACGCTCAACCTGCGCGTCAACGGTGTGCCCACGCAATACATGACCTCCATCAACGACCACGAGTTTCACTTAGGCTTTCGCTACCCATTCAAGATCTACATCTCGTTAGACGGAGCCATCTCCATGGCCTCATGGCTTAACTTCACCACCACACAAACCGTCACCATCCCCTAACACCCCACAAACCGCCATGCTTCATCCACATACACATACCCCACACCGCACCCGCCGCAGCGACACGCACCGCCTGCCCGCCCGGATTGCCGCCCTGCTGCTCGGCTTAGGACTGAGCTGCACGGCATGCTCAGACCACAGCGACGAACTCTTCAGCACCCGCGCCGCCGACCCCCTGCAGCTCAGTGCCACAGCCACCGCCTACGTTCAAGCCACGCGCAGCGGCGACGACCAAATCAAATATCGCATCTATGCCGTCTCTGACGATGCCTTAAACAACAAAACCGACACCCGCTGGACCGACGACGGAGCCTACTTAGCCGCCGTCAACGCCACCATGGATGCCAAGGGGCTGTTAGGCACCACCGCCACCACCTCGGGCTACATCACCGGCACCACCATCCCCACCGACTTCGGCGGGCAAGGCGAGACGTGGAACTTCGTCGGCATCACCGTCAGCAATGACACCGACCCCGCCGACATCGCCCCCCCCCATCAACGCCACCGATGCCGTCACCCTCAGTGACAAAGGAGCCCCCTGCTACTACTTCAGCTACCAAGGCGAGGAGGGCAAAGAGAAGCTGCCCGACGTGCGCACCGCCTACACCCGCAAAAACATCACCGAGACCGTCAACGGCGAGGTGGAGCTGAACTTCAAGCACGACTTGGTGAAGATCGAAGTGTACATCTCACACCCCGACCAGCAAGAAGACAGCTCCGGCAACACCGCCTCATGGACCGACACCTACACCGTCACCCAATGCGATGTCGTTGTCCCCACCGGTGGCACACTCGACCTCAGCCGAATAGCCACCACCACCACACCTGCCACCACCACCTCGCTGTGGGATCTCGACGAGACGACCCGTCAGGTCTCCATCATCGACCCCGAGAAAACAAAGATCTCGTTCAGCACCACGCAACAATCCATCACCGACCCCACCGACGGCTTCCTCATCTTCCCCTGCCACCAGTTCACGCTCTTGGTGAAAGAGAAGAACGACGACACACCCAAAGAACTAACCGTGCAGCTGAGCAACGAAAACCTCAACTTCGAGGCGAACCATGCCTACACCATCTTGGTGCAATACTATCGCGACGGTGTCTTCGTCATCACAGCTCACCCGGACTATTACGACTACGTAGACGCTGCCGCAGAGGTATTAACCATAGGCACCCCCACGCTCTTCAATGGCTTGGTGTGGTCCGACCGCAACATCGGTGCCACCTCAAACACCTACGGCAGCATCAGGGAGTGGGAAGATATGCGCGGCTACTTCTACCAAGCCGGGCGCAACATCCCCTACAAGATCTATCCACTCAAGGAGCACTTGTCAGCCGACAACACCTACTACATAAACGACACTTACACCCATTCGACCACCGACGACCAAGGCACCTATTACTGGATTCAGACC
>CAZBWT010000152.1:0-2315 GCA_964495625.1 uncultured Prevotellaceae bacterium | reverse complement strand
AAATATCTCTATCTCAACCTGCCGACCACCGTGCCAAGCCGCAGCGACTTCAGCACAGAAGATGAATACAAGAGCTACCTCGAGCAATACCTCTTTGTCTACAACACCGGAAACAACTGGCGAGCCGGCACGTCGAGCGGCTTGTGGGCGAACCTAATCACCCCCTGTCCGCCCGGTTGGCGCATCCCGACCAACGACGAGTGGAAGAGCATCGTGCCCGTAAGCATGCTCACCGGCGACATCACCTATCTGTTTTACCCTACACAAACGAATGCTACTTATAAAGCATACCGACACAAAGATTATGATGATGTTTCGTGGTTCGAAGAGTCTACGAATGACCCCGCTACGCCCTATAATTCGCAATACTATGGCGACATGCCTGATGGACCTCAGGTCTCCGACTCGCAAAAGAGCGGTGAGATATACTGCGTCAAAAAAGTCGGCACCAATGCTGCTTATGGGCTCCGCATTTACATCGACAAAAGCTTAGCCGCAACGTCTGCTGATGACCGCCCCGACAGTCAAACAAGTGCAGTCCCTGCCCGTGCAGTCTTTGTCATAGAGCAATACACCTTCTCTGATGCACCTGCCAAAGTGTCGTTAAGTCTCAAAAACCATCCGCTCAAAGACCCGGACAACGGTCTGCTTTACACCTACGACATCGACAACGAAAATGACCCCACCCGCCAAAAAATTTATTGGTATCGCGGCGATAAACTCACCTTCCCCGCTTGTGGCGTGGGTCAATACTTCAGATTGTCACTCATCTGGAGCGGCACCGAGGCGCAATATGCCACAGCCGAAGGGCGCGTGGTCAGAATGAAAGCGGGAGGGACGATATATAATCGTTTCATCTACCTGAATCTCGGGACTCAAGCCGCGGACTACCGAACTGCCGGTCTGAGCATTCGCCCCGTGCGCGACGTGACCTCCGAAGATTGGTAACCACACTATGCCCCCTAAAACAAAAAACATCAACACCATGCCCCACACATACCACCCCCTGCACCTCGCAGCGGCAAGCCTTGCCGCCCTGCTGCTCACCGCTTGTGCCGACGGCGACGAAGAGACCGCTCTCCCCGCCGAAACCCACGACATCACCCTTCGCCTCAACTGCCGATTTGCCGACCGGGCGACCGACTCGACGCTGACGCGCTCGCGCATGGCGCATGCCGTCTACTACGAAAACGTCATCAACGACCTGTTTGCCCTGCAGTTCGATGCCGATGGCATCTGCCGCGCCTACTCCCCCTTCACAGCGGTCTTAGGCTCCATGACCGAGGTCGAAGATTATGCCATCACACTCAACAACATCTCCGCCTACGCACAAAACGCGCAAAACACCCTCTATGTGTTTTGCAACTTTGGCGAAGAGGTCTACACCGACCTCACCACACGCTACACGGAGCTGACACGCAGCATTTTGCAAAAAGAGACCTTCAGCCTTTACGACTTCCGCGAACTCGCCGCGAACGAGAGCCACCGCACCTTCCTGCCCGCCTGCGGCATCTACAAAGGAGCCGTCACCGACAGCATGCGGCTCGACGTGATCTTGGGGCGATACTTGGCGCGCGTCACGCTGTCGCTCAAAGCGGCTGCCGACGACACCTTCACCAACCTCACCGTGGGGATGCACAATGCGCCCAACCGGCTGCAATACATCCCTGCCGACAGCAGTGCCGCCTATAACGGCACCACATTTTTCACCGACGGCGAGATGCAAGATCAGAGCGTAATTAGCTCGCTCACCACCTCCGCTGTCGTCAATCGCTACTTCTATGTGGGCGAGAACCTCTACACCGATGCCGACCTGCAGACGCAGATCTACATCACAGGCTCGAAAAAAGGAACAGCATTCACCAAGCTACTACCCCTCAGCACCACGGGGTTGGTATATCGCAACACAAACTATGAACTTGAATTGGTATTAGAATAAAACGATGCCGCACCTCTCACGAGATACGGCACCAAATATTAACCTAAAAAACAGCCTTAAAATGTTTATTCAGCATTTGCGGCAACAACGTTGAAGGGCACTTCGACGCTCACCTCGCGGTGGAGCTTCACGGTGCAAGTGTAAGAGCCGAGCTCCTTCACTGTGCCAACAGCGATAGTCTTACGTTCGATCTTGGCACCGGCAGCCTCAAATGCCTCAGCCAACTGAATGTTGGTCACAGCACCATAGAGCTTGCCCTCTTCAGAAGCCTTAACCGAAACAGTGAGGGTCAAGCCCTTAATCTGCTCAGCCACAGCCTCAGCGTCAGCCTTGATCTTAGCCATCTTCTGAGCCTGCTGCTTCTGCTTCTCAGCGA
>CAZBWT010000151.1:0-4852 GCA_964495625.1 uncultured Prevotellaceae bacterium | reverse complement strand
TTTTAGCCCCGATTGGGTGTAAGTTATAATTGATTTCGTATATTTGTACCCGAAATGGTGTAATGCTTTTAACTATGGCTAAAACTGTTCTTGCTCAATTTGTCAAAGAGATGCGCAAAAAGTATCAGTTGACACAGGTTGACCTCTCCCGGAAATCGGGTGTTGGGCTGCGCTTTGTGCGCGAATTAGAACAGGGCAAGACTACGTTGCGCATAGACAAAGTCAATCAGGTTTTGGAACTGTTTGGCGCAGAGTGTCAACCGGTAATCAAGCCCAAAGAACTAACTGCGATTTGAATAAACTTAGATGAAGTAAGTGGAAACTGGTACCAGTTTATAGGATACTTACGCAAAAAGCCAAAATGCCGCAACCCCCGACCGGGGATTGCGGCACATTGTTTTTTATGCGCACCCATGGGGTGCGCACCTGATGCAAACTAATCAGAGAATTAGAGGTTACCTGCCTCAGCCTGCTTGATCATAGCCTCGTTGGCGAGGATGAACACCTCCACGCGGCGGTTCTGAGCGCGACCCTCGGCAGTGCTGTTGTCAGCCACCGGTTCA
Source organism: uncultured Prevotellaceae bacterium (assembly GCA_964495625.1). Classification (GTDB taxonomy): domain Bacteria; phylum Bacteroidota; class Bacteroidia; order Bacteroidales; family UBA3663; genus Liminaster. The sequence continues at coordinate 4,289 of CAZBWT010000151.1, read as the reverse complement.
GAATAAGAGAGACCTGACTCGGTGATGCGGCTTGAAGTCACGTTGTTGGCACGGAGAATGTTGCCCACAGCCTGAGCGCGAGCCAACGAAAGCTTCTCGTTCACCTCGTCGCTGCCGGTGTTGTCGGTGTGACCCTTAATCTGGATATCGGTGTTGATGAGGTCAGACTGCGTCATGGTCTGAGCGAACTCCTTGAGCTGCTTCTGCGAAGCGGCGCTCAGCGTAGACTTGCCCGTGGCGAAGAGGATGTTGCTGTCGAAGGTAACCTTGATGGCAGTCAAACCGTTCGAGTCGGTAACCGTCTCGACGTTGGCAGACTCGAGCTCAGCCTGGAGGGCAGCAGCCTTGTTATCCATGTGCTTGCCGATGAGGGCACCCGTGGTGGCACCAACGGCTGTGCCGATAGCGGCACCAATCACAGCGCCCTTACCCTTGTCGCTCTTGCCGCTCACCAACATGCCGAGCAAAGCGCCGGCAGCTGCACCTGAAGTGCTACCGATGGTGGTACCTTTGGCTGTGTTGCTCATCGTTGAGCAACTCGTAGACATCATTGCAACGGTCAACACCGTCACAACACTCATGATAATTTTCTTCATTGTTGTTTATATAATAAATTGGGTTGATGTTATTGATAGGCAGACATACGTATGGGCGCACCTCGACGCGCCCATACCGTTCAAAGCTATATTTCAATTAAATGCAATTACTTCTTCTCAGCCTTCAGCAAGTCGCGAATCTCGGTGAGGAGCTTCTCTTCGGCGCTCGGAGCGGGCGGAGCTGCGGGAGCGGGCTCTTCCTTCTTCTTGCGGTTCAGAGCGTTGATGCCCTTAATGATGAGGAAGATGGAGAAAGCAATGATGAGGAAGTCGATGACCACCTGAATGAAGTTGCCATAGTTGAGGGTAACGGCGGGGGTAACCACCTCTTCGCCCTCCATCACAGCCTCCTTGAGCACCACCTTAAGGTCGGTGAAGTTGGCACCGCCCACCAGGCAGCCGATGGGGGGCATGATGATGTCGCTCACGATAGAAGTTACGATCTTGCCGAATGCACCGCCGATGATCACACCGACAGCCATGTCGACCACATTGCCACGCATGGCAAACTGCTTAAATTCTTGAAGCATTCCCATAGTATGTTGTTGTTTAGGCAGGTTCCGTTGAATAGAGATGAAACGCTGCGGGGTTCTTTATGTAGTTTGAAATTTTCGTTGCAAATATATAGCGAATGTTTAGTTTTTGCAACACTTTGTTGAAAAACATAGAGTTAAGTGCTCAAAAAGATGCGTAATCGTTGACAAACGCAAGCCCCGCGTGCCTCACGCACCCGCCTTATTCGTCGCCGAAAGCCCGGCGCACCTCGTCGTAGGAGGCATCTTTGAGCAGCACGGTGTGGTTGCCGTCGAGCAGATAGAGGGTAGGCATGGCCTTGAGGTCGTAGAGGAATTGGCTGCGCACCGTGGTGGCAGCGTCGTTGCCGATTTGCCACCCCGCGGGGAAGCGGTTGAGCGTGTTGCGCCACAGCTCCTCGTTGCCCTCGGTGTAGACGGCGAGCAGGGCGAGGCGGCGGTCCATGAGGGCAGCGGCGAGCCAGGGGTCGTCACACATCGTGGCGAGCACCTCGCGGCAGTGTTCACAGTCGGGGTCATAGAAGAGCAGCAGCAGGCGGTCTGCCTCCGCCGGGGTGGTGAGCAGCGTGTGGGGGGCACAGTCAGGCGTGGTGAAGGCGAAGTCGGTGGCGGTGCTGCCCGGGGTGTTGCGGTCTATCAGCTCCAACACCGGGGCGAAGCGCAGGCGGTGCACCTCGTCGATGAGGCTATCAGCCACCATCACCTGCAAGAAGCGGGCAAAGGTAGCCTCGTTGTAGACCGGCGAATTGACATCGAACAGATAGTCATTACACTTATCCACAAAATATTGTTGCGCCTCGGCATGACCGTGCAGGGCGGTGCAGAAAGCCGTGAGGGCACTCTGCGCCGTGGCGGCAGGCGTTTCGGCATCGTTGAGCATGGCGAGGAAGTTTGAAAGCCCCTGTTCGGTGACATCGCCGTTGTGCAGCACCAACGTGGTGTCGGCAAAGTCATACTCATCCCAAAAATGCAGCATCAGGTAGTCGCGGCGGTCGTTCACCTCGGTGAGGACGTTGGGGATGGTGGGGTACGGGAAGGCATCGCCGCCCGACTGAGCGGTGTCCGTTGTCTTGTTGCCGTTGCAGGCGGGCAGCGTCAGCAGCAACAGCAGAGCCAAAAGGTGTATGGGGTGAAGGTGTGTCATAACGGATTATATTGGGGCTTGTTATTTTAACGTAATGGTGTAATTGTATATTGTGTTTTGATAGAGGTTTAAGTCGCGATTGGAGCTACCCGGCGCATTCGTCCCCAAAACGATGACACCGGTCTGACTGTTCTTATTGGTGACTTGTATTGTTGTGGCATGGGGTGCGTCATAGTTCGGAGCCACGTAATAGTAGATTGTCTTATAGGCGGAAGTATCCAGCGAAAGTTCGGTGTCGGTGAGCGTGGTGTAGACCTGCTTCACCTCAGCCCAATCGTTGGCATCGGTGGTGGGGTAGAGCAAGGTGCGCGTGGCGGCATTGCTCAGTGTGGAGGTGAGGCGCGTGTCTTCGGTGAGACCATTCTTTTTTGTGGGTTTGTCGAACAATGCTCCGGTCTCATTCTCAAGGGTGACATTGAGACGCGCCAACATACGCCCCAACTGCACGCTGAGGATCTGCCCGGTGGTGGGGGTACCACTCCACGAACCGCACATCAACACTTTATCAACCCCGCCGCTGTTGATGGCAGTTAGGTCGAGGGTGACGGGGGTGAGCCGGAACACATCGAAGTCTTCGCATGCCTCCGTGTCGGTGCCGGAGTCAAAGATGTCGGCAAAGGTGGCTTTCTCGTTGCCGGGGTTGCGGTTGGCAATGATGCACACATAACCTTTCAGGGGATAAAGTTCGGCTGTAAGCCCCGTCACCGAAGTTGTGCCCCCGTCGTTGATGCGCAGGTGTTGCGACTTGGCGAGCTGCGACAGCTTACCGTCGGTGACAAATTGCAGCACCCAGAGGTCGTAGATGAAGTTCTCCACATCAGGTGTTAAAGGCGAAGTGGCACGCACCTCACCCGTCGTGGCAGCGGGTTGCTGCCCGATGTTGAGCGAGACGGTGATTGGGGCGGGAAACTCCCGCGCACCGACCTCGACTGTGTCATCGCTGCATGCCGCAAAACCGCCCCCCACAGCGAGGCAAAGCCCCGCCGCAAGACCGAACTTTGCGGCAAGCCCCCTGCCCCGGGCAGGATGAAGGCGGACAAACCCGTGGTATAGGTCAAATCGTTTCATAAGCCAAACAGTCTAAAAGTGATGTGTAACGAACCATCGCGACGTTAATCAGAAGGAGTTGCCGCAAAAGGAGCATCCACCGACCACGACTGATTCGACCAGTTGCTGACGGTGATATTGTCGGGGGCCTTCACCGTCACCCTGAGGTGATAGTCGTGCCCATGGTAGAGGCGTATCTGCCTGAGACATGTCTCATATTGCGTGGCGATGCCGTTGATGGAGAGGTTGAAGAGAATCACGATGTTGGTGCTCATAGCATCGGTGGGCAGCACGCCGACATCGGCGGTGATAGAGTCATCAGCGTGCGTCACACACTCGCTGCCTGCAATACGCACCCACGAACGTTTGTCGGCGAGGCGCATCTGTATGGTGTCTTTTTCCGAAGCCGAACGCCAGTTGAAGTAGATGTTTTTGTTTTTGCCGGAATCATCTTCATAGAGCGGATTTTGAAGCCCGCTCACCTCTATGCCGGTGCTCATTACCTCCAAACTATGCACGTTGCTCCCCTTCAAAAGGGTGAAGCTGATGCGTGCCACTTGCCACACCATAGGGTTTAGTTGTATGCGCTGCACACCCGTCTTATTGGCTTTCACCTCGAAGTTCATCAACCCACTGGTGTTATAATAGCGTTCGTCCGAAGAACAGAAATACATACCATTGGTAACCACAGCTGTGGAGTTTTGGTCTTCATCAGGATACTTTAAACTATAAGTGTTGGCGAGTTGCAAAGCAGGCGACAAGATGTGAAAGTTATAGAAACCCTCTGAAACATAAAGCGGCGAGGCATTGACGTTTGTCAAGTCCGGATTGTAGAATGTGGTGTCAGGGTCTCCAGATTGATCAGCATGTTTCACTGTTTTAGTTATGCCGCACGCATAGAGCGAAAGATAGCCGTCGCCCAAACCACGCACCACATAAGGTCTCATCACCTCTTCGCCAAGGGTTTCA
>CAZBWT010000150.1:0-4868 GCA_964495625.1 uncultured Prevotellaceae bacterium | reverse complement strand
TTCTTATCAACTATTTTTGTGGCATCAGACCTCATCTCTTTCCCCTTTTATCATCTTCCACCCACGCCCCAAGGCATGAATTAGGTCGCTGGGGCACCAGCTCTCTTCGCTCTGTTCGGTCAGAGCGGCATCGGCGGCGGCACTGTGCAGATAGACACCCAGGCGCGCCGCATCGGCAGGCGGGTAATGGGCAGCAAGGAGGGCAAGGATGATGCCCGTGAGCGTGTCGCCCGAGCCACCCACCGCCATGCCGCTGTGACCGTGCTCCACGTTCCACCACAGCTCGCCCGAGGGCAGGGCTATGACGGTGTAGGCTCCCTTCAAGACGATGACGAGGCGTGCCTCACGAGCCAATGCCCGCACGCGGGCTAAACGGTCAGACGAGGAGGTGCGACGCGCCATGGCATCAGGCGAAGCCGACACCGTGTCGTGAAGGTAGCCCACGGTGTAGGCAGAGGCTAACAAGCGGTCAGCCTCCTTGGGGTGCGGGGTCAGGATGGTTTGTGGGGGCAACAGCCGCCACCAATGCGGATGGGCAGCCAAGAGGTTGAGCGCATCGGCATCGAGCACCATGGGGCGCGAGGCTGCCTCCAACAGGCGGTGCAGCAGCTGCGCCGTGTCATGCGCCGTGCCGATGCCGGGACCGATGCCCACAGCATCGTGTCCGCCGGGCAAGTCAAACGGGGTTAAGTGATCGGAGCCTGACGTGGTGCACTTGGCTTCGGGCACGGTGGTCTGCAAGATGTGGTAGCCACACGCGGGGGTGTAGACCGTCAGCAACCCCACCCCGCTGCGCATACATGCCGAGGCTGCCAAGACAGCCGCCCCCTCCATGCCTCGACTGCCGGCCACAAGGGCGGCATGACCATAGGTGCCTTTGTGTGAGAAGCGCGGGCGCGGACGGTAGAGCGCCGATGCGTCGGCACGCGTCAACAGTCGGTGAGGCGAAGCTAAGGTGAGCCCGTCGGTCGGCACAAGGTCGATGTCTACCACCTGCCAATCGCCTAAGAACTCGGCGCACTCCGGCAGGTAGCAACACAACTTGGGCTTGCCGATGATGAGGGTGTAGTCGGCGCGCACCACCATAGAGGCATCTTCGTGCGAATAACGGTCGGCAAAAAGTCCCGAGGGGAGGTCGATTGAGACCACCTGCGCGGCACTATTGTTCATCCATGCCACCAAATAGTCGTAGCCTCCGCTGAGTGCGCGGTTAAGTCCGCTGCCAAACAGGCCGTCGATGAGCACATCGTCAGCCGTGAGTTCGGGCAGCTCCATGTGGGTGCTCACCTGATTAAGAATCCCTTCGGGCAACTGTTGCAATGCCGTCTCGCAGTCTGCCGAGCAGTGCTCTTTGGGCGCATAGAGAAAGGCGGTGACGGGGTAGCCGGCTTCGTAGAGGCGACGCACGATGACGAGCGCGTCGCCGCCGTTATTGCCGGGTCCGACCATCGCCATGAACCGCGTGCGGCGGTTGGGGTAGCGCGTGCGGATGATGTCGGCGGCGCGCCCGGCAGCGCGTTCCATCAGTTCGTAACTCGTGATGTGTTGCGCGCGGCAAGTGGCAGCGTCGAGCTGTGCCGTGTCGATGGCTAAGGGGAGTATCATGGTGTGGATGAGGTGAGTCTGTGGGTGAAAATATTATTGTTTGGTGAATGCCACGCAAACCCACTGATTGCGGTCGGTGGCATCGACAAAGGTGAGACCGAGTTGCTCGGCGCAAGCGCGAATGGCGGCAAGGTCGTCGGTGTAGAAGCCGCTCATGAAGAGTGAGGCTCCGGCAGCCATGTGCGAAACGTAGCGTGCCATGTCGGCAAGCAGGATGTTGCGATTGATGTTTGCCAAGACCAGGTCGTAGGTGGTGGGGTCGGCATCGAGCAGCGAGGCATCGCCGCAAGCCACTTGCAGTGTGACCCCGTTGAGCGCGGCGTTTTCGGCGGCATTGTTGCATGCCCAGTCGTCAATGTCGATGGCGCTCACCGAGGCAGCACCGCAGCGCGCAGCCAAGATGCCCAACACACCGGTGCCGCAGCCCATGTCGAGCACACGTTTGCCGGCGAGCGGGGTGTCGAGTATGCGCGTCAGCATCTGCGCCGTGGTCTCGTGGTGACCGCTGCCAAACGACATGCGGGGGGTGAGCGTCAGGTCGTAGCTGCACACGGGCAAGCCCTCGGCTCCGGGGGCGTGAATCACACAGCGGTTGTCAATGACGATGGGCACAAAAGCTTCGCGCTCCCACGTCTCGTTCCAGTCTTGCGCCTCGATGGTGCGCTCTGTGGTGCGGCACGTCACCCCGGGCAACGGCAAGTCGGCGAGCACACTGCGCACCGCGTCGGCATCATAGAGCGACACGGGGCAATAAGCCAACAGCCCGTCGGCTTGAGGCTCAAAACTGTCAAAGCCCAAATCGGCAAGAAGCGCCGAAAGCACATCGCAGATGGCTTCGTTGCAAGGGGTGGGCATCAAAGTGAGTTCAATATAGTTCATAACAATAAGAAAGATGCTGTTAAAAAAAGTGTGTGCGGGCAAAGGTAACTGATTTAGCGTAAATTAGCTGCAAAGACACAGTGGAAAACACTCGCTGATGCCCGAAAAATGGCTGTTAGAGTTTTTAAACTACGCTTGTTCAGTGATAAACTATGGGCTTAAAGAGAATAATATTTGCGCTCATATAATTAATTGCATTACCTTTGCGTCTGCAAAATCGCATGTTTTTATTTAATCATTTATAGTTAACGATGAAACAATTCGAAATGAAACGTTGGGTTGCAGGTTTTTGTCTGGCAGCCGGGGTGTTTGCTCCCGCTATGGCTCAAGACAGTCTGCGTCTCAATCTTGATCGCGTTTTGGAGATCGCATTGAGCGACAACCCGACCATTCAGGTGGCTAATAGGGAACTGGAGATTAAGCAGTATGCCAAGAAAGAAACCATCACGGGGTTGTTCCCCACGATTTCTGTGAGCGGCACTGCCAGCGACGCTATTGTGCAGCAAAAGATGAAGCTCTCATTCTCGCCGGACCCCATCACGATGGGTCAGCAATACACCTACGCTCTGTCGGGCACGGTGGCATTGCCTTTGGTGGCTCCGCAGCTGTGGAAGACCATCAGCTTGAACGAGGAAGAGGTGCAGTTGGCTGTTGAGAGCGCTCGCTCGTCGAAGGTATCGACCATCAGCGAGGTGAAGAATGCCTACTACAGCCTGCTGTTGGCTCGCGACTCTTACGAAGCCCTCGACGCTAACTATAAGACCTCACAGATGAATGCGCAGACGGTGGCTGCCAAGTATAATCAGGGAACGGTGTCAGAATATGACAAGTTGGTGGCAGACGTGCAGGTGGCTTCCATCAAACCGCAGCTCCTCAACAGCTCGAACGGCATCAAGCTTGCCGAGATGCAGCTCAAGGTGCTGATGGGCGTAGATGTGAATGAGCCGATCATCTTCGAGGGTAAGCTCAGCGACTACGAAGAACAGCTCTTTGCCGACCTCATGACCTTGAAGAGCGACACATCCCTGACCGACAACAGCGCTCTGCGTCAGTTGGATATTCAGGCTCGTCAGCTGAAGTTGGCTGAGAAGATCAATAAGTTGGGCTACATCCCCACGTTGGCACTCTCATTCACCACGGGCTATCAGGCTTATGCCGAAGAGTTCAACCCCTTCGACGCTCAGTATTTCGGCAATGCCACTTTGGCTTTGTCGCTCAACTGGACCCTCTTCGACGGTGGTGCCAAATATATGAAGACGAAGCAGAACAACCTCTCAATTCGCAACGTAGAGACACAGCGCGAGAACTTGGTGCGCCAGTTGGAGCTTTCGGTGTCGAACTCGCTCAACAGCATCGAGACTTCTGCCGAGCAGGTGGTGTCAAACAAAGAGAACGTCTATTCAGCTGAGCGCGCCTACAGCATCAGCCAGAAGCGTTATGACATCGGTTCGGGCACGTTGCTCGAGATGACTTCGTCTGAGACCTCTCTGCTCTCGGCTCGTTTGCAGTATGTGCAGTCTATCTACGACTTCCTCTCGGCACGCACATCCTTAGAGGCTACCCTCGGCAAGCTCGTGACCGATAAGTAACACCCTCCCCCCACATCTCTTCTATTTAGATAAATCGTAAAAACAATAATAAAACAAGATGAAAAAGAAATTCTTCTACATTCCGGTGGTGCTGATGATGCTGACCGCATGCGGCTCTAACAACCAGAGCGAGGCTACCACTGAAACCGAGACTGCCGAAGCTGCACTCCCCACAGTGAAGGTGCAGAAAGTTGCGTCGCGCGACGTGGATCAGGTGGCTGAGTTTACTGCCAACGTGGAGGCTAACGTCACGAACGACATTGCTCCGCAAAGCCCCGTGCGCATCACCGACATCCGCGCCGAAGTGGGCGACCACGTGCGCAAGGGTCAGACCTTGGTGGTGATGGATAACAGCAACCTCAAGCAGCTGAAGGCTCAGCTCGACAACCAGAAGACCGAGTTTGAGCGTGTAGACGAGCTTTATAAGGTGGGCGGTGCCTCGAAGTCGGAATGGGACTCGAAGAAGATGGCTCTCGACGTGACTCAGGCTTCGTATAACAACCTTGTGGAGAACACCACGCTGCAGAGTCCTATTGACGGTGTCATCACGGCTCGCAACTACGATAAGGGCGACCTCTATAGTGCCGGCAAACCGGTGCTGGTGGTTGAGCAGATTAAGCCGGTGAAGATTTTGATTAACGTGAACGAACAGTATTATAAGGAGGTCAAGAAGGGTATGCCCGTCGAGACCATTACGCTCGATGCCCTGCAGGGCGAGAACTTCACGGGCAATGTGTCGTTGGTTTACCCCACGCTGGACGCTACGACGCGTACCTTCCCCGTTGAGGTGAAGAT
>CAZBWT010000149.1:3540-4963 GCA_964495625.1 uncultured Prevotellaceae bacterium | reverse complement strand
AATCTTTCTACCGGGCGCGTTTGTAATCTTTCGACCATGGGAAGCGAATCAGTGTGTTGGGGTAATAGCAGTAATATTGTGGCATGACAAGCGGAGCCGGAGTCGTGACGGTGATGACTGCCGCGCGGATATCTGCCTCGGGGCGGACCGATTGCAGCCAGCGGGTCACTAACTCAAGGGTGCGACCGCTGTCTACGGCATCATCGGCAATGAGGATGCGTTCGCGCTCCATCGTGTCGGCGGGGCGACGGGGGAGGAGCGGCACCTCGGCGGGCATCGTGCCCTCGGGGTATGCCTCGGGTTTGTGTCGGTTCAGCCATCGGGCTTCTGCTATGCGCAGGGCATTGAGCACGGCATAAGGCAGGTGTTGCAACCAACGCATGGGCATGTGCTCTTTCCGGGCAGTGGTGGGGCGACGCATGGTCACCTCTACGTGCGGCACGTGGGGGAACAGCTGCGTGCTGACGCGCACTCCTCCTTGGCGGATGCCCACCACAAGGTGCGGCACGAAGTTGCTCTGCTCCACAATCTCTTGCAGCCGTCTGCAATTTGCGGCAAAGGTGGAATCGTTGAGGGTGATGACACGTGTTTTCATCGGGAGGTTATAGGGGGAAAAGAATTACAGCTTGCGTGTGAAGAGAAAGCGGCGGTCTTCGCCAAAGAGGCAGACAACGCTCTTCACCGCCTGGCGCACCATGTAATAGCAGTCGAAGATGAACACCTGGAGGGGGGTGGAGCCGTTTTTGCGCAGCAGGTAGCGCAGCTCTTGCCGTCTGCCGGGCAGGTTGGTTTGCGACACACCGCCCAAGCGGAACGTTGCCAACACCTCGGGGATGTAGACCACGCGAGCGCCTCGTGTGTCGAAGCGGCGCAGCAGGTCGATGTCCATCATATAGCGCATCGAGGTGTCGTAGCCGCCCCAACGTCGATAGGCATCAGCCGAGACGAACGTAGAGGGGTGTGTGACGCGCATAAACAGCGGTATGGCGCGCCAACGCAGCGTGGGACGGTCGCGGTAGGTGAAGCCCGTGACGGGGTTCAGCGTGAGGCAGTCACCCCGATAGAGGTCTATCGCGGGGTCGTAACGTTCTGCCACGCGTTGCAGCGCATCGGGTGCCAACAGGTCGTCGGAGTTGATGATGCCAATCACGTCGCCCGTGGCGGCGCGTATGCCTTTGTTGAAGGCATCGCTGATGCCCTTATCGGGTTCGGAGATTAGGTAGTCGATGTGTTGGCGGTGGCGCTGCAAGATGTCGAGCGTGCCGTCGGTGGACCCACCGTCGATGATGATGTATTCTTTGTTGGGGTAGGTCTGCCCAATCACGCTGAGCAGCGCCTCCTCAACGTGGGCGGCACTGTTGTAGGTGATGGTGATGATGCTTATCTTGGGTGAATTCATAGCGCACAGAGTGGGGTAGATACG
>CAZBWT010000149.1:0-3440 GCA_964495625.1 uncultured Prevotellaceae bacterium | reverse complement strand
GTAAATACGTGGGGTGGATATGCGGGGGTAGATGCGTGGGGTGGCGGGAATGTGTGGCGTTGGCGGGATGTGTGGCGGGATGCATTAATTACCCGCCACCAAGAATGAAATGTTGCTGGTGAAGAGCTTCACGGCAATCGCCAAGAGGATGATGCCGAAGAACTTACGCAGCACGTAGATGCCTCCTTTGCCTAAGGTGTGCTCCAGTCCATAAAGGTAGCGCAACACTAAATAGACGATGATGATGTTGAGCACCAAGGCGATGATGATGTTGAGGATGTTATATTCGGCACGCAGCGCCAACAGGGCGGTGAAGGTGCCGGCACCGGCAATGAGGGGGAAGACCACCGGCACGATGGTGCTCATGCCCTTGGGACCGTCGTTATAGTGGAAGATCTCTATGCCCAAAATCATTTCGAGCGACATGATGAAGATCACCACCGCGCCCGCTGCGGCAAACGAGTGGATGTCTACACCAAACAGTTGCAAGATGACATTGCCGCCAAAGAGGAAGGCGAGCAGTGTGCCGAGCGAGATGAGCGCAGCCCTGCCCGCTTTGATGGGACCCGATTTGCCCTGCAGGTCAATGACCAACGGTGCTAAGCCGATCGGGTCTATCATGGCGAACAACACAATGAAGGCGCTGATGACCTCCTTCAAGCTAAATGTTAATTCCATAGTGATTGTAGTTAGATGAATGGTTATTAATAAGATGCGTCTGTCTAAAAAAATGTCGTTAGCTAATCCGTCCCTCCTCGAAGACCAACGTGGGGACGAAGCCGGTGGCGGTCTGTTCCGTTTCGTTACCCACCTCCACGAGGTGTTGCCACAGGTCGAGCAGGTTGCCCGTCAGGTTCATTTCGCTGATGGGCACGGTGAGCTCACCGTTTTCCACCAAGATGCCCTCGATGCCAAACGAGTAGTCGCCCGTCACCTCGTTGTAGTTGCCGCCGTTAAAGCCGGTGATGTAGATGGCGCGTTGAGAATCGGTGATGATTTGCGACAGGCTGCGCTTGCCCGGCTCCATGCAGAGCACAGCCGGACCGCTGCTGCCCGGCTCGCGTTGCAGCTTTCGGGCGTAATAAGTGTCGATGAAGAAGTTGGCGAGTCGTCCCTCGCGATAGATGTCGCAGGGGTGTGTGGCTACCCCTTCGTAGTCGAAATAACAAGCGCCGGCGGCACCGTGGCGGTGTGGCTGATCCGTCAGGGTGAATAGGGGAGAAGCCACCACCTCGCCGAGCCGATCTGCCAAGAAAGAGCGTTGCTGATAGAGGTTGGCACCAAAGAGCACGTCAATCATGGGGTCGAGCAACTTGCCCACCACACGAGCCTCCACGATGAGGGGGTAGACCCCGGGGGTGATGCTGCGCTGCCCGATCTTGCTGTAGGTGCGGCGGTGTGCGCTGTCGCCTATCGTCTCGTTGCGGGCGTGCAGTTTGCGGCGCAACGCCTCGTAGCTCACGGCGGTGACCTGCTCATAATCAGAGGGGCGACAGTCGCCCTCGCCCTGCATGTTCACCGAGGCTACCAGCGAGCAGATGCCCGCACGGCTCTCGCCCTTGAAGCCCTGACTGTCGGTGAGGTATTGCCACCCGATGCGGTCTTGCAGCGAGGTGTCGAGGCTGATGATGCGTGAGTCATATTGTGCGGTGCAGGCGGCGGTGCGCAACACCAAGTCGCGTTTGTCGTTGAGCGTGGTGGTGCTGATGTCGGTATGATATACCCCCAAGTCGGCATCGCCCGCGGGGTCGGGGCGGAAATAACGCGCGGGGTCGGGCAGCGTGCGGCACTCATCCACCCCTAAGTGGCGTGTGGCTTTGATGCCGTGCAGGATGAGGCTCTCCACCTCGGCGCGATCGAGTCGGTTGGTGGAGTAGGTGCCATAGCGACCGTCAACAAACAGACGCATGGTGAGCCCTACGCCGGTGCTCTGTTGCAGCGTCTCGACGTTACCGTTGTGTGTGTCGATGCAGAAGTGTTCCACGCAGCTCAGCTCGGCGCGTGCCTGTGCGCAGCCTTGGCTCAGCGCGAAGTCAATCAAACGGTCGGCAAAGCTGATGTAGTCAGATTGTTGTTGCGAGGTAATCATAAATCATACATATTATAAATAGAGTCGGTTGTGCTCTATGGTCTTTCAGCTTGATATCGGCGACAAAGTTACACATATTTTCGCAATATCATCTAAAGGTGGGGAACTTTATGACGCATTCCGCGTTGCTAACTCCTTTCCTCAGGCTTCGTTGCCGACTGATGACATCTCTCTAAGTCCCCCTCATCACCTTGTTTGTGCACTGCCGGAAACATCGCCCATGGGGTGTAATTCCGGAGGGAATATCGCCGCTGAGCAGCACATTGCATAATAAATTGTATATGCAATAAATGGTTGTGGGTTGATACACAAAAACTTCAGCCGATAAATAATTGCATCGAACTCTTGCGTCTTTGCCGATAATTCATATTTTAAGGTAGCAAAATACATTTTGCAGGTAGCAAATAGTTTGAGTTTTTGGTGTAATGCAAACTATTTTCTGATAAAAGTAACATTTTTTACTCAAAAGTATTGTACTTTAATCATAATTCATATCTTTGCGTCGTGATAGCATAAAATGTAACGCTAACATGTGCCAAAACGCTTGTCAATCGGTTGCATCGGCAGCCGCGAGCCAAGAAGCTTTATTTTGAATATATTATGTATCTTAATTGTTAATATGAGAAGATTCTTTTTGTTGATTTTGTTGTTGGGAGTCACCGTGGTGGCTTGGGCACAAGGCACGATAAACGTGTCGGGTGTCGTACGCGACGAACAAGGTGAGGGCATTATCGGTGCCACGGTCACCTATGTAGAAAAGGGTGTGAACAAAGGTGCTATCACCGACGTTGACGGGCAGTTTCGCTTGACGGATGTAGATCCGGCTGCGCAGCTGCTTGTTTCGTTTGTGGGCATGGAGACGGTGCAGGTCAAGGCTAAGCCGAAGCTCGACATTACGCTCCGCCCGAATGATGAAATGCTCGAAGAAGTGATTGTGACGGCTTTCGGCACAGCCAAGAAATCCTCATTTACGGGTTCTGCGGCAGTGGTCGGCACAGCCAAGATAGAACAAAAACAGCTGACCAACGTCATGCAGAGCTTGGTGGGCGAGGTGCCCGGTTTGCAAATCAACCCCTCCACCGCCCCGGGTTCCACGCAGTCGATGACCATCCGCGGTGCGGGTAGTATCAATGCCGACACCGACCCGTTGATTATCGTCGATGGCATGCCCTTCGATGGCGGTTGGAACAACATCAACCCGCAGGACGTTGCCTCGGTGACGGTGTTGAAAGATGCCGCCTCCAATGCCCTCTATGGTGCACGTGGTGCCAACGGTGTGGTCATCATCACCACCAAAAACGGCACCGCCGGCAAGGCTTTGGTCACGGTGGATGCCAAGTGGGGTGTCAAC
>CAZBWT010000148.1:0-5041 GCA_964495625.1 uncultured Prevotellaceae bacterium | reverse complement strand
CGACCTTTTCTTACTAACTGTTGAATAGTAGGCATTTTGTTTTTACTTTAATTAATTTGTTGTTTTAAAACTCTCTGTTTCTCCGCCTTACCCGCTTTCAGCTGCCTCAACCCGCGGTTTAGGCACACTTCCGGCAATAGCACGCGCGAAAAACGCTGCAAAGATAGTGATTTTCAGCCACACAGCCATCTATATCGTTTGCACGAGCGACTATAATTATAAATTTTTAATGATTTTGGAAAGTGGAGGTGATAAAACAACCGTCAAATTATCGAAATGCTTTGTGTTTCACGCGTTAAGGCTTATCTTCGCCGTGTAAAAACAAACATCCACACAAGCACATGCTCCTCCCCTACCTCACCCCCGGCATAGTCGAAGCCGGCTGCGACGAAGCCGGTCGTGGCTGCCTGGCGGGTCCCGTCTATGCAGCAGCGGTCATCTTGCCGCCCGACTTTCACAACGAACTGCTCAACGACTCTAAAAAGCTCACTGAGCGACAGCGCTATGCCCTGCGCCCCATCATCGAAGAGGCAGCCGTGGCATGGGCGGTCGGGGTGGTGGATAACCTGGAGATTGACAAGATCAACATCTTGCGCGCCTCAATACTCGCCATGCACCGCGCCATCGACGCGCTCAAGGTTCGCCCCGAGGCACTCCTCATTGACGGCAACCGCTTCAGCCCCTATCACAACGTGCCCCACACCACCATTGTGAAGGGCGACGGCAAAATGATGTCCATAGCAGCCGCCTCGGTCTTAGCCAAGACCTATCGAGACGACTTCATGACGAAGATCGATGCCGAATACCCCGCCTACCGCTGGCGCGTCAACAAGGGCTACCCCACAGCCGACCACCGCGCCGCCATAGCCGCCCACGGCACCACACCCTATCACCGCCTCACCTTCCGGCTGTTGCCCGAGGCGGAACAGCTCACCCTCTTTTAAACGCCAAACAGCCCCGGGCGGCAAAGCAACCACCCCGCACAGAACCGGAAGGAGCGAAACAAACAGAAGAAAACAACAAGAGAGCGACACACCCCGTGACAGAGGTATGTCGCTCTCTTATATTGTTTTAAGCAAAAAGCTTCATAGGCAGCAGCCTTGTGCCGCAAAGCCGAAGCCCCCGGCAGCTGCGATTAGAGGAAGTGCTTCACCGGAGTGCCCACAATGGCAGACAACAGATTGTTGGCAGCCGACGAGGCACCGATGCGATAGAGGTCTTTGCAGAGCCAATCCTTGCCAAGCACAGCCTCCACGATGCTGTAATACTTCACAGCATCTTCAGGCGTGCGCACGCCGCCGGCAACCTTCACGCCCACCTTGCGACCCGTCTGCTCAAAATAAGCCTTCACCGCCTTACACATCACGTAGACAGCCTCGGGCGTGGCGGCAGGTTCGAGCTTGCCGGTAGAGGTCTTGATGAAGTCTGCGTCGGCATACATGGCGAGCACCGAAGCCTTCATGATGTTAGAAGCCGTCTTCAGAGCGCCGGTCTCCAAAATCACCTTAAACGTCTTGTCGCCCACCGCAGCCTTGCACTCGCTGATGGTGTCACACATCTCTTCATACTGCCCCTGCAAGAACTGACCGATGGAAATCACGATATCCACCTCGTCGGCACCGGCGCGCACAGCCATGGCGCACTCAGCCACCTTAATCTCGGGGAAGGTCTGCGACGAAGGGAAGCCGGCAGCCACCACCGTGGTGTGCACCTCCGACACGTCGAGATCCATGCTCACCAATTCGGCGAAATTCGGATAAACGCAAATCGAAGCCACATTGGGCAACTCACCATAAGCCTCCTCGAAGGCATTCACGCGGCGCACGAACTCAGAAACGCGCTCCTCGTTGTCGGTGGGGTTGAGTGTAGTCAAGTCAATACATCCCAAGCTGAGTTTCAGCACGTCAGACGTATTATTTCTGTCATAGTTTTCGGCTATGATGCGCTCCACCTCCGCCTTCACAGCGGCATCGTCGAGCTGCGTATCATACTTTGCAAGCACCTGCAGGTACTTATCAGCATTGCTAAAATCTTCTGCCATAATCTCTATTGTAAAATTGTGGTTAATAATAAATCGTTTATTCGGTTTGCCCACAGGCGGTTGCGTCGTCACCGGATGGCTGAGACTGCGCGGGCATCAACTTCGGGTTTTGAAGATGACGCACCTCGTCGCGCGCCGTCTTCTTCGCCAAGTTGCGGTTGAAAGCCTCGGTCAGGTCCACGCCCGTCTGGTTTGCCAGGCAGGTCACCACCCAGAGCACGTCAGCCAACTCATCGCCTAAGTCACGACCGCGGTCAGACTCCTTTTCAGACTGCTCGCCATAGCGACGCGCCATGATGCGAGCCACCTCGCCCACCTCCTCGGTGAGGATTGCCATGTTGGTCAGCTCATTGAAATAGCGCACACCGTAGCGTTTGATCCACTCATCCACTAAGCGCTGCACGTCCGCCAACGTAGGCGACGATGTGGGCGTATGCTCGTCAGTATGTGGCATTTATTCCTTATTTTTAGAGTCCATACATATCGTCACCGGACCATCATTCAGCAGCTCCACCTTCATATCCGCACCAAAGCGACCCGAACCGACCGCCTTGCCTAACCCCGCGCTCACAGCGGCGAGGAACTGCTCATAGAGCGGTATGGCGATGTCGTGACCCGCCGCGCGGATATACGAAGGGCGGTTGCCCTTGGCGGTCATGGCGTGCAGCGTGAATTGGCTCACGATGAGCACCTCGCCACCCACATCCATCACCGAGCGGTTCATCACCCCCGCCTCGTCGTTGAAGATGCGCAGCCCCAACAGCTTGCGCGTGGTCCAAGCCACGTCGTCGGCGGTGTCGGCAGCCTCGAAGCCCACCAACACCAACAGTCCCTGCCCGATGGCAGACTTCACTGTGCCGTCGATGGTCACCGAGGCATGCGCCACGCGCTGTATCACTACTCTCATGATGCTTAAAGCCTTGCCGGGTGAGGGTTAAGCCATAGCCGAAAGCAGCTCCTTGACCACGGCAGAGATAGCCTTGCCGTCAGCCTGACCTGCCAAAGCCTTCGAGGCAGCGCCCATCACCTTGCCCATATCCTTCGGACCGGCAGCGCCCACCTGAGCAATCACTGCCTGAATGGCAGCCTTCAGCTCGTCGGCGCTCAAAGCCTTGGGCAAATACTCCTCTAACACGCGCACCTGAGCCAACTCCTCGTCGGCAAGGTCCTGGCGGTTCTGACCGATAAAGATGTCGGCAGCGTCCTTACCCTTCTTCACCATCTTGGCGATGATCTTCAAGGCATCGGCATCGCTCAACTCGCCATTGCTGCCACCGGCAGTCTTAGCCTCAATAAACTCCTTCTTAACATTGCGCAAAGTGTCGCGGCGCACGGCATCACGAGCCAACATGGCCTTCTTGATGTCTTCACTGATCTGATCGAAAAGTGTCATAGTATAATTGTGTATTGTAATGTTGTGGGGGAAAGGTTCCACAGCGATGAAACACCGTCCCACGGATTAGTTGTTTGCAAGAAGCCGACGGGCAGCACAAGACCCGCCTTCTCACATCTAAGAGTGCAATATTCGCAAGAAATCTCCACGTTTGCAAGCAAATGGGCGAAAAACTTTCATCACCGCGCCACACAGTCGGGCACATCACCCCTCGGGGCACTCGTCATGCCACTCCATAAAGAGGTCGCAACGGTCGTAGACGGCATGCTCGATGGGCACGGGCTTAAACCCGAGGCTGTGATAAAGCTTCACCGAAGCCTCGAGCCGGGTGTTAGCCTCGAGATAGAGGCTCTTGATGCCCTTGGCGCGCGCATAGTCTATCAAGGCATGCCCGAGGCGAGTGCCGATGCCATGCCCCTGCGCCGAGGGGTCCACCGCCATCTTAGCCAACTCATAGAGATCAGTGTCGGCATGATGCACCAAGGCGCAACACCCCACCGCCTCATCACCGAGCAAAGCGATGAAGATTTCTCCCCCGGGACGAATAATCAGCCCCTCGGGGTCGCTGAAGTAATTTAAGTCAGACGGCTCCAACTTAAAGAAGCGCTCAATCCATTGGCGATTGAGGCGCACAAAGTCTTTATTATAACGAGGCTCCCACGTCACCACCCGCACAACCTGCGGGTCGGGAGCCGAAACATCAGAATTCTTCAAAACGCTCATACGCAAAAAAAAATGTACAGTCTAAAGCATGATAACCCCGCCACAAGGCAAAACTGTTGAGCGGCGAAGTTAGGAAATAAAACGATAGACGGTAGCACATTAGGGGCAAAAATCAACCAAAATAGCAAAGAAGTGTGAAAATTTGCATTTTTCCACCGAAACATTTGGCAGATAAGGTGAAAGCCTATATCTTTGCACCCGCAATCGAGAAACAACGAAACAAGATTGCTACATGGTGGATGTAGTTCAGTTGGTTAGAGCGTCAGATTGTGGTTCTGAATGTCGTGGGTTCGAGCCCCACCCTCCACCCCAACAAAAGGAAAAGAAAACCAAGTCCTAAAACGGCCCGTTCGTCTAATGGTTAGGACTCTAGATTCTCAGTCTAGGTATCGGGGTTCGAATCCCCGTCGGGCTACACAGCAATCGTGCTGCATCGAAAGATGCGGCACGATTTGTTTTATGACGCTGGTGTCGTTCCCCCACGCGCTCCTTCTCGCCCACAGCGCCCATTAAGATAAACATGGCAAAGTCGCCTATGAATTGCACACTTAACCGCCCCTAACAACCTAAATTGCCCGCCGACCTCCACATACGTCGATATACCTGCGAAACACCTCCCCCTCCCCCACCAACCTCATTGCTTCGTCGCGAAACGTGTCTCCGGGCAGGTGTACCCACGTCATGGTGGCACCGAACCGCATCGCTCGCCACCGCCACCCACATCACCCTCGCCCGGAGTGGAGCGGCAGCCATCTGCCGCCCACGTCACCTCTGTTCAAAACGAGCGCCCGCCTCCGAGCTCCCACGCGACAAGCGCGCGGCGGCTAAGGGCGGGCGCACATCACTCATGATGTATGCACCAAAACTACAAGGTCGGCGAGAAG
>CAZBWT010000147.1:3801-5059 GCA_964495625.1 uncultured Prevotellaceae bacterium | reverse complement strand
CGTTGATGGCGGGGCGGAAGCCCTGGTTGAAGAGGTCGGTTTCGAGGAAGATCTGACCGTCGGTGATAGAAATCACGTTGGTTGGGATGTAAGCCGAAACGTCGCCCGCCTGTGTCTCGATGATAGGCAGAGCGGTGAGCGAACCGCCACCCTTCACCTTGCCCTTCAACGATGGGGGCAGGTCGTTCATCTTCTCAGCCACTTCTTGCTGAGCGATGATCTTGGCGGCACGTTCCAACAAACGGCTATGCAGATAGAACACGTCGCCCGGATAGGCTTCACGACCCGAAGGACGACGCAAAATCAACGACACTTCACGATAGGCGACAGCCTGCTTCGACAAGTCGTCATAGACCACCAAGGCATGGCGACCCGTGTCGCGCAAGAACTCGCCGATGGCGGCACCGGCAAACGGTGCGAAATATTGCAGGGCGGCGGTGTCGGCTGCCGTGGCTGCCACCACGCAGGTGTAGGGCATGGCACCCTTCTCGCGCAGTGTCTGCACAATCGATGCTACCGTTGAACCCTTCTGACCTATAGCCACATAGATGCAGTAGACCGGTTCGCCGGCTTCGTAATTCTGACGTTGATTGATGATGGTATCAATGGCGATGGCGGTCTTGCCCGTTTGGCGGTCGCCGATAATCAACTCGCGCTGACCGCGACCAATGGGTATCATGGCATCGACAGCCTTCAGACCCGTCTGGAGGGGTTCCTTCACCGGCTGACGGAACACGACACCCGGAGCCTTACGTTCCAAGGGCATCTCAAACTTCTCGCCGCCAATGGGACCCATACCGTCGAGCGGTTCGCCCAAAGGGTTGATGACGCGACCGAACATCTCTTCGCTCACCTGAATGGAGGCGATGCGTCCGGTGCGTTTCACGGTCATGCCTTCGCTGATCTTCTCGGTTGAACCGAGCAGCACGGCACCCACGTTGTCTTCCTCAAGGTTCATGACGATAGCCATGATGCCGTTTTCAAACTCTAAGAGTTCGTTAGCTTCGGCATTGTGGAGACCGTAGATGCGCGCCACACCATCGCCCACGGTGAGCACCGTGCCCACCTCTTCAAAGCGGACGTTGGTGTCGATGCCGCGCAGCTGGCTGAGTAGCACTTCCGAGACTTCGCTTGCTTTTATGTTGTTCATAATGTTTGCTTTAAAAATATTGTACACACGCGGTCAAGCCGCGCCAATAGAGCGTAGAGAGCGCAGTGGGAGCGGGGTGAGCAGATTCGTCGTCAAACGTTTCTATTT
>CAZBWT010000147.1:0-3701 GCA_964495625.1 uncultured Prevotellaceae bacterium | reverse complement strand
TACGATTTAGACGATGCGTTTGTTCTGCTCAATGAATTGCTTCTTGATGCGGTCGAACTGGCTTTTTACGCTTGCATCCAGTCGGAGGTCGTCGATGGTCAGCGTGAAGCCACCTAATAGCTTTGCGTCTACTTGCGTAGAAATCTGCACCTCGCCGGCTTCGGTTGTGAGGCTTGCCACTAACTTTTTGAGGCGAGCGGTGACGGCATCGTTGACCGGTGCGGCGGTGGTGAGTTGGGCTATGCTGATGTGCTTCAGTTGGCGATAGAGCGACACAAATGAATGGGCGATGAAGAGCATATAGGCTGCACGCCGATGTGCCACCACGAGCGCTGCAAAGCGGCTGAACACAGCCGTAGGCTTGTCAGCAGCGGCATTGCAGAGCAGTGACACCTTGTCGGCATCACGCAGCAGAGGGTTGCTAAGCATCTCGTGCAGCTGAGGCAGGCGGCGATAGACGGTCACAAAGTGGTTTATTTCACCATAGACCTTCTCTTCGCAATGCTCCTCGACGGCATACTCCAAGAGAGCTTTTGCATAGCGTTTGGCAATGACTCCTATATCCATGTTAGGTCAAACTAAAACTTATTTAGATCTAAACTGAGGGTTACTTTTTGTCGATCACTTCGTCGAGCATGCGGTCGATCATCGCCATCTGTTCCTTGTCATTGGTGAGTGTGGTGCGCAGCACGCGCTCCGACACCTCCACCGAGAGCAAAGCCACCTGGCGGCGTATGTCGCGCAGGGCATCTTCCTTCTCGATTTCGATTTGGTGACGTGCTTCTTCCACTATCTTTTTACCCTCCACGACAGCATCAGCCTTGGCTTGTTCCACGATGCGGTTGCGCGACTCGACGGCTTCAGCCAAGATGCGCGCTTGTTCATCGCGCGCCTGTTTCAGTAGGGCGGCACTCTCTTCGCGTATGCCGGCTAAGCGTTCGTTAGCCTCGCGTGCGGAGTTAATCGACTCGTCGATGTAGCGTTTGCGGTCGTCTATCATGCGGGTGATGATGGGCCAACCGTATTTTGCCAAGACGAAGAAGACGGCTCCGAAGGCGATAATCATCCAGAAGAGGAGTCCACTGTCAGGAATCAGTAATGACATAGATGGTAGTGTTACTTATTCGATTATTTGTCGATTGTTGCTGTTGTGTTGTTTACCTGATTGACTCGATTATTTCATCAAGACGATAAGCAAACAAGCCACTACGGCGATCAAGCTGACACCTTCCACGAGGGCACCGATGATGATCATAGGTGTCTGAATCTTGCTGATGGCTTCGGGTTGACGTGCCATAGCGTCCATGGCAGATGAACCGATTTTGCCAAGTCCGAGACCGGCACCAATGGCTACGATACCTGCGCCGAGAGCGGCACCAATGTAGGTCAAATTAGCAGCTTCTAACAAAATTGAACTAAACATAATAGTAATGATTTTAATTGGTTTAACGATATTCTTATTAATAATCTTTTCTGTGTGATTTTTCACTTATAAACCGTTGTTGATAGTTCGGTTTATAAGTATTTTGAGGGTTGGTGCAAGTGTCTCATTGTCAGTGTTGCAGCGCTGAGGCTCAACACTTGATAACTCACACCGCGGGTGCTGATAACCCGGCTTCTTCACTCTTTGTGGTGCACCGGCTGCGACAGTCCGATGAACACTGCCGAGAGCATGGTGAAGACGTATGCCTGAATGAATGCCACCAAGAGTTCGAGGCAGTTCATGAAGATGCAGAACACAATGGAAAGGAACGACATTGAAGTGTTGAGCACCGGACCCATCGATGCTGTGATGAAGATGACGCTAAACAGTGCCAACATGGCGGTGTGACCTGCCATAATGTTGGCAAAGAGACGTATCATCAAGGCGATAGGTTTGGTAAACATGCCGAAAATCTCAATCACTGCCATGATGGGCTTCAACCATCCGGGCACGTCGGGCAGCAAAATGTCTTTCCAATACTCCTTGTTGCCAAAAATGTTGATCATCAAGAAGGTGCAGAGAGCCAACACAAAGGTCACGGCAATGTTGCCCGTGATGTTGGCACTGCCGGGTATCAGTCCGATGAGGTTGTTCAGGAAGATGAAGAAGAAAGCCGTGAGCAGATAGGGGGCATAACGCTGCACGTGCTGGGGTATGTTGCCCTTAATCACGTCCACATAAATCATCTGTGTCATCATCTCCATCATGCCGACAAAGCCGCGCGGAGCTTCGTCTTCGGCTTTGCGGTGCTTATACCAACGGCTGCAATAGAGCACCATGGCAATCAAGATGGCACTGTTGAGCAGCAGAGCCAACGCATCTTTGGTCAGCGAGATGTCGGTGGGACGCACCTCCTCGCCGGTCACAGCGTCACGCTCCACCACCTTGCCGTCGTGGTCGCCGCCCTTGGCAATATAAAGTCCCTCATAAGGCTCGGTGCCGTGGTGGAAGTGCTTCGACGAGAAGACGTGCCACCCGCTCTGCTTGCTGTGCACAATCACGGGCAGGTAGAGAGACACGTGCGTGTCGCCAACGCTGGTGAAGTGCCACTCATAAGAGTCGCCGATGTGTCCGAAGATCAACTCCGAGACATCCACCTTGCCTTCAGCTTCCGCTTCCACCTCGGTGTTTGCTTCCGCTTCAGTGTTTGCTTGCACCTCGGTGTTTGCTTGCGCATGGGCTTGCGGTGTTGCCAATCCAAGCAAGATGGCAACCAATAATGTGTGTATGATGTGGATCGAATATTTCATTCGGTAAGACTTTTTTAATCATTGTTGTTCATCGAACGGTGCACGAAGAAGATTGTCTCGTAGATTAGCAGCAGCATGTAGAGGCAGAGCATATCAATGGCAAACATGCCGGTCGTCTCGGGGTGACACAAGTAATAAGCCACCAACGTGGCTATCACCAACAGCACGCGAAACACCTTGCTGCCGAAGGTCACCCACAAAAACAGGTTCTGCATCTGATGCCGTGAGGCATAGTCTAAACTGTAGAGTATCAGAGCTTCGCACACGAAGAATCCGCCACCGAGGTAGCCGTGCCAGGCATTTTCCCACTCCGGGAAGACCGAAAAACAATAATAACCTAAAGCTGTGTAGCAAGCCACCAAAGCCAAAAGACCGGCATAGTAGAGCGCGTGTTGCGGCAACTTTTTCATAGTGTTTTCAGTGTTCATATTTGATGGGAGAGGGGTTTGAACCTTGCCAAGCCTCAAGCTACGGGCAGCGTGATGCATGCGGCAATCACGTTGCTCTTCACTTCGGCATAGCCACCTGCCACGGGCTGGCGGCGTTCCTCGCCGCCGGTCACGTAACGTATCTCGCCGTTTTGCAGCGTGGTGATGATGGCATCGTGGTCGCGGAGCACGGTGAATCTGCCCTTGGTGCCGGGCAGTTCCACAAGCTCCACTTCGCCCTCAAAGAGGGTTTGCTCAGGGCTGACTATCAGGAGTTTCATAGGCTTACAACTTTGGGTGTGAGACCATTATCCGAACCATGCATCACTGTGCGGCTTGAGCTGCTTCGAGCAGCTTCTTACCCTTGGCGATGGCATCTTCAATAGTGCCCACGTTCAAGAATGCCTGTTCGGGCAGATAGTCCACCTCGCCGTCGAGAATCATGTTGAAGCCCTTGATGGTGTCTTCGATGTTGACCATCACGCCGGGCACACCCGTAAACTGCTCTGCCACGGTGAAGGGTTGCGACAAGAAACGCTG
>CAZBWT010000146.1:0-5061 GCA_964495625.1 uncultured Prevotellaceae bacterium | reverse complement strand
TCCGTGTCTCCTTCCTCTCACCCCTGCGCCGCGGTTGCGCCCAGATGAAGGGTTATGCCTTTGTCGGTGACAAGATTGTGAGCGAAGCCGAGTTTATGGCTCAGATCATCAAAAACAAGTAACCCCCTCATCATGTTAATAAGATAACGTATGGAAGCATTACACTCCCCATTAGCCTATATTCACGAGGGTGCACAAATCGGTGAGAATGTGCAGATTGGTCCGTTCTCCGTCATTCATGACGACGTTGTGATCGGCGACGGTACAATCATCGAGAACGGTGTGACCCTCTTCCCCGGTGCACGCATCGGCAAGAACTGCCACATCTTCCCCGGCGCTTGTGTCGCCACTACACCCCAGGACCTCAAGTTCAAGGGCGAATACACAACCGTTGAGATTGGTGACAACACCGTGCTGCACGAGTGCGTCACCGTGCACCGCGCCACAGCCTCGAAGGGTGTGACACGCGTGGGCAAGAACTGCCTCATCATGGCCTATTGCCACATCGCTCACGACTGCTATGTGAAGGACAACGTCATCATGTCTAACTGCGTGCAGATGGCAGGCGAGGTGGTGGTGGAACCCTTTGCAGTGATTGGCGGCGGTGCCTTGATTCACCAGTTCACCCACATTGGTCCCTACTGTATGATTCAGGGTGGTACCCCGCTCAACAAAGACGTGCCGCCCTACACGATGGCTGCCCGCATCCCCGCTTGCTATGTGGGTCTCAACACCGTGGGCTTGCGCCGTCACGGCTTTGCGGCCGACACCATCGTCAACATTCAGGAGATGTATCGCATCATCTACTTGTCGGGTCTCAACACTACGCATGCCTTGGAGCGCATTGAGAAGGAATTCCCCCAGACACCCGAGCGCGACATGGTGCTCGACTTCATCAAGGGTTCCGACCGAGGCATCATCAAGGGCTTCATGAGCTAAACCAAAATCATCAAGAGGCAGGTGCCGAGGCATTGATTGCCGAGGCTGAGTTACAGCTTATGCTGCGGCGGCTCAATGCTCCGGCATCTGCCACAATACACCAGAACCACTTAAAGAGATTAGAGAACTATGGTATTCCATTTTGTCATACTGTCTGACGAAGTTGATGACTTCCGCCGCGAAATCGACATCGATGCCGAAGCCACTTTCTTAGACCTACAGAACGTCTTGATTAAATCTTGCGGCTACAAAGCCGACCAAATGACTTCATTCTACATCTGCGACGGCGGTTGGAATAAGCAACAAGAGGTCAACATGGTCAACATGAGCGATGACCCCAACGCTGAGAGCCTCATCATGGAGAAGACCCACCTCGACGACTTGCTGAAGGAGGAGAAGACCAAGCTGCTCTTCCTCTTCGACACGATGTGCGAGCGCTTTTTGTATATGCAGCTCAAGACGATTGAACAGGGCAAGCACCTCAAGGCTGCTGCCGTGACGGTTTCGACCGGTAAGGCTCCGGTGCAGATTAAGGATATCGACGAAATCGCTATCGGTGATGCCACCGCCGATATGTACGGCTCGGAAGACTACGACCCCGAGGAGATGGATCCTGACGGATTTATGAGCCTCGACGACATGAACACCGACACGTTCTGACAAGCAACTCACACATAACCCGGCGCTAACCACACCGCGTGGAGTGGCTCCACTTTTTGAGACATACCCATGAAAAGGTTCTGCTACACCCTCTTGCTGCTCGCTTTGTGCAGCGTCATCGCTCCATCGGTCTGTGTGGCTATGGGTGAACAACGTGCAGACTCATTAAATAACAGCGACCGAGAGACGGCGAAAAGTCGTCCCTCGGTCGCTGTCGTGCTTAGTGGCGGTGGTGCCAAGGGTGCCGCCCATATCGGTGCCTTGCGCGTCATTGAGGAGGCTGGCATCCCCATCGACTATGTGGTGGGCACCTCGATGGGAGCCTTGATTGGCGGTCTTTATTCCGTGGGCTACACCACCGCACAGCTCGACAGCATCCTCTCGACGCAAGACTGGAAGCTGATGTTGTCTGACCGCGAGAACCCTGCCGACAAGCCGTTGGCGGAGCGTATGCAGAGCGAGCAATATGCGCTCACCGTGCCCTTTCGCGCCTCAAGCCCCGAGATTAACAACGGCGGATTCATCAAAGGGGTGAACATCGGGCACATGCTCTATCGCCTGCTCTACCCTTATAATCATGCCATGCAGTTCGACAGTCTGCCAATCCCCTTTGCCTGCGTGGCGGTAGACATTGCCGGCGGCAGTGCCCACGAGTTTCACAACGGCGACCTGCAAGAGGCTATGCGTGCCAGTATGTCTATACCCGGACTGTTCACACCGGTGCGCCGCGATGGGAAGGTGCTGGTCGATGGCGGCATCATGAATAACTACCCCATGGACGTGGCTCGCAAGATGGGTGCCGACATCATCATCGGTGTGGATGTGCAAGCCGACCTGTTGCCCGCGTCGGGGCTGAAGGGACTCGACAAGGTGCTGATGCAGGTGATTGACGTTGCCACCAACAACGACTATTTCAGCAAGATCGACAGCACGGATATCTACATCAAAGTGGATGTGACGGGCTATAGTGCCGCCAGCTTCACCACCGAAGCCATAGACACGCTGAAGCGCCGCGGCGAACTCGCCGCCCTCAGCCACTGGAGTCAGCTCAAACAGCTGCGTCAATACCTTGACGAGACAGGGCGGGAACGTCCCGCAGCGCGTGCCCCCTATCACATTGCCGATGCCGCAAAGGTGCGCCAGGCGGAGCATGCCGAAAACAGCACGCACAACACGCTGAAAAGTTCTTTTGCCGAGAGTTCCATCAACCTCAGCGTGCGCTATGATAACCTCGAGAACGTGGCGCTGCTGATGGGTCTGCGCATGCGTCTGCCCGTGGATTGTGCCGACCTGATGCTCGACCTGCGCGGTCGTTTGGGCGAGCGCAACTATTTGATGACGAACCTCGGGTGGAATATTCATCAAGATGTGAACCTCAACGTGGGCTATAAGTTCCAGAAGAATACCAGCGACATCTATATGGGGCGTAAGAAAGCCGCCAACATCACATACTATCGCCACACGGGGCACTTGGAATTTCTGCGCAGCTGGCACCGCATTGCGTGGCAGTTGGGAGTGAGCTACGATGCCTTCGATTGGGACGGGCTCTTCTCCGACCAGGTTGAGGTAAGTAGCAGCAACTACTTCACCTACTACGTCAAGACACACGTCAACACGCTCGACGACCAGTGGTATCCCCGCCGCGGTCGACGCATGGATGCCTCTTTTCAGCTTGTCACCAGCAACCTCTACGACTACCACGGCAGTCAAGCCTCACACGTCTTCACCTTCAACTATTTCGAAGCGCTGAGCATCAACCGTCGCGTGACGTTCCTGCCCAAGGTGGCGGTGCGTGTGTTGAAGCACCCCTACGCTGCCCTCTACCCGCTGCTGAACTTCTTCGGCGGCTTAGCTGCGGGCGATGCCATCGACGGACAGATACGCTTCAGCGGTCTTACTGACCTGCAGGTGGTAGACAATGCCGCAGTCCTCACCGGACTCGACTTCCGCGGTCGCGTCAGCAAGAACCAATTCATCATCTTTGGGGGAAATATAGCCACGTCGGCTCCCAACATCAGCGATTGGCAAGACTCGCCGATGAACTGGGGCGCAAGCTTAGGCTACATGTATAAGACTGTCATCGGACCCGTGTCGGGCTCTGTTCATTATTCCGACATCACCGAGCACGCCAATGTGCTCATCAATATCGGTTATATTTTCTAAGGGAATAAAATCCGAACCTTAGCGTCCCTGCCAGATGCGCATCATGCGCGTGCGGATGATGCAAACGTCGAGCACTGTCATGACCACCCAATAGCCCACGGCAAACATCACCATGGGCAACGGCGAAGCTCCGCCAAGTCCCACAATCTGCAAACCACTGCTCCACAGCGGACGACACAACAAAGCTGCCGTCACTGCCACCGCGGTGATCAGCAGGTTAGCAACAATCACACCCACCTCATAATAGCGCGCCACACGCATCGGGTGATAGCCCAAGAGCATCAGGTGGCGCAGCGTGTCGCGGCTCTTTTGGAAGAGCAGGTAGATGCTCAGCACCAAGATAAACAGCGCCAACAAGCTAATGATGAGTCCACCCGAAGCCACCACCGCCGACACCACGGCGAAGAAGCCGGAGATTTTGTCGGTGTTATCCTGGTCGCCGGCAGCCTCATAGCCATGGGCGGCAAAATAATCGGTCATCGTCGAAGCCGCCAAGCGGTCTATCGCCACGATGAGGCGCGAAGGTTGCGGTTCCGCTTCGCTCGAATAGCGGCGGTTTGCCCACTCCATGAAGCTCTGCGGCACCACGATGGTATTCAGTCGCGACGAGAAGCCCACGATGCCTGCCTCAAACGGTTCGGGCTGCATTGACTCGCCCGTCAGCGTCACCTTAATCGGCACCGACTCTATCACATCTTCGCTCACCTGCGGCAGACCCTGCGGCACAGCGAAGCCGAAGTTATACAGTGCCAAGTAGTCTTTGCTCAACACGATGGGGATGAACCGCTCGTCGGGCGAGAAAGTCCATCCGCGGGGTTTTATGTCGAAAAACTCATCGGGCACCGCCTCGAAGAAGAGATAAGACGAGAAGCCTCTGCCCCCCATTCCCACCTCGCCATGCACAGCAAAGCGCGACGATGAGAATCGCCCCACGCGCTTCACCCACGGCTGACCGTTCAGGTCGGCAATCTCCGCCTCGGTGAACGTCTGCGGCGTGAAGCCAATGCCCTCTACGTGTTTGGATATGACCACGTAGTCGGCAGAAAAATACTGATCGTCGGCAGCCACGGAGTGCTTGCTGTCGGCATAGAAGAGCAATCCTATCAATATCACCGTCAGTCCCACTACGTTTGCCAACGCATAGCCGAGCAACTGACCTTTGGAAATGTTACGACTTAACAGCAGCCGCACATCATTGTGCTGTGAAGACATCTTAATCTGAATTGTGTTGAGTGAGGATTCTTATGAAACTATTACTTAGGAACCTTTCTTATGGAAATAATACTTAGGGAAGTATTA
>CAZBWT010000145.1:0-5061 GCA_964495625.1 uncultured Prevotellaceae bacterium | reverse complement strand
TCGACGGTAAGAAAGTCCAGCTCCGCTAAACAGCGTGCTCGATTGAATTAAATCCTATTTAAAAGGCACTCCCCCAACTCTGGTCGTTCAGAGTGGGGGAGTGTTTTTTTGTGTAGGTGGGTGGGCGCATTCACCGCCCCTCCACCACCACAAAATAATATTCGTCCGTCTCGGCGCGACGCGACACGCGCAGCCCTGCCGTCTCGAAGCGTTGCGCCAACACGTCAACCGGGGGCAACTCAATGCCAACGGGCAAGGCAAGGTCGCGGTGCAGCTCGTTGATGGTTTCGCGAGCGGCATCGTGGGCAATGAGGATGCGTCCGTCAGGCTCCAAGGCTTCGCGCACCAGGCGCACCACACTGTCGATGGGCATGCGCAGGTGGGGCAACACGTCGAGCAAGATGATGCGGTCGTAGCGCTCGTGGAAGGTCATCGTCTCGATGTCGCCTTTCTGATAGTGCACGTTGCGCAGCCCGGGGTGCAGCGCTTTCGCCTCGCCCAACATTCCCACCGCGGCATCTACACCCACCACGAAGCCCGCCTCGCCCACGGCTGCCGACAATAGCCGGGTGAGTACACCGTCGCCGCAACCGGCATCGAGCACACGCATGCCGGGGCGGATGTCGGCTCGGTGCAGCAGGTATTGTAACTTCTGATGGTCGGTGCGACGTGTGTGGCACCATTGCTTCGCTCTGCGGTTGAAAAACTCTGTGTCCATAATGTTGATAACTTGTTCGTAATGTTGATAACTTTGTCGGCATGCGTCGGGCACACCGTGCAAACACACAACACCGCAGGGCTGCATGCGGTTCATTGCCACCGCTAAAATCTTTATTATAAGCGTTTAAAACTGCGGTTTAGCCCTAAAAGAAGTTCCGCCCGACAATCTGCATTGCCGGGCGGAACTTAAGTTATCAACAGTTGTTCACAATGTGGATAACTGTTGATAAGTCATTCGTGGAGGGGTCACTTGGCGCGTGTCACCTCGGCGGTGAGGCGGGCGGAGAGCGTCTGTCGCACGTCGTTGGCGGCTGCCGCCACGTGCAGTGAGAACGTGCCTGCCTCGGCGCGCCAAAGGGCTGCGCGGTCGTCATAGTAGGCAAGGTCGGCGGCAGCAACGCGCAGCTGCACCGCGCGGGTCTCGCCCGCCTCGAGCTGCACCTTGGCAAAGGCTTTCAGCTCTTTGACGGGACGTACCACCGGGGCTTCGTCGTCGCCCACATAGAGTTGCACCACTTCTGCCCCCGCGCGCGAGCCCGTGTTGGTGACGGGCACGGTGATGAGCAGCGTGTCGGTGGGCGAGAAGGCGGGCACCGTGTCGGTGCTCACCGATGTAGTGGCACCCTTCTTGGCTGCCTTCTTCGACTTGGCGGCTGCGGCAGGGGGCAGCACGGTGAGTGTGGCGGTGCCGTAGCTGAAGGTGGTGTAGCTCAACCCGTAGCCGAAGGCGAAGAGCGGGCGGGTGTGGCGGCTGTCTGCCCAACGGTAGCCCACCATGAGGTCTTCACGATAGATCTCGCGCTCGCCCGTGCCGGGGTAGCAAAGGGTGTCGAAGGCATGTGCACCGCAGTCGGTGAGTCGGGCGGGGAAGGTGAAGGGCAAGCGTCCGCCGGGGTTCACGTCGCCCAACAGCACGTCTGCCAACGAGTTGCCGCACTCCGAGCCGAGGTACCACCCCTGCACGATGGCGGGCACGCTCTCCACCCACGGCATAGCCACGGCATTGCCGCTGAGCAACACCACCACGATGCGCGGGTTCACCGCCAAGAGGGCGCCGAGCAGCGAGTCTTGACCAAAGGGCAGGGCGAGCGACTCGCGGTCGCCGTCTTCACAGTCTTGCCGATGGTTTTTGTTCAACCCGCCAAAGAAGAGCACGATGTCGGCTTGGCTTGCCGCAGCCACTGCCGCTTGGCGCAGCGAGTCTTGCAAGGCTTGCGGCACGGGGTTCACCTTGCCGTAGGAGGCTTTGCCGGCGGCATAGCCTTGAGTGTAGGTGATGCGGTCGCCGCAACGGGCTTGCAGCGCCTCGAGGGGCGACACCTCGTGTTTCACTTTCAGTTCAGACGAGCCGCCGCCCAGCGTCAGGCTGCGCGTGGCATTGTCGCCCACCACCAAGATGTGCTTCTCGCGGTTGAGGTTCAAGGGCAAGAGCTTTGCCGGGGGCGGCAACATCAGGCGCGGACCGGTGGTGCCGGTGGGGTCGGAGGCGGGCATCGACTTGAGCGAGGGGCGCGTCAGCTCGTTGCGCAGAAGCACTATGCCCGCCGTGCCGATGGCGCGGCACACGGCGGCATGTTGCGGCGAGGCGAGCGAGCCGAAGGGTGCCGTGCGGTCCATCTCGGTGCGGTAGATGAGGCGGAGTATGCGGCGGCATTTGTCGTCGAGGGTGCTGAGGGGCAATTCGCCGCGCTGCAAAAGTTGGAGGTAGGGGGCGGCGAGGTAGTAGCCGTCGTAGGTGACGGTGCCGTCTTCGGTGAGTCCGTTGGTGGAGGTGCCCATCTCGAGGTCCATGCCATAGAGGGCAGCTTGGCGGGTGTCGTGCACCCCGCCCCAGTCGGAGACGACGGCTCCGTCGAAGCCCCATTCCCCTTTCAAGATGTCGTTGAGGAGTCGCTCGTTGTGGCAACAGTGCTGACCGTTGTAGCAGTTGTATGCCCCCATGACGCTCCAGGCACCGCCTTGCTGCACGGCAGCTTTAAAGGCGGGTAGGTAGATTTCGTAGAGGGCGCGGTCGGAGACTTCGACATCGGTCTTCCACCGGTGCAGCTCTTGGTTGTTGAGGGCGAAGTGCTTCACGCAGCATGCCACACCGCGACTCTGCACGCCCCGGATGTAGGGCACGCACATCACCGACGAGAGGTAGGGGTCCTCACCCATATACTCGAAGTTGCGTCCGTTGAGCGGGGTGCGGTAGATGTTCACCCCGGGACCGAGCAGCACCGACTTGCAGCGGTAGCGAGCCTCCTCGCCGATAGCCTCGCCGTAGAGGCGCGACAGGGTGGGGTCGAAGGTGGCGGCGAGGCAGGTCAAGGCGGGGAATGCCGTGCAGCTGTCGTTGTTCCAGCCGGCATAGCGCCACGAGTTCCATTCCACCTCGGCACGCACGCCGTGAGGTCCGTCGCTGTAATGCAGTTCGGGGATGCCGAGTCGCGGCACGCCGGGGGTGGAAAACTTGCTTTGGGCATGGCAGAGCGCCACCTTTTCGGCAAGCGTCATGCGCTGCAGGGCATCGTCGATGCGTGTCTCGAGGGGTTGTGTCTCGTCGAGATAGGGGGGAAGTGTTTGGGCAAAGGCTGCGCCCGCGCCGCAGGCAAGGGCTATGAGGGCGGCAGCAAAGTGTTTGGGGGGTAGTAGCTTCATGGGGGGGATGGTGTTAGATGTGTGTGCCGGTGGGGGAGTGAAGAAAGGGATGCCCGGAAGGGTTCCGGTGCATCCCCACATAACAGAGTGCTTGAGGTCAGAGGCTGCCTTTGGCACGCTTCTGTTCTAACAAGAAAGCTTCGGCACGCGCCAAGTCTTCGGGGGTGTCGATGCCCACGGTTTCGATGTCGATGGCGCGCACGGTGATGCGCAGTCCGTTTTCCAGCCAGCGCAGCTGCTCGAGGCTCTCAGCTTGTTCGAGGGGCGACTGGGCAAGCGCGGTGACGCGCGCCAATGCCTCGGGGCGGTAGGCGTAGATGCCGATGTGCTTGTAGAAGGTGTGCTTGTCGAGCCACTCTTCTTGCGGAATGCCGCGCAGGTAGGGTATCACCGAGCGGCTGAAGTAGAGCGCCTGGTTGCGTGCGCCCACCACCACTTTGGGGCTGTTGGGGTTGAGCAATGCCTGCAAGCCGTCGGCGGCATGGAAGGGCTTCACCAAGGTGGCAATGTCGGTTTCGGGCTGCAAGAAGCAGTCTGCCAATGCCTGCACCTGGCGGGCGGCGATGAAGGGTTCATCGCCCTGGACGTTGATCACCACGTCGTAGGTGCTGCCTAATGCCTCGGTGACCTTCAGGTAGGCTTCCTGCACACGGTCGGTGCCGCTCTTGTGGTTGGGTGAGGTCATCACGACGCGACCGCCGAAACCAACCACGGCATCGTAGATGCGATGGTCGTCGGTGGCGACCACAGCCATGTCTACCAAGGGGGCTACGCGCTCATAGACGCGCTGAATGACCGGCTTGCCGCCCAACACGGCTAAGGGTTTGCCGGGGAAACGGGTGCTCGCATAGCGAGCGGGAATGATAGCGATTACTTTCATTTTTAGGTGTGTGTATATCAAGATACGAGTATTCTGTTTGTGTGCGGCATCGGTTTGCCCGTGCGCCGCCAACTGCGCCGGGGCGGCGCGTCACTGCATCCTCACCTCTTCCACACCGGGCACTTGCTCAATGATGCGCACCGCCTCGAACAGCTCGAAGGCAGAGGGCACCTCAATGCGGACGTTGGTGGTGACGATGTAGTCTTCGGTGACGGTGTGCAGCGAGTCGATGCTCAGCTTGAGGTCTTCGGAGATGACCTTCACGAGGTCCATCAAGAGGTGCGGACGGTCCACGCTGTTGATGACGATGTTGGTGGGGTAGAATCTGCCCGGCAATACGGGCAGGGTGACATCGACAATGGAGTCGCCGTCTTTGGCAGAGAGGGTGATGGCTGAGGGACAGTTGCGTTTGTGCACCAAGATGCCGCCCGGCTGCTTGAAGCCGATGATTTCGTCGCCCGGCAGCGGGTTGCAGTCGGCACAGAGCTTATAGGGGAATTCGCCCACGGCGGCTCCGTTGCGGCTCACCGCCACGTTGATGGCTCGGCGCGCCTTGTAGGTGCATACGTGCTTCAACCACTCGCGTGTGGGCATGATGTATTGGCTGGTGCCCACCTCTACGCGGTCGCCGCGCTTGAGGGTGGTGAAGATGGAGCAGAGCTTGCCGTTGATGCGCGCAAAGTTGGCGCGGTTGCCGATGTTGGTGTGGATTTCGTATGCCATGTCGAGCACGGAGCTGTTTTTGGGCAGCACGATGCTGTTGCCTTTGGGGGTGAAGACGATGATGTCGTCGTTGTAGAATGACGACACGACGCTCTCCA
>CAZBWT010000144.1:0-5219 GCA_964495625.1 uncultured Prevotellaceae bacterium | reverse complement strand
TTCCTCCGCCCTAACGCGGGGTGACGCTGCCATCAGCGGCTAAGCATTATGCGGCGAATAATATTGAACGCCTTCTTATTACAAGCTTTCACGAAGAATATCAACCACTTCACTATGGGTGAGTTTCTTATACCCGCTGTCGAGAATAATGGTTGCATCCGCTATGCCTTCAAGCATATCTTCGGTTACACCAAGAGAAGATATCTCGCCGGCGGCACCGATTTCCTTAATCCATGCGGCTAAAGCATCTATGCCTTCCCGGGCAAGTTGATGCTCCGTCTTACCTTCGGGGTTGATGCCCCATACCGCCGTGGCGAAACGGGCAAAACGCTTCACTGCATTCGGCATGATGTGGCGATAGTAAGCCACAGAGACACCCGCCAAAGCCATTCCGTGTGTCGCATTGGTGTAGGCACCTATGGCATGACCTATCATGTGGACTTCCCAGTCTTGCGCCTTGCCGGAACCTACGATTGAGCTGATGCCCCAAGTGGCTGTCCACATGATGTTTGAGCGCGCCTCATAGTCCTCGGGGTCCTTAATCGCCACTCGACTGGAATGAATAAGCGAACGCATGAAGCCCTCGGCAACATAGTCGGAAGTTGAGTCGTCTTCGCCCGAAAAATATTGTTCCATGATGTGACTCATGGTGTCGAAGATGCCGGCTACCATCTGGTTGCGCGGCACGGTGAAGGTGTAACGCGGGTTCAAAATGGCAAACTTCGGGATTAAGTCCACCCCGAACACACGACCGATTTTGAACTTCTTGTCATGGTTGGTGATCACCGATCCGCCGTTCATCTCTGACCCCGTACCTGCCATGGTCAGCACTACACCAATCGGAATAACTTTCTGGTCGGGAGCCGGATCGTTCTGGTTCACCCAAAAATGTTCCCAGGCATCGCCGTCGTAGAAGGCTGATGCACTGACACCTTTGCAATAGTCCGCCGTTGAGCCACCACCCACGGCAAGAATCAGGTCTATGTTGTTTTTGCGAACCACTTCAACGCCTTCGAGCAACTTCTCAAACGTCGGATTGGGCATGATGCCTGAAAGCTCTACGACATCCTTCCCCGCTTCGCGCAAAGCTGCCAATACGTCGTCATAAACGCCATTACGCTTTATGGAGCCTCCGCCGTAGGCTAAGAGCACTCGTTTGCCAAAGCCGGAAAGGGCTTTAACAAGATTCAATCGCACCTCATCGCCAAAATATAAGGTGGTGGGGTTTGTGTAAATGAAATTTCCTAACATGATTGTTCTCTTTTATAATTAAGGTTTAAAGCTTGCCATATTCTTCATCCGTCACCGGTTCGCACCACTCGTTGCCGGTTTCCTCACCCGCAATCTCTACGGCTAAGTGTGCGAACCAACTGTCGGCGGCAGCACCGTGCCAGTGCTTCACGTTTGCCGGGATGTTGACCACGTCGCCCGGCTGAAGCTTACGGGCGGGCTTGCCTTCTTCTTGATACCAACCGTAGCCGGCTACGCAGATAAGCATCTGACCACCACCCTTGGCGGCATGATGGATGTGCCAGTTGTTGCGGCACCCGGGCTCGAAGGTGACGTTGTAGATAGCCACCTGCTCGGTGGAGACCGGTGCTAAATAGCTGTTGCCAATGAAGTACTTGGCATAGGCAGTGTTGGGTGCGCCTATCGGGAAGATCATCTCCTGCTCGAACTTCTGACGGGCATCTGAAGCCTCCGTCTCATCCGCCCACACTTCGGTGGCAAGGCGGAAAGCGCCCCAAGCCTTGGGCCAGCCGGCATAAAAGGCAATCTGGGTGAGCACCTCGGCTATCTCGGTGCGCGTGATGCCGTTCTTCTTCGCCTCCATCAGATGGAATTTCAACGAGGTGTCGATGATGCCGCTGCTCACCAAGGCGGTCACCGTCACTAAGCTGCGGTCACGCAAGGCGAGTTTATCGGTGCGGCTCCACACCTGACCAAAGAGTACGTCGTCGTTAAGTTCTGCAAACTTCGGCGCGAACTCGCCCAACTGAGCGCGTCCTGCCGTTTGGTTGATTTCTGAAGCTTTCTCTGTCAGCTTCGTGGGGTTTTGTGCGTTTGTCATTAGGGTTAATGTTAGAGCGACACAAGTCGCGAGAATTTTAGGGTTCATAGGAATGTGGAAATCTTTGCGGCAAAATTACGTCTTTCTCATGATATCCTTCTTATTCTTTTCGCTGATTTACTGACCTTTTTTGAGGTTTTCGCTATATCAGCACGTCTAACTGAGAAAAATAGAATAACTTTGCTGTATGAACGAAACGATAAACTCAGTTCGATTGATGACTACAACAAGTTGCACTGAAAACTAAATGAAGAACAAATGAAACAAGCTATGATATTCGCCGCCGGTCTTGGCACTCGGCTGCGCCCGCTGACCGATCACTGCCCCAAGGCTTTAGTGGCTGTGGCGGGGAAACCTCTGTTGGCACATCTGTTAGACCGCCTCAAGGCGGCGGGGTTTGACCGCGTGGTGATTAACGTGCACCACTTTGGCGAACAAATCATCGACTTCGCCGCCCATTATGACCGCGGCAACATGGAGCTGCTCATCTCGGACGAGCGCGACCTGCTGCTCGACACGGGTGGCGGACTGAGAAAGGCGCTTCCGTTGTTTTCCAATGCTCCGGTGTTGGTGCACAACGTGGATATCGTGAGCGATTTAGACCTCAACGCCTTCTACGAGACTCACTGCCGGGCTGCCCAAACGGACGGCAGAGCCGCCACATTGGGTGTGAACGTGCGCGACACGTCGCGCTACCTGCTCTTTGACGCAGACCACCGGCTGTGCGGCTGGACCAACGTGCAGAGCGGGCAGGTGAAGAGCCCCTACTCCCCTTTCGACCCGAGCGATAAGCTGCGCCGCGCCTTTATGGGCATACATGTGGTGGACCCGACGCTCTTCCCGCTGCTATCTGAGCGCGCTGTGGAGCCTTTCTCAATCATCGACTTTTATCTCAGCGTGGCAGATCGCTGCCGCCTCTGCGCCTGCGATGCCCCCCAAGCTCTGCGCTGGGTGGATGCCGGCAAACCCGAGGCATTGCGCCGCGCCGAAGAGATTATACGCAATGCGCAATAATAGCCATCATATTGCGCGCACAACCTAACTTTTAGCAGTCTTTTATAGCAAGAATTGACCTCCGATAAGTGTTTTTAGAATTGTGTAACCGATTGTTGTTGCACAATTCTAAAAATATTTGACCTAAAACGATGCGTTCTATCGGCTAACGTATTACCTTTGCGATGCGAGAGGGGCATATCCCCACACAAAATGCAAACCTAAAAATATGATACTATAGAAGCAATCTTAGAAAAACGCTATCCCCATAGATGCGTTCCGATAAATGCAATCTTATGAACAATGCAATCCTAACAAATACAATCCTAAAAACACAATCCTATAAATACATTCAACATGGAATTAAGCAAAAAACGAGTCTATACCTTTGGCAACGGTAAAGCCGAGGGAAAGGCGGACATGAGAAATCTCTTGGGCGGCAAGGGTGCCAACCTTGCCGAGATGAACTTGATAGGTGTGCCGGTGCCGCCCGGTTTCACCATCACCACCGATGTTTGTAATGAGTACTACCAGGTTGGCAAAGACAAGGTGGTGGCGCTGCTGAAGGACGACGTGCTGAACGCCGTGAAGCACATCGAGACGCTGATGAACAGCCGTTTTGGCGATGTGCAGAACCCGCTGTTGGTGAGCGTGCGCTCGGGTGCCCGCGCCTCTATGCCGGGCATGATGGACACCATCCTCAACCTCGGCTTGAACGACGAGGTGGTGGAGGGCTTGGCTGCCAAGACCTCTAACCCGCGCTTCGCGTGGGACTCTTATCGCCGCTTCGTGCAGATGTATGGCGATGTGGTGATGGGGCTTAAGCCGGTGAATAAGACCGACATTGACCCCTTTGAAGCTATCATCGAGAAGGTGAAGGAGCAGCAGCAGGTGAAGTTGGATAAGGACCTGACGGTGGAGTCGCTGCAGCAGTTGGTGCGCGAGTTTAAGGCTATGATTAAGGAGCGCACCGGTCAGGCATTCCCCACCGATGTGTATGAGCAGCTGTGGGGCGCTATCTGCGCCGTGTTTGACAGCTGGATGAATGAGCGCGCCATTCTCTATCGCAAGATGGAGGGCATCCCCGCAGAATGGGGCACCGCCGTGTCGGTGATGGCAATGGTGTTTGGCAACATGGGCAACACGTCTGCCACCGGCGTATGCTTCAGCCGCGATGCTGCCACGGGCGAGAACCTCTTCAACGGCGAATGGCTGGTGAACGCTCAGGGCGAAGACGTGGTGGCAGGCATCCGCACGCCGCAACAGATCACTCAGATTGGCTCGCGCCGCTGGGCTGAATTGGCCGGGGTGAGCGAGGAGGAACGCGCCTCGAAGTACCCCTCGATGGAGGAGGCTATGCCGGGCATCTATCGTCAGTTGGACGAGTTGCAGCATAAGTTGGAAGCTCACTATAAGGATATGCAAGACATGGAGTTCACCGTGCAAGAGGGTAAGCTTTGGTTCTTGCAGACCCGCAACGGCAAGCGCACGGGCACAGCCATGGTGAAGATTGCCATGGATTTGTTGCACCAGGGTGTGATTGACGAGAAGACCGCGTTGAAGCGCTGCGAGCCGAACAAACTCGACGAATTGCTGCACCCCGTGTTCGACCCCACGGCGCTGAAGAAGGCACATCTGCTGACCACCGGTCTGCCCGCATCGCCGGGTGCCGCCTGCGGTCAGATTGTGTTCAATGCCGACGATGCACAAGATTGGCATAAGAACGGAGCCAAGGTGGTGATGGTGCGCATTGAGACCTCACCCGAAGACTTGGCAGGTATGGCCGCCGCCGAAGGCATCTTGACGTGCCGCGGCGGTATGACCTCACACGCCGCCGTGGTGGCCCGCGGCATGGGCAAATGCTGCGTGTCGGGTGCCGGTGCCTTGAAGGTGGATTATGTGAAGAAGACGGTGGATATTGACGGTGTGTTGCTGCACGAGGGCGACTTCATCTCGATAAACGGCTCTACGGGTCAGGTGTTGGAGGGTCAGATTGAGACCCGCGTGCCCGAGATTTCGGGCGACTTCGCCGAACTGATGCAGCTTTGCAATAAATATACGCGACTGGTGGTACGCACCAATGCCGACACTCCGCACGATGCCCAGGTGGCTCGTGAGTTCGGTGCCGTCGGCATCGGTCTCTGCCGCACGGAGC
>CAZBWT010000143.1:0-5246 GCA_964495625.1 uncultured Prevotellaceae bacterium | reverse complement strand
ACGCTTATGAGTCGCCATCTTGTGACGCTTGTGCTTCTTACCGTTCGGCATAGCTCTTAAAATTTTATAGGGTTAAACTTGTGATATAGTCAAAATAAAAACTTACACTCTCAACACAGGGGGAGTGAGGTCTGATTAATCAATCTTCATCATCCTCATCACCTGCCAACGCGGCCTCGCCACTCACCTGACGCATAAACGTCTTGGCGGGCTTAAATGAAGGGATATTGTGTGCCGGGATTACGATAGCTGTATTCTTTGAGATATTGCGGGCAATTTTGGTAGCTCTCTGCTTCACAATGAAACTGCCAAAGCCACGCAAGTACACGCACTCATCGTTGGCCAAGGACTCTTTCACACATTCCATAAATTGCTCAACTGTTGTCAAAACCGCGGCCTTGTCGAGTCCTGTATTTTTCGCAATCTTGGTTACAATTTCTGCTTTAGTCATCGGTAGTTATGTATTTTAGAAAAATGATGTTCCATATTTTAGTTCAAGCACTTACACCAAGCAACTGCCTCTCTAAAAACGGCTTGCAAATATATAGCTTTATTTTTATTTACAACCATTCCTACTCCTTTTTTTGCCATTTTTCCTACCTTTGCACGGCATTTACAGCAGTTTGACAACTGAATTTCAAGAAAATATAGACCCCATCAGCATGACACGCAGCAGTTCTCACCCCGCCATTACAGCCGCCTTGGGGCAGTGGTACGACCTTCATCGCCGCTCGCTGCCCTGGCGCGACACACGCAACCCCTACCTCATCTGGCTCTCTGAAATCATCTTGCAACAGACGCGCGTGGCGCAGGGCTATGATTATTATGTGCGCTTTGCCCGGCAATACCCCACGGTGGCAGACCTTGCCGCCGCCCCTGCCGACGAGGTGATGAAGCTGTGGCAGGGCTTGGGCTATTACAGTCGCGCCCGCAACTTGATGGCGGCTGCCCGCCAGGTGGTGGAGGAATGGGGCGGCTCCTTCCCCACCACCGCCCGCGACCTGGCCAAGCTGCGCGGCGTGGGACCCTACACGGCGGCTGCCATCGCCTCGTTTGCCTTCGACGAACCGGTGGCGGTGGTCGATGGCAACGTCTATCGCGTCTTGTCGCGACTGTTTGACATCGACACTCCCATTGACAGCACCGCGGGCATCAAACTCTTCAAGGCACTTGCCGACGACCTGTTAGACCCCGCCCACCCCGCGCGCCACAATCAGGCAATGATGGAGATGGGTGCCCTGCAGTGCACACCCACCTCACCGCAGTGTGCAACATGCCCCGTGGGTGAGGTCTGCGCCGCCCGCCTCAACGGCACGGTGGAGGCGCGACCGGTGAAGCAACAGCGGGTGAAGGTGCGCACCCGATTCTTGCACTATATTATCATTGCCCACAACGACGAGTTTTTGGCGCACCGCCGCGAAGAGGGCGACATCTGGACGGGTTTATACGAATTCGCATTGGTGGAGCACGACCACTCCGTCACCCCCGACGAACTACTCGAAGAGGTGCTGACACCCGAGGCTCAGAAGTGCGTCACGCAGGTAACACCCATCCTGCTGCAAGAAAAGCACCGACTGACGCACCAACTGCTCATTGCCGACTTCTATTTGGTGGAACTTTTTCGACCAGTCACCCCTGCCGATCTTGCCATCAATGCCGACGGTTTTTTCGTCACTTCTGCCCCAAAATGGCTTAATTTTGCCGTGCCAAAGTTAATTTTGACCGCCAATGATAAACTTTTACCCAAATTTGTTGTAAAAACTCCACAAAAAAAATAAATTTGCGAGACATTATTTAAACAATAATACCCATGGCAGTAAACAAAGTAATTTTATTAGGCAATGTCGGACGAGACCCCGACGTCCGCTACATCGAAGGTGGAAACGTGTGCGCCACGTTCCCGTTGGCCACCACCGAACGTAGCTACAGGACGAAGAACGGAGTTGAAGTCCCCGAAAAAACTGAATGGCACAATATTGTGGCATGGCAGGGCATTGCAGAACGCATTGAACGACAAGTGAAGAAAGGTTGCCTTATCTACATCGAAGGCAAGTTAAGGACGCGCAACTGGTCGGACGTTAACAACACGAAGCACTATGTGACCGAGATTTTTGTTGACCAGTTTGAATTGCTCAGACAGCCCACCAATGCCCCCGTGGCACCGGCACCTGAGCGAACCGATTTAGACGAACAACCACCTACACGCATCGGTCGTGCAGACTAACCCGAACCACTCAAACACATACACCACTATGTGCCAAGGATCCTAAACCTCAAATAAACCCATTGCGAACCTATCCTATATAATCTTTCAAACTTAAACCGGAACCACCTCAACCAAGAAAAAGAAGAATGTGAAGAGAGATAGCAGATGTAAAACCGCCCGAGTCATTTCTTGTCAAGAGTATTCCAAACAATTTTTATCAACGAGATGTCGCACATTGGGTCTTTGAGCACCCGAACTAAATGACGGTATCTACTTCCTATCTTTTGCGCAGTGCGCTGCATTATATAATATGTGCCATATCAATTATGTGCTATATGATGCGAGCTACACTGCGCTAAATGTGTTTATCCCCCACAGCTTAATAGACTTCGAGGTCTTCGTCAGTCAGCGGCTCGGTGTGACGCAGCGTGATGAGCGTCACCTCGGGCTTCAGCCCTATGCGCACAGGGAAGCCCACCGTGCCCAAACCGGTGTTGACGTAAAGATAGCGGTCGCCCTCTTGATAGAGTCCGCCCCACTCCTTATAGCGCCAAACGGCAGGCGAGAAACCGCCCACACATATCTGCATACCGTGGGTGTGACCCGACAAGGTCAGGTCTATGTCGGGGTATTCCAACACCTCGGCACGCCAGTGGGTGGGGTTATGGCTGAGCAAGATGGTGAACTGCTCGTCCATTCGTGTGGGTTCGTCGGTGGGCAGCGAGGCGATGGCAGCCTCCAGATCGCCATAGGTCGAGAAGGGAGGTTCGCCGATGTTGCCCACGCCCAACAGGCGCAGCGACTCCATGGGCGAGATGAACTCGCCGGGGCGACAGTAGGCGCGGTGACGTATGTATTCGCCGCGGTTGTCGAGCAGCGTCCAGCCTAAGTCGGCAATGAGGGCGCGCAGCGAGTCGGCATCGGCGGCACGCAGTGAGTCGGTCAGCGAGTGGTCGTAGTCGGCATAGTCGTGATTGCCCATCACGGCATAGACGCGGTGGCGACGGGTGCGCAGACGTTTCAGCTCCGCCATAAAGGCGGGCTTCAATTCGGCGGCGCGGATGTTGACCAAGTCGCCGGTGAAGCATACCACATCGGGCTCCAAAGCCAAGATGGAGTCTACGGCGCGGCGCAAAAAGGTGGTATCCGCCTCGGTGAGGCTGCCCAAATGCACGTCGCTGATTTGGGCAATGCGGTAGCCGTCGAACGAGCGGGGCACCTTGGGACTTGCCACCTCGACGCGCTTCACCTCCACCAAAAATCGCTCACGCAGACCGCCGTGCAAAATCACACCTCCCAACAGCACCGAGAGCAATAGGGCGGTGAGGAAGTTATAGAGCGAC
Organism: uncultured Prevotellaceae bacterium; assembly: GCA_964495625.1. Classification (GTDB taxonomy): domain Bacteria; phylum Bacteroidota; class Bacteroidia; order Bacteroidales; family UBA3663; genus Liminaster. Next base: position 1,697 of record CAZBWT010000143.1, on the reverse strand, counting down.
CCGCGCATGCAGCTGAAGGGACGCACAAAGCACAGCCACAGCAGCAAGAATGCCACCTTGGGCACCAACAGACTCAACACGGCAAGTGTCAAGTCGGGGTGCGGCATCACCGTTTCGCGCGCGGTGGCGAGCAGCACCAAATAGACCACCAAGAAAAACTCCACCGCCACACATATCGACCCCGCAAGGCGCACTTTGCGCGGAGCTAAAAAGCGACGAAGACTATAGAGGAAAGCAAAATCTGCGCCCACCGACAAGGCGAGCAGCAACAGGGCTATAACGATTAACATATTTCACATTTAATTACGGGCAAAGATAACCCTCAGCACGTTACTTTCGGCACTCTCCCCTTCATTATTTGTTGTTTTCGCCCCAAAATCGTCGTCTCGGGCGGCAATATCGTGCTTTTTGGTGCGCTGCCGAGCGCGCACGATGGGTGCGCAGCTCGCCGGGCGGCAATGTGCGCCGCCACGACGCGGGCGGCGGGTGGCGAGGGCGCGGCGGCAAGCGCCCTCGGTGTGGGTGCACCTCGCCGGGAGATCCGTGCCCGGCACGCTCTGAGGTGTTCGGCTTCGCCGCCACCCCGGTTGGAGCCCGCGCGACGTGGGTGGCAGCATCAGCACGCACACATTTATATGCGCGCGGCATGCGCGCACGCGGCGAAGAGTGCGGCAAAGAGTGCCTATGTCGGCTTTGCCGCTATCGGTGTGACAGTCGGTGCTGTCTGCCGCCGTGGGCAGAGATTGGCGCGCATTCTGACTCAGCGATGAGCTAAAATGGGTATAATAGAGGGGCAAAATCGGACAAAAATCCCTACCTTTGCCGCGGCTACATCGGTGGCTCCACACAAAACCTGCCATCGGTGCCGATTCATCACTTATGAAAAAAATCTTATCGACAACATTCTTAGCTGCCGCAACACTCATCTCGGCACAAGCTCAAAACTTACAGTTCCACTACGACTTCGGCCGCCACATCTACAGCTCAGAGGAGGCTACACGCCAAACGGTGACCCTCACCTTCGAGCAGTTTAAGGCGGATGCCCTCGGCTCGTGGTTTTGGTTCATCGACTTAGACATGTATAGCGACGGCATGAAGGGTGCCTACACCGAGATTTCGCGTGAATTCACCTTCGCCACAGCAGGCAGCAACAACAGCTTCGCCGCCCACGCCGAATATGACGGCGGCTCCACCACCTTCCACGACGGTGGCGGCACACGTTTCCAAAATGCCGCTTTGGTGGGTCCGGCATGGAACGGTCACAACAGCGACTTCTCTGCCACCTGGTCGGTGCAAGCCCTCTACAAGCAATATTTCAAGCAAGGCACTTCGCCCGCCTTTGCCTCATTTCAGCTCACCGGTGTGTGGGGTTTTCAGCTTGCCGACAACCGCTACACCTGCTCGGGCTATGTAGACTTGTGGCGCGGTCGCAACAGCAACGGTCACGGCAAACTCGTCATGGCAGCCGAGCCCCAGTTTTGGTATAATGCCACCCGCCACTTCTCAGTGGGCAGCGAGATAGAACTCAGCAATAACTTCGTCACCCCCGAGTGCGCCACCGGCAAGACTTTCTACGTCAACCCCACCGTGGCTGTGAAGTACAACTTTTGAGAGAGAATTTAAGCTAAGCATTTGCTCTTTTCCCATAATTGGTGTACCTTTGCTGTGTATGAATAATGATGGCAAAATCATTTAAC
>CAZBWT010000142.1:0-5313 GCA_964495625.1 uncultured Prevotellaceae bacterium | reverse complement strand
ATGGGCACCGAGGTGAACGGCATCACCATGCTGAGCGGCAAGACTACCGCCGACGGGGAGCTTGTGGCAGACACCACAATGAAGATATTCGTGGAGGAATAACCCCCGCCCCCCTTGTCAACAGAAAACTTACACCCCAAGACAATGATACTCAAAGATAATTTCTACACGTTGGTGAGCAGCGAGCAGGTGGACGACACGCGCACGCTGCACCACGTGACTCTGCGCCCCGACAGCGCAATCTACGACGGGCACTTCCCCGGCAAACCGGTGACCCCCGGTGTGTGCGAGATTCAGCTCACCAAGGAGCTCGCCATGCTGCGCACTCAGCGCCGCCTCACCCTCTCGACCATCAATTTGTGCCGTTTTAAGGCGGTGGCATCCCCCACGGTGTGCCCCGAGGTGGTGGTGACCTTAGACCTTCAGCCCGCCGACAACGGCTTTAAGATGCAAGCGTCGGTGGCTGCCGGCGACACGGTCTATATGGAAATCAAAGCCGAACTCACCGAGTAAATAAACGCAACAACGATGACCGAACTCTGTTTGAAGCTCTACCGCTTCTTCCGAGCCCACCGCCCGGTGTTTTGGCTCACTTTAGTGCTCTCGACCGCCTTCTTTGGCTATTTCGCGGCGCAGATCCACCTCGAGGAAGACATCGCCAAGCTCCTCCCCTCGTCTAAAAACGAAGACGGCTCGACGAAGCTCGCCTTTGCCGACCTGCGCATCAAAGATAAGACGTTCTTGCTGTTTCAGGCAAAGGACGGTGCCACCCCCGACGACCTCATTGAGGTGTGCGACGCGTTTGTTGACACCATCAGCGCCCGCAACGCCGCCATGGACTCGTCGCGACAGGTGATTGCCGACCTGTTTTATGAGGCTCCGATGGACTTGCTGCCCGAGGCTGTGACCTATGTCACCGAACACCTGCCCGCCTATATTGACACGGCAGATTATGCCGCCATCGACTCGCTGCTGACCCCCGAAGCCGTGGCGCGCCAGATGGAGGATAACCACCGCCTGCTCACCTCACCGATGGGCAGCATGCTGCAAGATGTGGTGACCATCGACCCCATTGGTCTGCGCGGCGTGGTGATGAACCGCCTGAAGGGTGCCGTGAGCGGCATCGGCGGCAACTACGCCATCTACGACTCGCATTTCTTCACCCCCGACACCACGGTGGCGGTGGTCTTCATCACCCCGAACTTCTCGTCGTTCAACACCGGTCAGGGCGCTGCCCTCTTTAAGATGCTGAACGAGGAGATTGAGCGGTTCGCCGCCGACTACCCCAACGTGGACATCATGTATCACGGGTCGCCGGCACGCGGTGCCTACAACTCATGGCAGATTAAGGCAGATTTGCGCACCACCATCATCGGTTCGCTGATTGTGGTGCTGATCTTCATCTTTATCTGCTTCCGCAATTACAACACGATACCACTACTCATCTTCCCCGTGGTGTTTGGCACACTTTTTGGTCTTGCCATGATGTACTTCATCAAGGGGCAGTTCTCGCTGTTGGCGTTGGGCATCGGTGCCATTGTGCTCGGCGTGGCGCTGAGCTATGTGCTGCACGTGCTGACGCACTATAAGTATGTGAGCGACCCCGAACAGGTGTTGCGCGACCAGGTGGTGCCCGTGTCGCTGGGCTGCCTCACCACCATTGGCTCGTTTATGGGGCTCATCTTCATCCAAACCGAGCTGTTGCAGGACTTCGGCCTCTTCGCTTCGTTTGCCATTGTGGGCACAACGTTCTTCAGCTTGGTGTTCTTGCCGCAGTTCTTCGACCCCGCCAAGAATAAGCGCAACCGCCGCGCCTTTGCCCTGATAGACCGCATCAATGTTTATCCCTTCGACCGCAAGAAGCCGTTGCTCATCACAATCGGTGTGTTGTCGCTGGTCTGCATTGTGTGCTATTTTGTGGGCGGCACAAACTTCGATGCCGACATGCGCAACTTGGGCTACCTCTCTGACAACGTGACGCGCTCTGAGAAGCTGCTGCAAGATAAGACGCGCAGCGGCTTGAAGCAGCAGTATTTTGCCGCCTCGGGTCAAACGATGGAGGAGGCGTTGGAGCACTTCGCCCTGATGGCCGAGAAGCTCGACTCGCTGAAGGCGGAGGGCTTGGTGAAGAGCTACACCCCGGTGAACCAACTCTTCATTCCCCAATCGCTGCAACAGGAGCGCATCGACGCTTGGCAGGCTTATTGGACCCCCGAACGTCTCGACTTGGTGCGCAGCCTTGTGGACAAAGCCGCCCCCGAGGCAGGTTTCCGCGCCGAGGCTTTCGAGCCGTTTTTCGACCTCGCCACCGACGAGCAGGAGCCTTGCGCCCTCTATGACGAGGGGCTCATCCCCACGGGTCTGCTCTCCACGCTGATGGAGGAGAGCTACGGCGGTGACTACCTCTGCTTCACCTCGGTGACCTGCGAGAACGACAGCGTGCGCGGCAGCCACACCGATTATAACCGCATCTGCGACGCGATTGCCACTCAGCCCAACCTGATGGTGCTCGACACGTATTATTACACAACCGACACGCTGTTGCAGCTGAACGATGACTTCAATATGCTGCAGTGGGTGTCGATGGGCTTCGTCTTCTTGGTGCTGCTCTGCTCGTTCCGCAGCGCCAAGCTCGCGTTGCTCGGCTTCTTCCCCATCATCGTGAGCTGGCTCATCGTGCTCGGCGCAATGGTGATCTTCGATGTGCGCTTCAACCTCATCAACATCATCATCTCAACCTTCATCTTCGGCATCGGCGTGGACTATAGCATCTTCGTGATGAACGGTCTGCTCGGCGCGGGCAAGGATGTGCTGCTGTTGTCTTATCACAAGACGGCCATCCTCTTTAGCGCCGTGGTGCTGATTGTGACGGTGGCTTCGATGCTCTTTGCCAAACACCCCGCCATCCGGTCGGTGGGCTTCGCCACCTTGGTGGGCATGATCTCGGCTGTGGTGATTGCCTATGTGGTGCAGCCATTCTTGTTCCGCCTGGTTATGCGCAAGAAGAAGTAACAACATCCCCTCGCCTTCACTACCCGAAGACGAGGGGATTGCTTTTCACGAAAAAACCATTATCTTTGCCGCCATGGAAACCAAGGATATAAAACAGCGTCACGGCGAGATCAGCGCGCTGCTCAACGCGGGCGACCTCTGCCAAGCCTTGAGCCGCCTGGTTAGCGAAACGAAAGAGAGCTTTTATGCCGACCTGCGCGAACAGGTCGACGATCGACTTGTGGCTTATAATTACCTGCTGAGCTATGTGAAAGAGGGTACCCCCGACCCGCTGCGCGACGATATGTACGGGCGCATCTATGAGGAGGCTGCCCGCCTGAACGACCTTTGTGCCGACCGCCGTTTAGAGGCGGCGGAGGGCTCCGGCTCGGTGTATTATAAGCAGCGGCTGCGCCTGCGCGAATCGCTGCACGACGACGCTCCGGCATCGCCGATCTTGTGTTTCTTTGAGGAGGCGCAGAAGTTGGAAGGCATCATGGAGGAGGCGGGGCAACACACCGCCGACACGCTGCAACGCAAGGACGCTGTTGCCGAACAGATTTTCTATGCCGTGTGGACCACTCACCCCTGCACCGACGCGGAGCTTGAGGCTGTTGAGGAGCTGCTCACGATGCCGCTCTTCAGCTGGCAGCAACGGGCGCTGTTGTTGGCGGCACTGACCTTGGGTGCCCTGCAGTGGTATGATGCCGACCGTCTGAACCTTTTGATGAATGTGGCGCAGCGCACGTCGCACGTGGAGCTGCGACAGCGCGCCTTGGTGGGCATTGCGCTGATTGCCGCGGTGCACCACAGCCGCATGGAGCACAACCCGACATTGGTGGAGAAGATCACGCAGCTGCCCGGCAGGCTTGCCGACAGTAGCCGGGGGGAGCAGCAGCTGAATGTGTTCGGCTCGATTCAGTTGGAACTGTATCGCACCGACGATGCCCGCCGCGCCCGCGAGTGCTTGGAGCAGAAGATCTCGCCGGAGCTGCAACGGTTGGCTTATATGAAGCGGGGAAACGGCATTGAGGAGTTTAACCTGAGCGACGATGCCGACGTGGCTTACACGCCCTTGGGCAAGTATATCGGCGAGATGAACAAGATGCAGCAGGAGGGTGCCGACGTGATGCTGAATGTCTTCACCGCTTTGTGTCACGCTCCGTTTTTTAGACGCACGGCAAACTGGTTCCTGCCCTACGACCCGCAGAGCCGCGCCGTGAGGTTGCGCACGAGTGACGACCCGAGCCTCGTGGAGCTGTCAACCCTCTTCGACCGCCAGCCTAAGCTATGTAACACGGATAAGTATGCGTTCTTCATCGGCTTCAGCGCCATGCCCGCCGACCAGCGGCAAGCCTTGGTGCAGACCATGACGGAGCAGGACGAACGACGCGCCCGCCGTCAGTCGTCGCCCAAAGCCGAGGCAATACAGGCGCAGCGCCGCTATCTGCACGACCTCTATCGTTTCTATACCTTGTCGCCGCAACACGGCGAGTTCGTCAATCCGCTCTCGGCGGATGTGCATCTGTGTCTGATGCCGCTGCTGCGCCCGCTGTTCTCAGCCAAGACAATCGGGCTGTTGGCGGGCTACCTCTTCGACCGCGGACGGTATGACGACGCATTCCCCCTCTACGAACACTTGATGCACGAGACGACCGCCGAGGCGGGGAAAGCTCCGAGCCGGGAGCTGCTGCAGCGTTATGCTTATTGCGCCTATGTGAAGCAGGATGCCGACTTGCTGCTCGCCGAACGGACGTTGATAGATTGCAATCGCCGTTATCCCGGCGACGACTGGACGCTGCGTTTCTTGGCACAGCATTACATTCGCCGCAAGAGTTATATCGAGGCGACCGCCCTGCTCGACGAGGCGTTGATGTATCAGCCCACGTGCTACGACCTGCTGATTGAGATGGCGCAGTGCCTGCTCAACGCCGGACAGTATGCCGAGGCGTTGAACTATTTTTTGCGCGCCGAGATGTTAGACGAGACGAAGCACGATGCCACGCGCGCCATTGCGTGGTGCCACGTCTTGTTGGGGCAGCTCGATAAAGCCGAAGATTATGCCCAGCAGATGATGCACCCCGACAACGCCCCTATTGATTGGGTGAACGCGGGATTGGTGGCTTTGGCAGCCGGAAACGTGCCCGAGGCTATTCGCCGTTTCAGCGGCTCATTCACCGTGGCTGAGCCATGGAGCGCGCAAGATTATCGTAAGTACTTCAGCCGCATCGAGCCGGACTTGTTGGCTCACGGCTATAACGAACACACCCTCACGTTGGCGCGCGAGGCTGCCTACATGGGGGTGGTGTATGATAAATAAAC
>CAZBWT010000141.1:0-5323 GCA_964495625.1 uncultured Prevotellaceae bacterium | reverse complement strand
CCTAAGGCTGAAATCGAAGGTGAGATGGGTGAAAACAAAGTCGGACTGCAGGCACGCCTCATGAGCCAGGCACTCCGCAAGCTCACCTCGGCAATCAGCAAGACCAACACCGTCTGCATCTTCATCAACCAGTTGCGCGAAAAGATTGGTGTTATGTTTGGCAACCCCGAGACCACAACCGGTGGCAACGCCTTGAAGTTCTACGCCTCGGTGCGAATTGACATCCGTCGCGTCACCTCCATCAAAGACGGCGAAGATGTCATCGGCAACCAGGTGCGTTGCAAGGTGGTTAAAAACAAGGTGGCACCGCCCTTCCGCAAGGCAGAGTTCGACATCATGTTTGGTGAAGGCATCAGCCGCACCGGCGAGATTGTCGATATGGGTGTAGCCCTCGGCATCATCAAGAAGTCCGGCTCATTCTTCAGCTACAACGGCACCAAGATTGCTCAGGGACGCGATGCCACCAAGCGCACCATTGCCGACAACTACGAACTCGCCAACGAACTTGAGACCAACATCATGAACAAGCTCAAGGGTGGCGAAGAAATACCGGTAGAAGACGAAGGCGAGTCGAACGAAAACGAAGATTAACCCCATTAAAACTACCTATCGTTTTAAAACAACATAAGCGGCTCGACCGGACTTACTCGCCACAGCGGCGGCAAGCACCGTTCGAGCCTCTTTGCTATTTAAATAATACTATCTGATGAACAGCAAACACATCCTTCACAGCCTGCTCCTTGCCGGGTGCCTCCTCACGCCGGCAATACCCAATCTGACCATACAACCCGTGTCGGCGCAAAACTTCGGCAATCAAACCGACGTGCAGTGGGCAGCCGTGCCCAACCATGCCGACTGGCTCTATAAGACGGGTGAGAAAGCCACCATCAGCGTGCAGGTGCTCTTGCACGGCATGCCGCAAGACGGACTCGAGATAGCCTACAGCCTTGGGCAAGATGAGTTAGACGACGACACCCGGGGCACCGTCACCCTGCGCAACGGACGTGCCGAGATACCTGTCGGCACCATGAAGAAGCCAGGCTTCCGCGACTGCCGCATGACGTGCACCATCGACGGCAAGACCTACAAAAACCACCTCAAGGTTGGTTTCTCACCCGAAAAGCTCACCCCCTACACCAAGCTGCCCTCCGACTTCCAAACCTTCTGGCAAGGCGTACTCGACGTGCAGAGCCGTGTGCCCATGTCGCCCGTCGTCACCTACGAACCCCGCTACTCCACCGACAAGGTAGACTGCTACCTTGTCAAGCTCAAATGCTTCCGCTCGGGGGGCGACTACTCCGTCTACGGCTACCTCACCAAGCCCAAAGCAGAGGGCAAATACCCTGTGGTGATCTGTCCTCCCGGTGCCGGTGTCAAGCCCATGGACCCTCTGAAGACCCTCTTCTATGCCGAACAAGGATGCATCCGCTTCGACATGGAGATACACGGCATCAACCCCGCCATCTCTGCCGACGACTACAAAGGCATCTCGCAAGCCTTTGGCGGTCACGATGCCTTCGGCTACCTCGCCAACGGCATCAACAGCCGCGACACCTACTACCTGCAGCGCGTCTATGCCGCTTGTGTGCGTGTCGTAGACTACATGGTGTCGCTGCCTGAGTGGGACGGCAACAACGTCTGGGTGCAAGGCGGCAGCCAGGGCGGTGCGCTCACCGTGGTCTTGGCAGCCCTCGACCCGCGTGTCACGGCAGCCTCGGTCAACCACCCCGCCCTGAGCGACATGGCGGGCTATGCCGAGCAGGGACGCACCGGAGGCTACCCCCACTTCGGACGCAAATATAAAGACGTGCAGCTCACCCCCGCCGTCATCAACACCTTGGCATACTACGACGTGGTCAACTTTGCCCGCTTCGTCAAGTGTCCCGTCTACATGACGTGGGGCTTCAACGACAACACCTGTCCGCCCACCACCAGCTACTGTGTCTGGAACGCGCTCACCTGCCCCAAGGACTCGCTCATCACCCCCATCAACGAACATTGGGTCTCGACCGAGACGCGCCACCGCCAACTCGACTGGTTCAAGCAACATCAAAAATAAACAGCAGGTACTATCCCTCAGCTCGCCCATGATTGGAGCCAACAAGCCAACCAATCATGGGCAGCATATCAGCCATAGCACCCAACACTAATTAATCGCACAAACGCAAATGAACACACAACTCGTAATCTTCGACCTCGACGGGACGATACTCAACACCATCGCCGACCTCGCCGAAAGCACCAACCATGCCCTCGTCACCTTGGGCTATCCCGCACACCCCACCGATGCCTATCGCATGATGGTGGGCAACGGCGTGGCAAAGATGATAGAGCGAGCCTTGCCTGCCGAGGCTCGCAGCGCCGACAACATACGGCGCATGCAGCAACTCTTCGTGCCCCACTACGATGCCCACAACGCTGACCTCAGCACCCCCTACGACGGCATCATAGAGTTGATGCAGCAGCTGCAAGCCCGAGGCATCGCCCTCGCCGTAGCCTCCAACAAATATCAAGCTGCAGCCGAGAAGCTTGTGGCGCACTACTTCCCCGTCAACTTCGCCGCCGTGTTGGGGCAGCGCGAAGGCATCCCCTCAAAGCCCGATCCGACCATCGTGCACGACATACTGCGCCTCACCGGCATCTCGCCCGAGGCAGTGCTCTACGTCGGCGACTCGGGTGTTGACATGCTCACCGCACGCAATGCCTCAGTGCGCGCTTGCGGTGTCACCTGGGGCTTCCGTCCCAAGAGCGAATTAGAGCAATATGAGCCGCAACACTTTGTCGACACACCGGCAGAGATCTTAGAGCTGCTCTAAACCCATAAACATTATGACGACTACCACTGACTACACACCCGCCCCCACACGCTACGACGGCGGCATGCCCTACAGGCGTTGCGGTCGCAGCGGACTCCTCATGTCCGAGCTTTCGTTAGGCTTCTGGCACAACTTCGGGGCACAAGACGACTATGCCACGGCGCGCGCCATGGCACACGCCGCCTTCGACCACGGCATCACCTGCTTCGACCTCGCCAACAACTACGGTCCGCCCTACGGCTCCGCCGAGGAGACCTTCGGACGACTCATGCAGCAATCCTTCGCGCCCTATCGTGACGAGATGTTCATCACCACCAAAGCCGGCTATGACATGTGGGCGGGTCCCTATGGCAACTGGGGCAGTCGCAAATACCTCATAGCGTCACTCAACCAAAGTCTGAGGCGCATGCACCTCGACTACGTAGACCTCTTCTACACCCACCGCTACGACCCCGACACACCGCTTGAAGAGACCCTCCAGGCATTGGTCGATGTGGTACGGGCAGGCAAGGCGCTCTACGTCGGCATCTCACGCTACCCCGCCGAGGCGGCACGCTTCGCCTACCAATACCTGCGTCAGCGCGACGTGCCCTGCCTCTGCTACCAGGGCAAATACAACCTGCTCTATCAAGGCGATGGGGCAGAGGGCAGTGTGATGGCTGAAGCTGCCGCTGCCGGTGTCGGCTACGTAGGCTTCTCGCCCCTGCAACAAGGACTCCTCACCGCCCGCTACCTGCACGGCATCCCCGCCGGGTCGCGCATGACGCACAGCCGCCACCTCAAGCCCGAGGTGCTCACCCCCGAGCTCTTGGCAAAGCTGCAACAGCTGAACCGTATTGCCGAGGAGCGCGGACAGTCGCTCGCCGACATGGCATTGGCATGGGTGCTGCAACGCCCCGAGGTCACCAGCGTCATCGTCGGCACCAGCAGTGTCGAGCAGCTGAAGGATAACCTGCGGGTGGTGCAAAGTGCCCCCTTCACCGCCGAAGAGTTGGCAGCCATTGAGGCAATATTGAAATAACAGAAAGCCCGAACCATGGCATTAAAAGACTACTATTACCCGCACGAATATAAAGCATTGGTGCGGTTAGGACTTCCCATCACCGTCGGTCAGATAGGCATGACATTGCAAGGTGTGGCAGATACCATCATGGTGGGGCGGCATGCCACCACAGAGTTGGCGGCAGCCGGCTTCGTCAATAACATCTTCAACCTTGCCATACTCATCAGCTTTGGCTTCACCATGGGGTCCATCTCGCAAATCGGAGCCTACTATGCCCAACAGCGGCAGCGCGACATGGTGGCAGTGCTCAAGTCCGGACTTGCCTCCGACCTGCTGCAATGCTTGGGCGTTATGGTTGCCATGGTGGTGTTCTACGTGGCGCTGCCCTACATGGGTCAGCCCCAAGAACTCTTGCCCCTGATGCGGCCCTACTACCTCGTCTTGTTAGCCTCGCTCCCCTTCGTCTCGATAGGTGGCGGCTACAAACAGTTCTTCGACAGCAAAGGCGACACCTGGGTGGCTATGGTCATCACGCTCATCGGCAACGTGTGGAACATCGTCTTCAACGCGCTCTTAATCTTCGGACTCTGTGGATTCCCCGAGTTGGGACTCTTGGGGGCAGGCATCGCCACCCTTTCGTCGCGTGTAGCCATGGCGCTGCTCTATGTGGCAGCCTACTTCTTCATGCCGCGCTACGCAGCCTACCGCGACCTGTGGCATCAAGAGCACATCCATCGCCGCTACGTGGGCTTGCTCAATAGGTTAGGTTGGCCCATTGCCGTGCAGCAAGGGCTCGAGGCGGCATCCTTCTCGCTCTGCGCCATCCTCTTAGGCTGGATCGGCACCACGGCATTGGCGGCTCATCAGGTCATGATGAACGTTGCCATGATCATCTTCCTCTTCTACATCGGCATCGGCAGTGCCGTCTCCATCCGCGTCAGCAACTACCATGGGGTGGCAGATCGCACCGGCATCTACCATGCCACCTACGCCGGTCACCAGCTCATCTTCCTGGTCGGAGCCGTGATGTGTACGCTCGTCTGCCTCTTCCGTCGCGACATCGCCGGGGTCTTCACCGACAGTCAAGAGGTGGCAGACGTGGTGGCTTCCATGGTGTTGCCGGTGGTGCTCTATCAGGTTGGCGACGGCATGCAGTGCAACTACGTCAATGCCCTGCGCGGGTTGGGCGACGTGAAGCCGCTGATGCGCTACTCCTTCATCGCCTACATCGTCATCTCGCTGCCGCTCAGCTACCTCTTTGGCAACGTCATGGGTGGCGGGGCAATGGGCGTGTGGATGGGTTTCCCCTTTGGTCTGACCACCGCGGCACTGCTCTTCTGCCGTCGCTTCCATAAAGTGTTGAGGCGATATTGAGGCAGCCGCTTGCCACCACGCAAAATGCCCCGGCATGAGTGGATACACCACCACATGCCGGGGCATTCTATTTCCTTCAAAATTAGTCCCTACGAACTCAAAAATGCAAACCGTTGAGCAGCGCAGCCAC
>CAZBWT010000140.1:0-5344 GCA_964495625.1 uncultured Prevotellaceae bacterium | reverse complement strand
GCTCCACAAAAACAACAAACAACCGCCGACTCACTCAGGTCAGAGAGAGTCGGCGGTTGCTGATTGATAGATGTCGGTCGGCGCGAGCCGTGGCAATCGTCACAGCGTCACGCTCACCGATTGCAGCGAGTTGCGGTCGGAGTTGGGACCATAGAGCACCTCATACTCGCCGGGCAGCACCTCCATGCGACCGGTCTCGTCGCTGAAGGTGCGGAACGCCTCGCCGTCGAGCGTGAAGGAAACCACAGCCTTCTTGCCCGCAGCTATCGCCACGCGGCGGAAGGCGCGCAGCGCGTACTTGGGTCCGGCAGTGTCGCCCACGCGGCGCACATAGACCTGCACCACCTCTTCGCCGTCGCGCTTGCCCCGGTTGCTCACCGGTATGTCGAGCTGCACGGTGCCTGAAGCAGGCTGCGAAACCGCAGCCGTGCCATAGCTGAAGGTGGTGTAGCTCAAGCCGTAGCCGAAGGGATAGAGCGGCGCGGACTGAAGGTAACGGTAGGTGCGACCCGCCATGCTGTAGTCATTATAGTCGGGCAGCTGTTGGAGGTTGCGATAGAACGTGATGGGCAGGCGACCCGACGGATTGTAGGCACCAAACAGCACGTCGGCCACGGCGCGACCCGCCTCTTGACCGCCATACCATGCCTGCACGATGGCATCGCACGAGCTCGTTTCGGGCTCGAGGGCAATAGCCGAACCCGAGAAGTTGACAAACACCACCGGTTTGCCCGTGGCATGAAGCGCCTGCAACGTCTCGCGCTGCACGGCGGGCAACTCTATCTCGGTGCGGTCGCCCCCCTTGAAGCCCTCAAAGTCCACCTTCATCTCTTCGCCCTCTAACTGCGGCGAGATGCCGCCCACATAGATATACACGTCGGCATCTTGCGTCTCGTGCAGCACCTCGGCCAAGTCGGTGGGACGCGTCACGCCCAAATCGAAGTTAAACTGCGCGTCGTTGATCAAGAACTCAAACTCCACGCGTATGTCATATTGTTCGCCGCGGCGCACGTTGATGTTGCGCTGATAGCGGCGCGACCCGTGTCCGGTCTTGAACGTGCCAATCTCCTTGCCGTTGACCACCACGCGCCCCTGTCCGCACACAAAGAGGTCTAACAGCAGCGTCTCGTCTTGCTCCGAGCGGTAGGTGGTGGTGTAGGTGGCGGCAAAGTCCTCGAGGTTCACCCCGGGGGCAAACACCGTGGCACCCGAGGTGCAGAGCTGGAAGGGCTGCGCCATCTGCACCACAGCCGCCGGTGCACCCTCGCGCTTGGTGTTGTTCCAGTAGCGGGCAGTCACACCCACACCGCCTTCTTCGCCGGAGCACTGAGCGTAGCGGCTCACGAACTCCTGGCGCGCCACGCACTCTGACACCTTGCGGGTGATGAGGCGATCGTTCTTGCCCATACGGGCGCGGATGCCTTCCACCACGCTCACGGTGTGGCGCGGCGTGCCGTTATAATTGCCTAAGGGGGAGATCTCGTTGTCGGAGTTGGGACCCAGCACGGCGTAGGTCAGCCCCTTGCGCTTCGGCTGCAGGGGCAACACATCGCCGCGGTTTTGCAGCAGCACCATCGACTCTCGCGCCAACTGCAGCGCCACGGCATCAGACTGCTCCGAAGCCAAGCTGCCCTCGTCGATGTGGTTCCACGACACTAAGCTGTCGGCATCCATCTCGCCCAACTCGAAGCGCGCCTTCAGCACGCGACGCACCGAGCGGTCTATCGCCACCGTGTCGATGGCACCGCGCTGCAGCGCCTCGGGCAGGTGTTTGAAGTAGGCACCGCACTCAAGGTCGGTGCCGTTGAGCACCGCGTCGGCAGAAGCCGCTGCCTCGTCGGGGTGCGTGCCGTGACCCTTGGGTTCGGGGGTGAAGAAGTTACGCACGGCGTTGCAGTCGGTCACCACCAAGCCGTCGTAGCCCCACTCGTTGCGCAAGATCTGTATCAGCAACTGGTTGCTGCCGCAGCAGGGAGCACCCTCCACGCGGTTGTAGGCGCACATCACCTCTTTCACGTCGGTGGTGCGCACCAAGTTTTCGAATGCATAGAGATAGGTCTCCGCCAAGTCGCGCAGCGAGAGGTCGCGTGCGTCGAAGGTGTGGCGCGAATACTCGGGACCGCTGTGCACGGCGTAGTGCTTCAGGCAGGCGTGCGCCTTGTCGTAGCCCTCGCCCTGCGTGTCGTTTTGCAAGCCGGTGACGGCGGCGCGACCCATGCAGGTGGTGAGGTAGGGGTCTTCACCATAGGTCTCCTGTCCGCGTCCCCACCGCGGGTCGCGGAAGATGTTGATGTTGGGGGTCCAGATGGTGAGTCCGTGGTAGCGGGTCACCTCGCCGTGGCGACGCGCCTGCACATATTTGATGCGCTGCTCAGAGCTGGTGATGTCGTAGGCTTGCTGCACCAGTTCGGGGTGGAAGGTGGCAGCCATGCCGATGGCTTGGGGGAAGACGGTGGCAAGACCGGCGCGGGCGCAACCGTGCAAGCCTTCGCTCCACCAGTTGTAGGCGGCAATGCCCCACCGGGGGAGCGCCGGACTGTCGTTCATCATCAGCTGAATCTTCTCTTCGGTGGAGAGGCGCGCCAAGAGGTCGGCAGCACGTTCGTCGGCTGTGAGGGCGGGGTTTTGATAGGGGAGGAGTGACTGTGCAGCCATGGGTGAGAGGCTGCTTAAGGCAAAGAGCAGAGCCCCGAGCATCGTGAACTTGCGGGGGCTGTGTTGAGGATATGTCATGGTGTTATGAGTTGATATTATCACGGCAAATGTAAGATATTTCGGCGAAAGCGTGGCGCAAAATGGTGCAAAACTTCTCAGTTTCTCGGTTTTGCATTATCTTTGCAGCTACAAAATGGAAAGACCTATGGAAATTAAGAAAGCCGAATTTGTCATCAGCAACAGCGACCCGAGGAAGTGTCCGGAGCACCGATTGCCGGAGTATGCATTCATCGGCCGCTCTAACGTCGGTAAGTCTTCACTCATCAACATGCTCACCAATCGCCGCGGCTTGGCAAAGACCTCTGCCACACCGGGCAAGACGCAGCTCATCAACCATTTCTTGATTAACGACAGTTGGTATATCGTGGACTTGCCGGGCTACGGCTACGCGCAGTTGTCGCGCCCCGAACAGGCTAAGCTCAAGAAGATCATCGAGGGCTACATCTTGCACCGCGAACAGCTCACCTGCCTGATGTTGCTCATCGACTGTCGCCATGCCCCCATGGCGGTGGACCTTGAGTTCATGCACTTCTTGGGCAAAAACGGTGTGCCTTTCGCCATCATCTTCACCAAGCTCGACAAGCTCTCTGCCAAGCAGTGGAACGAACGCTTAGAGGCGTATAAGAATCGCCTGCACGAAGATTGGGAGGAGCTGCCGCCCTTGTTCGCCACGTCGTCTGACAAACGTGTGGGGCGCGACGAGGTGCTCAGCTATATTGAGCAAGTTAACGAGGCTGTGGCTGACAAAGCCTGACAGTCGTGGGGCGGCACGTGTTGCCACCGCACAGTTCAGAATGACATCATCAACAATCAAAAATACAGACATACAATAATGGCAATGCAAAATTGGTATGAGTGTCGCTTGAAGTATGAAAAGACACTCGAGACAGGCAATAACAAAAAAGTCACCGAGGCTTATTTAGTGGACGCTATGAGCTTCACCGAAGCCGAGAAGCGCATCATCGAGGAGATGACCCCCTACATCGTGGGCGAGTTTGAGGTGACTGCCGTGAAGAAAGAACGCATCGCCGAACTCTTCTTCGACGCTGAAGGCGGCGACCGCTGGTATCGCTGCAAGGTTATGTTTATCACGTTGGACGAGAAGAGCGGCACCGAGAAGAAGAGCGCCAACACGATGCTCGTGCAGGCTTCGGACTTCCAGGCTGCCGTGAAGAACCTTTATAACGGCATGAAAGGCACGATGAGCGATTGGGAGATCAACACCATCAGCGAGACCACTTTGCTCGATGTGTTCCCCATCAACGCAGACAGCATCCCCGAGAAGGCTGCCGACGCTGCCGCCGCTCAATAAGTTTAGACACTCCCCCCATGTCAATCACTGAAAACTTACACCACATACTTTCGACACTGCCTCAAGGCGTTACCTTGGTGGCAGTGTCGAAATTTCATCCCGTCGAGGCGTTGCAGGAGGCGTATGCCGCCGGTCAGCGCATCTTCGGCGAGAGCCGCGAACCCGAACTCAGGTTGAAGTATGAGGCTCTGCCTCACGACATCGAGTGGCACTTCATCGGGCATCTGCAAACCAATAAGGTGAAGTATATCGCCCCTTTGGTGCGCTGCATTCAGAGTGTTGACAGCGAACGCTTGTTGGACGAGATTGAGCGCCAGGCAGCCCGCTTTGCCGAGGCGCGTCTTGCGGCGGGGTTGCCCGCCACGATCGACGTGTTGCTGCAAGTGCACGTCGCCGCCGAGGAGACCAAGAGCGGTTTCACCCCCGCCGAGTTGCAAACGTTGCTCGCCTCGGTGCGTCCCGCCGAACGGTGGCAGCACCTGCGCCTCTGCGGCTTGATGGGCATGGCCACCAACACCGACGACGCGGCTCAGGTGCGCCGTGAGTTCGATGTCTTGGCGCAGCTGCACCGACATCTGTCTCACGACGTGTTGCCCGCAGCGGGCATACCCGCCACGCAGTTCGCTACCCTCTCGATGGGCATGAGCCACGATTACCCCATCGCCATCGCCGCCGGCACCACCATGGTGCGCGTGGGCACCGACATCTTCGGCGAGCGACAGTATTAAAGGGCTCGCACCCCCACGTCGGCTGCAATACATTTAATTACACACATCACACCACAACTACTCTACACCACTCCACACGATGCTAATCTACAACACCTCTTTCCACATCAGCGGCGAACGCCTCGTGCCGAAGTTCCTGCAGTTTATGAACGACGTTTACCTGCCGCGCATGCAGGCATCGGGCGAGATGTCGAATCTGCGCTTTGTGCGCTTGCTCACCAATATCGGTGAAGATATGTTCGCCTATGCCCTTATGGCAGATACCCCCTCGGCAGTGACCCTGAAGGCTTGGAAGAAGACGACCGGCGATCAGCTCGAGGCGGAGTTCTCAGCCCACTTCGGCGAACAGGTGCTGATGTTCAGCACGGTGATGCGCACGGTGGAGCTGTAAGGGATATCCACAGTAGTACTTAAGGAATACCCACAGTGGAGCTGTAAGAACCCCTACGGTGGCACTGAAGAGAGAATACAAAAGGACGGTGACGCAAATGCGCGTCACCGCCCTTTTGTTTGTATATGTGCCTTGTTTGGGGAATCCTAATTTGGTTGTAGATTACCACAACCATACGAGTGAGTGCAGGTGAAATAT
>CAZBWT010000139.1:0-5367 GCA_964495625.1 uncultured Prevotellaceae bacterium | reverse complement strand
GAGGCTTTGAGCTTCTCAATATAAGTGTCGTAGTCGAAGTCGGGCAAATAATAGCTGAGGTGGGGCGGCTGGTTGTATGCCACATTCTGCCATGCCACAGCCATGCGATATTGGTGGTCGTGCATGAAGGTGGGGATAACGTCGGTCGTCACGTAGGGCGATGAGAAAATCAGGAGGCGGTCGAAGGTCGTGCTATCATAAAGAACGACCTCTTCACGCCAGTCGCCGAGAATATCAGCCTGGAGGCAAGGTGTGCCTTTGGTCGAGTTACAGCCACGGACTTTGTAGTTCTTCGCGAAGTCTACCAACGTGGCCATCTTCTTGTTCTTCTGATTCCATTCTTGAATGTAGGCAGTGTTGCTGCTCTCCGAAGCGTCGAAGCACTGTTGGTAACGGTAGTTCTTATAGTAGATGCCGAAGTTGACCGACGGACGATTTGACGAGAAGTTCACACCGGTACAAGAGAAGACTGCACTCTCGCCGTTCGTGCTGTTGTTGGTGTAATCCTTGATAGGCCAACACTCCACACCGCGGCGCGTAGAGTCGATGTCGGCAGCCAGACCGCGACCTATGTCGTGACCACTCTGGGCTAAGCCCCAGATGACCTTGCCGGTCTTGGCATCGCGGAACTCAGTGTCATAGGGATAAGTCGAGCCGGTCTCTTCGTGCACCATGAAGACCTCTAAGCCTTCACGGTCCGGGTCGAAGTCGCCCAAGTGGAGGGCATCGCCGTGACCGAAACCGGTGCGGTAGAGCAGCGTGCCGTCGTGGTCGATGCAAGCGGAACCGTAGACGATTTCGTCGCAACCGTCACCATCCACATCACCCACACTAAGCCCATGGGCACCTTCGCCGTAAGCGCCCTGACCGGACTTCTCGGAGGCATGCAGCCAACGTTGCGTGAGGTTGGTGCCGTCGAAGTCCCAAGCGCAAAGGTAAGTGGCGGTGTAGTAGCCGCGGCACATCACGAGGCTCGGGTGCTGACCGTCGAGGTAAGCCACACATGCCAAATAACGCTCCGAACGGTTGGCATAGGTGTCGCCCCACTTGCCGTCGCCTTTGCCATCAGCCTGCACGGTGCGCAGCGGGACGTAAGAGACCGTACAACGATTGGCACCGGTCTGACCATCAAAAACAGTCAAATATTCGGGTCCGGTCTTGATGATGCCGGCGCAGCCGTTCACCGTGGCGCGGTAGTCTTTGGTCGGATCATCGTCGCCCATCAGCACATAGTTGCCCAAGCCGTCGATAGTGCCGGGTGCCGTCTTGCAAGCTAACTCGGCCTTGCCGTCGCCATCTAAGTCATAAACAATAAACTGGGTGTAGTGGGCTCCGGCGCGGATGTTGCAACCTAAGTCGATGCGCCACAGTTTGGTGCCGTCGAGTTTATAGCAGTCTAACAACACGTTGCCGGTGCAGAATTGCAGCGACTTGTCGCTCTGACCGTTGTCGGTAGAGTTGGTGGGATCCCACTTCAAGATGATTTCATATTCGCCATCGCCGTCCACGTCGCCCACGCTACAGTCGTTGGGGCGATAGGTGTAGGCTCCGGTCGCGGTCGTGCCCCCTGCGGGGCGATCTAACTTGAGTTCGAGATAGCCATTTTTCAGATAATGCGTCGTTGGGCGCTCCGTGACCTTGCCGCCTCGGCGCACCGTCACGCGATAGGTGTCGGTCGAGAGACCTGTCGGGTCGTGATAAGAGGTCATACGGCTGTCTTGCGACGTGGTGATCACCTCGCCGTTCTTGATGATGGTGAAGGTCACCGAGTCGCCGTCGGTGGCGAGGCAGCGCCAGTTGACCAGGCGACCCTTGCTGGTGCCGTCGCCGGCACCGTTGGTCACCTTGGCAGGCACCACAATCACACCACGATCCAGATTCTCAGGGTCTAAGACCCATGGACCGGCATTCTTGGTCTGAGCCATGCCGACGAAGGCTGTCGCCATCATGCCGCCGGCTAAGAGTAAAGTTTTTTTCATGAGATAATTCGTAATTGTGTATTGTTAGTATTGTTGTGTTATTTGTCGTTGTGTTGTATGGGTGGGTGTTCGTGCCTCATTGCTTGTCTTGCTGAAAGATGCCGTCTTTGTCTGTGATGACAGTGGGCACGTCAACGTAGCCGCCCAAGTTGCAGTCGGTGAACAGCACCTCCGCAGTGGCGCTCATGCTCAGCCCCACCCCTGCCTCGTCGGCATTGACACGCGTGAGCTGCACGCGGCGAATGGGTTGCTGCGGCGTGCCTTGCAACACCACGGCATTGTGGCGCGCCTTGCGACAGGTGAGGTCGGTGACGTAGATGTCGTGTATGTCGGTGTAGAAGTGGTTGTCTTGTCCCTCGCCGGCATATTTAGAGGTGATGTAGAAGAGGTCTTCCACCTCGTCGAAGTGGCAGTTGTTGACGTAGATGTTGCGAATGAAGCCGCCGCGGTCGGGGTTGGTCTTCATGTAGATGCCGCGTTTGCAATAGCCGCCGTAGGTGCAGTTTTCGATATAGACGTGCTCAATGCCGGCTGACATCTCGCTGCCAAGCACCACACCGTGCAAGCCCTTGAAGCGGCAGTTGCGGATGATGATGCCACTGGTGGGACGTGCCGTGGCGCGACCGTCGTCGTCGCGTCCGCACTTGATGGCTACGTTGTCGTCGCCGTTGTTGAAGTCGATGTCTTCGATGAGGACGTTACGCGCATATTCGGGGTCGATGCCGTCGTTGTTTTCAAATTTTGAGTCGTAGCGCAAGCCCCGACAGATGATGTTCTCAGAGTCTAAGAGGTGTACGCACCAGAAGGGCGAGCGCGTGATGAAGACCCCCGACACCGTCACACCACGGCACCTGAAGAACTGTATGAGCTGCGGACGAAGGTAGTAGCCCTCGCCGAAGTTGCGGTCTGCCACCGGGGTTTGAGCGTGGTTCATGTCGCGGCTGCGGTCGCGACCGGGACGTTGCAGCTCGCGCCACCGGGCAAAGCTGTCAGCGGCATTGCCGTCGATGGTGCCGCTGCCGATGATGGAGACATTCTCTGCCTCGTAGGCATAGATGAAGGGGGAATAGTTTTGCAGGAAGGTGCCCTCCCAACTGGTCTTCACCAAGGGCAGGTAGTGCGAGGGTTCGGCTGAGAACTTCAGGGTGGCACCCTCGGCTAAGTCGATGCAGACATTGCTCACCATGTGGATGGGACCGTTAAGGAGGTATTCGCCGGCAGGCACCGTGATGTGCAGACCGCCGAGCTTGGCGGCGCGCTTCATGGCTTTGTCGAAGGCGGGCTTGCAGTCGGTGCGCCCGTCACCGCGGGCACCAAATGCCGTGATGCTCGCCGTGCGAGTAGGCATTTGTGCTCCGGTGATGAGGTTTAGGATGCTGTCTCGTGCTGACTCTTGCGCCAAGGCGAGCGGTGTGCTCAGGGTGGTGAGGAGTGTGAGGCACACAGCGAGAAGTATAGACTTCATGGTCGTAGCAGTGTGGTTGAGGGTGTGTGTTATTTGACTACGAATACCTTGCGGGCATATTTGCGACCGTCTACGGTGCCATAGAGCATGTAGACTCCGGCTGCGAGGCTATCGGTGGGGAACGTCACCGTGCCGACGTTGCGCTGCGAGGCGATGGCTTCACCCCCGGTGAGGAAGGTGAGGTGCGCATCAATCGAGTCGGTGGCGGCAGAGGTGAGTGTGATGTGGTCTGCCGTGCGGGCTATGGTGAGCTGCGCGTCGGCAGTGAGTTTGCTTTGGGCTGCGGCATCCGCCACGGCAAGCTCATGCTCTAAGCTCGCCATGATGAAGGGACCAATGGATTTGCCTTCGTTGCTGACCTCGGTGACATCGCCGCCACAGAGGTAGTAGCTGGCACTGCCGTCACGATTGGGCGACGAGGCGGGACCGAGTCCTGCCGAGCGGCAGCTGTGGTTGAGGTTGAGACTCTTGTCTGCATTCTCGGTGACGAAGGTGGTAATGAGACCCTGGTAGGCTTTCTCTGCCATGGGGCGGTAGCTGTCGTCGAGCAAACCGAGACGCAAGGCTTTGAGGTAGGCGTAGGTGAACATCGACGAGGCTGAGGCTTCGAGGTAGTTTTTCTTGCCACATTCGCCCACAAAGGTGTCGTCGTATTGCAGCAGCTGATACCACACTCCGCTCTGACTGTCTTGGCGAGCCTTCAAGCCCTCAGCCACCTGCTGCAAGATTTGCGTGAGGGTGGCGTAGTCGGGGTGGTCGGCGGGCATGAAGTCGAGCACGTCAACGAGCGAGGCAAAGAACCAGCCCATGCCGCGCCCCCAGAAGTCGGACGAACATCCTAAGTGGGGCTCATCTTGTTTTGCCCAGAAGGAGTTCTTGTCGGTGGGGTCGGCACTCCAGCCGTGGTAGTTGAGCTTTTTGTCGGCATCGTAGGTGTGACGATGTACGGTGATGAACTGGTTGGCAATGTCGCTCCAGGCTTCATCGTCGTCGGGCGCGAACTTGGCTTGCCACTCGGCATAGAAGGCTGCACCCATGTAGAGACCATCGAGCCACATCTGGTTGGGGTAGATGTCTTTGTGGAAGAAGCAGCCGCGCCCCTCGGCGAGCTGTATGCGTGAGTAGTCGTTGCGCAGGTAGTTGTAGAGGAAGTCGGCAGCCGTCTTATAGCGTGCGGCAGCGTCAGCCCCTTCTTGGGTGCCGCGAGCTAATTCGCGGTCGTAGAGTTCGAAGAAGACCTTGCCCGAGGCGATGTTGTCGATGTTGCCTTTCTTGAAGTTCTTGAAGGAACCGTCGCTGTTGATGGCATTGTCGGCAAAGGTCTTACACCAGTCGTAGGCGGTGAGGCTCCATGCCTCGTCGGGGTATTGTGTGGTGGTCTTGAGGATGGACTTGGTGACGAGTCCGCTCACGTAGTCCCACTGCCGGTCGGCAGACCAAGCTTTGCCGTGCGTTTCGACCATGCGGCGTGAATAGTCGGCGGTCTGAGCCTGAAGGCTGCTGCCTAAGGCGCAACTGCCCATGGCAAAGAGGAGGAGGCTGTAGCAGAAGTTTTTCATTGTCGTAATTGTATTTAATGGTGTTGTGTATTGGGGTTTTGTTTTTATAGCGTGGGGTGAGTGTGCTTGAGGCATAACCCGCGCGCGGTTATGCCTTGCGCGGGTTATTTCTTGCTGCGCTCAAGCTCTTGCAGGTTCTCCATCTTCTTCTTTTCGAGGAATTCGTAGATGCCGCAAAGGTGCTCGCGCACACGTCCGCCACCAAATTCGTAGACTTTCGACACGAGTCCGTCGAGGAAGTCGCGGTCGTGACTGACCACGATGAGCGTGCCGTCGAAGTCGCGCAAGGCTTGTTTCAAGATGTCTTTGGTCTTGAGGTCGAGGTGGTTGGTCGGCTCGTCGAGGATGAGCAGGTTGACCGGTT
>CAZBWT010000138.1:0-5371 GCA_964495625.1 uncultured Prevotellaceae bacterium | reverse complement strand
GCCATGATACCATTCACCTCGCTGCGCACTCGGGCGATGACTGCCTCATCTTCGGGAGCATTCAACACCGTCTCGATAAGCTCGGCAATCTTCACCATGAGGTCTTCCTTAGCGCCGCGCGTCGTGATGGCGGGGGTGCCGAGGCGGATGCCTGAGGTCTGGAAAGCGGAACGAGTGTCGAACGGCACCATATTCTTATTGCAGGTGATGTCGGCAGCCACAAGCGCCTTCTCAGCCACCTTACCCGTCAGGTCGGGATATTTAGAACGGAGATCGACAAGCATCGAGTGGTTGTCTGTGCCGCCCGACACGATGTTGAAGCCACGGCGCACTAACTCGTCGGCGAGCACGGCAGCATTCTTCTTCACCTGCAGCTGGTAAGCCTTAAACTCAGGCTTCAGTGCCTCGCCGAAAGCCACTGCCTTGGCCGCGATGACGTGCTCCAACGGACCGCCCTGAGTGCCGGGGAAGACCGACGAATCCAGGCAAGCCGACATCATCTTCACCTCGCCCTTAGGAGTCTTGATGCCCTTGGGATTAGGGAAATCCTTGCCCAACATGATGGCACCGCCACGCGGACCGCGCAACGTCTTGTGCGTCGTGGTCGTCACGATGTCGGCATACTTCACCGGGTTCTCGAGCAACCCGGCAGCGATGAGACCGGCGGGGTGAGCCATATCAATCATGAGCAGAGCACCCACGCTGTCGGCAATGGCGCGCATGCGGGCATAGTCCCACTCGCGCGAGTAAGCCGAACCGCCGCCGATGATAAGCTTCGGGTGGCACTCGTGGGCGAGGCGTTCCATCTCGTCATAATCCACGCGCCCCGTAGCCTCGTTGAGGTTATAAGCCACCGGGTGATAGAGCAAGCCGGACGAGTTGACAGCCGAACCGTGAGAGAGGTGACCGCCGTGGGCGAGGTTGAGCCCCATAAACGTATCGCCGGGTTCGAGCACGGCAGCTAACACAGCCTGGTTGGCCTGTGCGCCGCTGTGAGGCTGAACGTTAGCCCAGCAGGCACCATAAATCTGCTTCAGTCGTTCAATAGCCAACGACTCCACCTTATCTACCACTTCACAGCCGCCATAATAGCGTTTGCCCGGATAGCCCTCAGCATACTTGTTGGTCAAGACGCTGCCCATAGCCTCCATGACTTCGTCACTCACAAAATTCTCTGACGCTATCAGCTCAATGCCTTTCATTTGACGCTGACGCTCCTCATTGATTAGGTCGAAGATGATTTGATCTCTTTCCATACGTTTGTTTGGGTTTTATTGTATTAGAAATTAAATAATGCAATCGGGAATAGTGATATTCATCACATCGGGCTCTCTGTGTTGTAGACCGGGGTGACGCTCTCTTGCTCCTTCACCGTGCGCTTCAGCGTTTGGTTGATAAGTTGCTTCAGCTCGAGTGTCTGCGCTTGCGTAGCGTTGCGCTTCTCGGGCTTATAGAGGTTGGCATACTTACCCTTGGCGAGCAGCTTAAAGCTCAAGTTGTCGAGGTCGCCGGTCACATCCACGCCGGGGTGAATGGCGGGCAGAGGCCAATCGGTGATGCTCACATTATAATTGAAGCCCATATTGCCCGTGATGTTGTGTGTGCCGGCAATCACAGCCTGATACTTATCCATTGAGATGAGGAAGGGGTAGATGGTAGCCTTGCGTCGAGCCACAGCCATCTCCACCGAGATAGAGTCCACCTTATTCTCAGTCTTCTTGTTAAACATCAGATACTTGGCAAGCGTCGAGAACGTCTCGTTATCCATCACCACCAAGTCCTTACCCTCGATGGCTGCCGTAGCCTTCAGCGTCGATAGCTTCGGCTCGTAATTGGCTGTGAGGTTTGTTTCGGCAGACAAGTGGAACTCCGCTTTACCGTCGAACGACTTCAACATAGGCACTATAGTGTCGATGTCAGGAATCAGCTTCAGCAAGTCGGCAATCTCAATGTCGAGCAAGTGGAAGTTAGCACCTACGAACAAGTGGTTACGCATCTCAGACTTATACATAGCCGTCAGCTGCATGCGAGCCGCCTTGCTCGAAAAGCCCATCTCTTCGAGCACCAACACACCGTCGCGCACCGTCACGTCGCCGCCTAAGTCGGTGAAGTCATTCTCACCCACCATGGCATGTGCAATGCGCGTGTTCAGCGTGAAGTCGATGCCCTTAGGCACGATGAAGGGATCCCCCTCGCCGCTCTCGTTGCCGGCGGCAGTAGTGTCGGTGGCGGCATCCGCCACAGCTGTGGAGTCGGTAGCACCCAAGCCGTCCACCAAATCCATCAGCTGATACACATCCGTGTAATCTGACGTGAAGCTCAGCTTGCCGGTCAAGAGATCTTTATCCAACAGATACTCACGCAGATTGCTCACCTGACCCTGCAGGGCAAAGTCGGAGTTGCCAATCTTCACGCTGCTCTTGTTGATGAGGCACTTGCCGAGGTTCAAACTGAAGTCCACCGAGGGTATCTCGATAGGCAGCGCAATATCGCTCGAAGTCAGCACAGCCCCCTTCAGGTTCACGTCGAGAGCAGGGTCATAGCGCAGCAACAGTTTGCCCAAGGCATTAAAGTCGTTCAGTTCATCGTCGGTGGGAGCGGAGGCTAAGATCTCGTCCGTAGCTTCCACCTTCAAGCCCAACGACTGAGTGGTGAACTTCAAGGCATTGCCTAAGCTCGCCTGCAACTCATTGCCCTGATATTGCACCTTAAAGCGCGACGGGCGACCCGCGTGCGAAGTCACACCCACCGTGGCATGAATACCGTCAGCTAACAGCTGCACGGTGTCCATCTTCACCTCTAACTCGGCGGCATTAACCAATGTTGTCATAGAGGGAATTGCGTTGGTCGATTTTCCGCCGGGGATGTTCACCGAGCCGGATAGCGTCTTGGCGTTCGCCTGCAAATCATCCACCGCAGCCGCCAACTTTGTCAGCGTCCAGGCTGCGTCAACGGCGGGGATATCGCTGTCGCCGCTCAACACCTTGTCTGAGATATAACCGGTGAAGGTCAGAGCGCAGAGGTCGGCATCAATCTTCGAGCTGTCGGTGATGGTGCAACGTATGTCAGAAGCCGTGATGTCGGTCAAGATGCTGCCCTCATGCCCGCTCACAGGGTAGGCACTACGTATCTCATTCTTCGAGGCCGTCACCTTCAGGTTCTTGCCCATCTCCACCTGCACACCTTCCACATGCCCCAACACGTCAAACGAGTCGATGGCAAGCTCCTCGCCACGCAGAGTGACCGCAGCTGACGCATCCAAGTCCAACGTGCCGGCAAACTTCATAGGCTCTAACTGCTTTGTCACGAACTCCGGCACCAATGCCCACAGCTCGGTCAACCCCGTCTGCTGCAGCGCGAAGTTAGCGCCCACGTGCGTCGTGGTGCTATCGGGCATCGCCACATTGGCATCGAAGCTCAGTTCGTGACCCGCATAACACAGCGTCGAAGGTTGCACCTTGATGAGCGTCAGCGCCTCGTTGGCAAAAGCCTTCACGTCGAGGTTCACGGGTTGGTGATCCACATAACTGTCATTGCCCATGCGCACCAACACATCGCCCAAGCTGAGCTGAGCCGCCACATTCCAGGCGGTGTCGTGTGTCAGCGTGGGAATGCTCAGCTGCACCTCTTGCAGCGAAGCGTAGAGCGGAGTGTCGCTCGGCATCGTGAAGCTGAGGCTATCCAGACTCACTTCCAGACCGAGGCTCAGGTTCTGATGGTCCAGGCTCACGGGCTTCAGATGCGCCGAGAGGTCGTGCATCGCCACCACATACGCGCTGTCGGCATACGCAGCCTCGCGCATCTTCAGGGTGATGCCCTCCGACGACAACCGCACCGGGTTCATATTGTCGCCCAACGTACCCTCAAACGACAGTCCCATCGAGGCATCGTTCAGATGGCAGTCGAGTCCACTCTGCTCATCGCAGAAGTGCAGCTTCAGTCGGTCGATCGAGATGTCGGAAAGCGACACGCGATCCAGCGAGAACGACGTTGCGGTCGTATCCTCTTCGGTCGTCTCCTCGCTTGCCGCCACAATATCTAAGTTGCTCGTTCCGTCGGCGCGGAAGTGCACATTAGCCTGCGTGCCGTCCAGCTTAAACTGCTTCACCACTACGGCATTTTCCTTTAAATAAGCTATGGGGTCCACAATAGCCACACACTGCTCAATGGCGGCAATCGTGTCGGTCGTCTCGGGTGTGACCAGCGTCACATCGGTGAGGCGCAAGCCGAACTCGGGGAAGGTGCTGAAGAACGTCAAATCCACCTGCCCGATCTCCGTTTGGCAAGTCAAATACTTCTTAGCCTGCTCGCGGGCTATCGGGGTCAGCTTTTCGGGGGTGAAGACATACCACACCGCCACGGCAATGGCACCGAGCACCAACACCAACACGCTGCCCACCGATATCAATGATATTTTAAGAATGCGATGTTTCATCATCAAGGAGCGTTACTTCGTGTACTTTTCAAACGTGTGATACTCGCCGGTCGTGGTCTTATACTCCATCACCTTGTCGGTCAGCGTCATAATCTGCGACGGGTCATCGGGGTCGGGGTCGCCATAGGCATTGCTCATCTCCTGCCAATAGGTGCGCATCAAGCCGGTGTTTTGGTCGAACTCCCACTTAAACAAGCCGGAGCCGGTAGCAGCCTCCTCTTCGGTCGACTCGCTCGAGTCCCAATACAGACCCGTGTAGTCCGTCTTAAAGAGCCAGTTATCGGTGTTGTCTTGATCCTTCCAATAGCCGTAGATCTTGCTGATGTCGATGAGCGAACCATCGTAATCGTCGTCGTCGCTCGAACATGAGGTGAAGCTGACACCCACCCATATGCAAAGCATCGTCAGTAATAGCTGAAATCTTGATTTTTTCATAATTTGGTTGTTATGAGTTTATTTAGAGTTTATTGCAGTTTGTCATCCCTTCCGTAAGTTTACGCATGGACCCGGGATGTGGCGCTATTATACTTTACTTTCAGTTTGGGGCAAAGATACGCTTTTTGTGCATACGAGTCTCTAACTCAGCCCTTATTTTGTCAATAAAGATGAAAAAAGGTCACCCAACGTGAGTCGGGTGACCTAAAATATTCGCTTGAAAGCCTAAGCTTAGAGCTGCGGACCTGCGGCAACGAGAGCCTTGCCGGCTTCGTTGGTAGTGTACTTGCCGAAGTTCTTGATGAAGCGACCGGCGAGATCCTGTGCCTTAACTTCCCATTCGCTTGCGTTGGCGTAAGTGTCGCGAGGATCGAGGATCTTCGGATCAACACCCGGCAATGCAGTGGGCACCTGGAAGTTGAAGATCGGGATGTTCTTCGTCGGAGCCGTCTTGATGCTGCCGTCGAGGATAGCGTCGATGATACCACGAGTGTCGCGGAT
>CAZBWT010000137.1:0-5519 GCA_964495625.1 uncultured Prevotellaceae bacterium | reverse complement strand
CAAAACGCTCGTTGGTGCCCGTGGTGAACTCAAGGTCGGTGAACTGCACCAAGATGGTCAGCAAGTGGTGCTCGCCCAAGGTGAGCTTCGAGGCTGAGCCTAAGGCGCGGGTTGCGTAGGCTTCGGTCACCGGCTGCTGCATGTCGAGGGCATGCTGTCGGCGCAGCGAGAGGCGATGCTCTTCGGCTTCCGACACTTCGCGGGCTGTCATGGGCACCCAGTAGCCCACCGAGTCGCGGCGCAGCTGTTGCCCGAATTGATCTACATAAAAGGAACCAAATTCATCGCCGCGGAAGGTGGCTTCGATGGGGGTTCCGTCCGGTTGGGTTAGGGTCACGAGCGTGCGCAGGGCAGGACCGGCATTAAGCGTCAGTGCCGATGCTGCCATAAGGCACAAGGGTAGGTGTTTCTTTTTCATACAATAAGCAATTAAGTCACTAACTACACATTTCCGTATCTCTAAGAGTAAATCGCTATGGGTGCATAATAATCGCTAAAGGTGCTTATCCGATGGCTTTCTTTTGAACCGGTAGTTCTTTTCTGGTAGTAATACGTGGGGTATATTTGTGAGATTTGGTATATCCTTGTCGTAAATGTTGCGGGCGTTTTGACGAGCCCGCTACTAAATTTCTCAATCAATTCAATGTGTGTATGCTGCCGCTAAGACGGCAGCGACCCGATGGGGAGTTGTTAAATCCCCATCAGGTCGCGGTAGAGGTCAAGGGCTACGCCTATCTGCTCTTTGTTGGCGGTGTGGTTCAGCGCCACATTGCCAATATTGTTCATCAGCGAGAAGTTAATGTCGCCGGCTTCGTTCTTTTTGTCGTGAGTCATGAACTCATAGAGCGCATCATAATCATCACACGTGATGTTGAGCGGTCCGTAGTTGTCGCGCACATAGCGCGCTATGTTATACAATGTGTTGGTGGGGAAGCCGCAGAGCTGTTGGCTCATAATCAGCTCGCACACCACACCCCAAGCCACTGCATAGCCGTGCAGCACGGGGTGTCCGGACTTCAGGCAGAAGCTCTCGAAAGCATGCCCGAAGGTGTGACCTAAGTTCAGTGCCTTGCGCAGACCTTGTTCGTAGGGGTCTTGGCGCACCACCTTACGCTTCACGTTCACCGAAGTCTCTAAGAGATCCAACAGCGTGTCTGATGTGGCATTGCCCGGAGCCGTAATGTCGAAGTCGAGCAGCGCGTTGAGGTGCTCCGGCTGGCTCAGCAGTCCGTGTTTCAGCATCTCGGCATAGCCCGAAAGCAGGTTCTCGCGGTCAAGCGTCTCGAAAAACTTCGTGCTGATCAGCACTGCTGTGGCGGGGGCAAAAGCCCCGATCTCGTTCTTCAGTCCGGCAAAGTTGATGCCAGTCTTGCCACCCACGGCAGCGTCTACCGCACCGAGCAGGGTGGTAGCCACGTTGATGAACTTGATGCCGCGCTTAAAGGTGGCAGCTGCAAAGCCGCCAAGGTCGGTCACCATGCCGCCGCCCACGTTGATGAGCAGCGAGTGACGCGTAGCGCCGTTGGCAGACAAAGCCTCCCACACCTCAGTCAGTGAGGTGAGGTTCTTAGCCGTGTCGGTGGGTTCGATGATGATGGGTTGTATTTTAATGCCGCCGTGTTCCTGCTCATAGCGATCCATAAACGGAGCAATGACAGGCATACAGTTGCGGAGCGTTGTGGTATCAAAAAGGATGAACAGACGGTCGTGAGTGATCTTGCGCGTGAACTCACTCAGTGCATTGCAAATATCGTTGGTAAAAACAACTTGTTGCTCTATCATAATGTTTGAACTTTCTTCGTAAAGTTTATCTAAAAGTTGTCTTAAAGACGTAGCAAAGGTATAACAAAAAATCTATTAGACAAAACAAAACGCTATAAGCCAACATCTAAGAGCGTTAAATTTGGTCGTTTCGCCGTGATTCTGTATTTTTGCGGCAGTTTAACGCACATAATAGACGCAACAATCTGACATAATAAACTCAATAAACACAAAAACAACTTACCATGAATCAGGTAATGAAACTGATGGGGCTTGCCGGTCTTCTGACCCTGGCGGAATTTTTGCCCGCACAAGCTCAAGATAAGGCAGAACGTCGCCCGCTGATGGGTGTCGAAGATGTCAATCAAGTTAAAGACTTAACGTTAGACAGTCTCAACGTAGCCATGTCGGCGCGTCCCGTGCCGGGTTCGAGTCGCAAGGGCAACAACCCCGTACTCTTCTTGGTGGGCAACTCCACCATGCGCACCGGCACCCTCGGCAACGGCAATAACGGTCAGTGGGGGTGGGGATACTTCGCCCACGAGTGGTTCGATGAAGACCGCATCACTGTCGAGAACCACGCCTTGGGCGGCACCTCGAGCCGCACCTTCTACAACCGCTTGTGGAGCGACGTGCTGAAAGGCGTGCAGGCAGGCGACTGGGTCATCATCGAGTTAGGTCACAACGACAACGGACCCTATGACTCCGGACGCGCCCGCGCCAGCATCCCCGGCATCGACCCCGACACGGTGCTCTACGTCACCATACAAGAAACCGGTGTGGCAGACACCGTCTACAGCTACGGGGAATACATGCGCAAATTCATTCGCGACGTGCGCAGCAAGGGTGCCTACCCGGTGCTCGCCTCGCTCACACCCCGCAACTCGTGGGATAACGACTCCACCATCACCCGCAAGTGGAACACCTTCACCCCCTGGGGCAAAGCCGTAGCCGCCGAGATGGGTTGCCCCTGGATTGACCTCGAAGGGGAGTCAGCCCGCCGCCTGGAACGCTTCGGTCATTGGAAGACCAACTACATGTTCACGCCCCTCGACAAGATACACACCAGTGCCTTCGGCGCGCGCAACAATGCCTATTCGGCAGCCTTAGCCATCCAAAACTGCCCCGGCTTGGAGCTGAAAAACTACCTTAAAGACCTCACTCCGCAGGGCGTTAACGTAGCCCGTCGCAACGGCAAACCCGTAGTCTTCCTCACCGGCGACTCCACGGGCAAGAACAACGACAACGATGACAATGGCATGTGGGGCTGGGGCAGCCAGATGGCACTCGTCTTCGACACCACACGCTGCACCCCCGTCAACTGTGCCAAGGCCGGTCGCAGCACGCGCACCTACCTCAAAGAGGGGCGTTGGGATCAAGTCTACAACTCCGTGCAGCCGGGCGACATAGTGCTCATCCAATTCGGACACAACGACATGGGTCCCATCGACAACCAGAAAGAACGCGGTGTCATCGCCTCGGCTGCCGACACCATGCACGTCTACCGCTTAGCTTCCGACCGCACCTACGAAGCCGTTTACAGCTTCGGGTGGTACCTCAAGAAGTTCATAGGCGATGTCAAAGAGAAAGGCGGCATCCCCGTGCTGCTCAGCCTCACACCGCGCAACGAATGGCCCAAGGGTAAGATAGAACGTCGCAACGACAGTTATGGCGCGTGGTATCGTGCCGTGGCAGAAGAAACCGGTTGCCTCTTTGTTGACGTGCACAACACCACCGCCGACTACCTCGACAAGGTGGGCAAGGAGGGAGCCAAGCTCTACTTCAACCACGACCACACCCACACCTCTAAGTTAGGTGCGCAACTCAATGCCCGCAGCTGTGCCGAGGGACTTCGTGCCGCCGGCATGGACTCCATACTCCGCCCCGTCAAGGTCGTGGATAAAGCCATGAAGCAGACGCGCAAGCAGCTGCAAAAAGTGGTCAAGAAAGACGATAGCTCCACCTACAGCAACAACGTCACCACCGAAGCCGAAAAGAAATAAGCCATGAGGTGTTTGCGCAAACTCAAAGCCCGCGTGTGGCTCTTCAAGCGAGATGAAGCCCTGAAGCAAAAGCTCTATGACATCATCTTCGAGAGCAACACGTGGGCGGGCAAGGCGTTCGACGTAGTGCTCATAGCGTGCATCATCGTCAGCGTCTCCATCACCATCTTCGACAGTCTCATCCACGTGCCGTGGTTAGAGACCACGCTTGTTGTGTTGGAATACGTCTTCACCCTCTTCTTCACGCTCGAATACCTCACGCGCCTCTACTGTTCGCCTGCTCCCAAAGCCTATGCCTTGAGCTTCTTCGGCATCATCGACCTGGTGTCCATCCTGCCCATGTACTTAGGCTTCCTCTTCAGCAGCGCCCGCTTCCTGCTCATCCTGCGGTCGTTCCGACTCATCCGTGTGTTTCGCATCTTCAAGCTCTTCGACTTCATTGCCGAGGGGCATGCTTTGCTCGAAGCACTGCGACAGAGCTTCAACAAGATCTTCGTCTTCTTCCTCTTTGTGGTCATCATGGTCATCTGCATCGGCACCGTCATGTTCATGGTCGAAAGCGGCGAGCCGGGTTCGCAGTTCACTGACATCCCCACGGGCATCTATTGGGCTATCGTCACGATGACCACCGTCGGCTATGGCGACATCACCCCCGTCACCTCCTTAGGGCGGTTCCTCTCTGCCGTCGTCATGCTGTTGGGCTACACCATCATAGCCGTACCCACCGGCATCGTTTCCGCCTCGATGATGCAAAGCCACCAAAACAAAAAGTCATGCCCCAACTGTGGCTGCGGCGGGCACGACATGAATGCCAAATACTGCCGCAAGTGTGGCAGCCGTCTCGAAGACGATAAGTAACGCCCCCATTGCAGTCGGCATAAAATATGACTGTCTAAAGCAAACATAACATAACGACAGCTTGCAGCCGTCACAACATAACGAACATTATCATAACAACATAGAAACATGAATATAGCAGTTGCCGGCACAGGCTACGTAGGTCTGTCCATTGCTACCCTCTTGTCGCAGCACCACGAAGTGAAAGCGGTAGACGTAGTGGCAGAGAAAGTCGAGAAACTGAATCAGCGCATCTCGCCCATCCAAGACGAATACATCGAGAAATACCTAAGCGAGAAGCCGCTTCACCTCGAGGCGACCCTCGACGGGGCTGCCGCCTACCGCACGGCAGACATCGTGGTCATAGCCGCCCCCACCAACTACGACTCCGTCAAGAACTACTTCGACACGAGTCACGTTGAGGAAGTCATCGACCTGGTGCGCTCTGTCAACCCGCGTGCGGTGATGGTCATCAAGAGCACCATACCCGTGGGCTATTGCCGGAGCCTCTACCGGCGCTACGGACGAGACCTGCGTCTGCTCTTCTCGCCCGAGTTCCTGCGTGAGAGCAAAGCCCTCTACGACAACCTTTACCCCAGCCGCATCATAGTGGGCTGCCCCACCGAGGCGCTGACCGACCATGCCGCCGAGCTGCAACAAGCTGCCCACACCTTTGCCGGGTTGTTGCAAGAAGGAGCCTTGAAGCCCGACATCGACACCCTATACATGGGACTCACCGAAGCCGAAGCCGTCAAGCTCTTTGCCAACACCTATTTAGCCTTGCGCGTCAGCTTCTTCAACGAGTTGGATACCTACGCCGAGATGAAAGGTTTGGATACGAAATCCATTATAGACGGAGTCAGCCTCGACCCGCGTATCGGCACCCACTACAACAACCCCTCGTTCGGCTACGGTGGC
>CAZBWT010000136.1:0-5569 GCA_964495625.1 uncultured Prevotellaceae bacterium | reverse complement strand
AAAACTTACAACAGAATATGTCTCTTATTAAATCCATTTCCGGCATCCGCGGCACCATTGGCGGACGCGCCGGCGAAGGTCTCAACCCGCTCGACATCGTTCGCTTCACCGCAGCCTATGCCACGGTGGTGCGTCGTCACACCGGCGGGGGCAGTCACAAAATTGTCGTAGGGCGCGATGCGCGCATCTCGGGCGAAATGTTGCTGCACTGCGTCAGCGGCACGCTGATCGGCATGGGCTTCGATGTCATCGACATCGGCATGGCAACCACCCCCACCACCGAACTCGCCGTGACCGGTGAGCAGGCCGACGGTGGCATCATCCTCACCGCCAGCCACAACCCCAAGCAGTGGAACGCCCTGAAGCTCCTCAACAACAAAGGCGAGTTCTTCGACAAAGAACTCGGCGACGAGGTGCTCCGCGTGGCTGAAGCCGAAGACTTCGACTTCATCGACACCGACCACTTGGGTCAGATACACACCATCGACTACACCGACCGCCACATCAACGCTGTCTTGGCGCTTCCCTTGGTCGATGCCAAAGCCATTGCTGCCGCCAACTTCCGCGTCACGGTCGATTGCGTCAACTCGGTGGGCGGCATCGTCATCCCCCGCTTGTTGCGCGCCTTGGGCGTGAACGACGTTGTTGAACTCAACTGCGTGCCCTCGGGCCACTTCGCACACAACCCCGAGCCGATACCCCAAAACCTGACGCAGATTGCCGACACCATGCGCGACACGCGCACCGACGTAGGCTTCGTCGTAGACCCTGATGTAGACCGCTTGGCAATCATCAACGAAGACGGCACCATGTTTGGCGAAGAATACACCCTCGTGGCTTGCGCCGACTATGTGTTGAGCCACACCCCGGGCAACACCTGCTCCAACCTCTCGTCGAGCCGCGCCCTGCGCGACGTGACGCGTGCCCATGGCGGCAGCTACGCAGCCGCTGCCGTAGGCGAGGTCAACGTGGTGGCTAAGATGAAGCAGACCGGAGCCGTGATTGGCGGCGAAGGCAACGGCGGTGTCATCTACCCCGAGCTGCACTACGGTCGCGACGCATTGGTGGGCATTGCCCTCTTCCTGACCCACCTGGCTAACCTGCGCCGGCAGAACCCCGCCCTCACCGTCAGTCAGTTGCGCGCCACCTACCCGCCCTATTGCATCGTCAAGAAGCGCATCGACCTCACTGCCGACATCGACGTGGATGCACTCTTGCAGCGCGTGAAGGGCATCTACGCCAACGAAGAGATTACCGACATCGACGGTGTGAAGATTGACTTCGCCGACCGCTGGGTGCACCTGCGCAAGTCTAACACCGAACCCATCATCCGCGTCTATGCCGAAGCCGCCACCGAGGCTGAAGCCGAGGCTACCGCCGAAGCTGTGATGGCAGAAATCGAGAAGATCAAGAAATAAAACCATAAAACGTGTCAAGGGGGGCAGGCTCCGAGCCTCGCCCCTTGGCACCCTCCCTATGTCAGGGGGGCAGGGCCCGACAAGATGCCGACAAAACTCCATCCATCATGGGCGGCATTCCACCTAACCCCCTTCAGCACAATTAAATCACTACGACGAGACGAGGTCTACAGCCCGGAACACCTAATCACACAAACGCTGCTGTTTCAGACCTCCACTTATTAAACGCTCTATTTTTTTTTGTAGAATTTATTTTACACCAATGAATAAGAAACTTCAAAAGGCGGCTCTTTTAACCGGAGCACTCTGCCTAACCTTAGCCGCTGCCGGATGTGGCGACGGAAAACCTGACGAGGCAGACCTCGTGCTGCTCTACACCACCGACGTGCATGGTGCATGCCTCCCCTTCGACTTTAACCGCGACGCGCCCGCCAAGACCAGTCTGGCGAACGTCTCCACCTATGTGACCCGCATGCGACAGCAGCACCCCGACGGTGTGATGCTGTTCGACACGGGCGACTTCCTTCAGGGTCAGCCCTCAATGTACTACTACAACTACGTAGACACCGTCAGCCCCCACGTGGTGCCCCTCGTAGCCAACTACTTAGGCTACGACGCAGTGGGCATGGGCAACCACGACATCGAGACCGGCGAAGCCGTCTACCACGACCGTCTGCCCGCCCAGTTCAACATGCCGTGGCTCTGCGCCAATGCCATCGACACGCGCACGGCAGACCGCTCGCCCATGTTTCAGCCCTACACCGTCATCAAACGTCAGGGCTTGAAAATAGCCATCTTGGGCATGATTACCCCCAACATCGGCGCGTGGTTACCCAAGAACCTTTGGCCCAACCTCGAGTTTGAAGACATGGTGGAATGCGCCGAAAAGTGGGTGCCCATCATCCGTCAAAAAGAGCAGCCCGACATGCTCATCGGACTCTTCCACTCCGGCGGCGACTACACCATCGACGGTGCCGACGTGAACACTTATAAGAACGAAAACGGCGGTCTGCCCACCGCCATCCGCGTGCCCGGCTTCGACCTCGTCTTGTTGGGTCACGACCACATGCCCCGCATGGGCGAGGTGGTGAACGTGGCGGGCGACACCGTGCGTTACATCGACGCTCAGACACAAGCCACCAAAGTGGGTCGCGCCGACATCCACTTCAAGCGCACGGCTAACGGCTACACCAAGCAGATCACCACTTCGCTCATCGCCATGGATACGGTGGCAGTAGACACCGCCTTTGCGGCTAAGTTCGCCCCCATGATTGAGGCGGTGAACCACTACGTAGACCGTCCCTTGGGCACGCTCACCGAGCCCATCCTGTCGCGCGACGGCATGTTCGGACCCTCAAAGTTCATGGACCTCATCCACGAGGTGCAGCTCTGGGGCACGGGTGCCGACATCTCCTTTGCCAGCGTCCTTTCGGGCAATGCCCGCGTGGATGCAGGCACACTCACCATGCGCCAGCTGTTCACGCTCTATCGCTATGAAAACAAACTGTTCACGCTCAAGATGACCGGCGACGAAGTGCGCCGCTACCTCGAGTATGGCTACGCACAGCAGTTCAACGTGATGACCTCTGCCGCCGATCACCTGCTCCGCTTCAAAGACGAAGAGGTCGATGCCGAAGGCGTGCGTCGCGCACAGCTCTACACCCCCTCGTTCAACTACACCTCGGCTGCCGGCATCCGCTACACCGTCGATGTGCGCAAGCCCGTGGGCGAACGCGTAGTCATCAGCTCCATGAGCGACGGTTCACCCTTCTCGGCAGACAGCACCTACACCGTAGCCATCAACTCCTACCAGGCCTGCGGTGGCGGAGGCTTCATTCCCCACGGTTTGGGTTGGGATGAAGAAAACCTTGCCGCACACACCGTGGCAGCTACCACCAAAGACGTGCGCCAATACGTGGCTGAATACATCGAACTGCTCGGCACCATAGCCCCCGCCTCACGCGGCGATTGGGAAGTGCTGCCCCGCGAATGGTGGGCTGCCGCCGCCGAGCGCGACGACCTCTACCTCAACCCCTTGCAGCGCTAATCACGTGCACCCGCTATGGCTCTGTTAGAACTACATAAACTCGACATCGGCTACCGCACAGGTGGTCGATGTCGTGTGGTTTTAGCGCAGGCTGAAGCCACACTCGCCCCCGGCGAACTCATAGCCCTCACGGGGCGCAACGGCAGCGGCAAATCCACCCTGCTGCGCACCTTGGCAGCCCTGCAAGCCCCCTTGGCGGGCACGGTGACGGTGGATGGCTCCGAGCTGCACCGTCTGTCACCCACCGACGTGGCGCGCCGCATCGGTCTGGTCACCACCGAGCGCGTGCAGCTCACGTTCACCACCGTGCGCGACCTCGTCGCCTACGGTCGTCTCCCTTACACCAATGCCTTGGGGCGAGCCACAGCCGCCGACCTTGCCAAGGCAGATCAAGCCATACGCCTCGCCGGTCTCGAAGCCCTTGCCCCACGCCGCATTGCCACGCTCAGCGACGGTGAGCGCCAACGTGCCATGATAGCCAAGACCTTAGCTCAAGAAACCGAAGTGCTGCTGCTCGACGAACCCACCGCCTTTCTCGACTACGAAGGGCGCGAAGACCTCATGCAGCTGCTGCGCACCTTAGCCCGCGAAAACAAAAAATCCATCCTACTCTCAACGCACGACTTAGATTTAGCGCGCCGATATGTGGATGGATTTTGGCGAGTGGCAGAGGGAAAACTCTCTGTGGAAAGCAACTCTTAATTCTTTGCTAAAATAGCCTGAGCCATTTCGGCACCCAACTTGCGGCAAGCCGCCAAGGTGTCGGCATCACAGCCCTGCTTATTGTCGATGGGGCTACCCACCGTCTGCCAGCCGCGTGCCTCGCCCCAAGCCGTGAGCGCCTTGACGGCAGCCGAAGCCCACGTGAACGAGCCGATCACACCATAGATGCGACCGCGCACGTCGCGAGCGGCAACAGCGTTCAAGAAAGCATCTACCGCAGGGTGCAGCGCGCCGTTATAAGTGGGGCTGCCCACCACCAAACCTTGATAGCGGAACACATCAGCCAAGAGCGTCGAGAGGTGCGTCTCAGAAACATCGCGCACCACCACACGCTTCAGACCCGCCTCCACGGCTCCCTGAGCCACGGCTTCAGCCATCTCTTCCGTGTGACCGTACATCGACCCGTAGGCCACCATCAGACCCGGTTCAGCCTCATAGCGGCTCAAGCGGTCGTAGGTGTCGATGACGCGTTGCATCTGCTCCTCCCACACCGGTCCGTGCGTGGGGCACAGACGTTTCACGGGCAGACCCTGCAACTTCTGCAAGGCGCGCTGCACGGGCACGGCATACTTGCCCACGATGTTGGCATAATAGCGGCGCATCTCGCCCCAAAAGGCATGCACGTCCAACTGACGGTCGGTGACACCGCCGTCCAGAGCACCATAACAGCCAAACGCATCGCCCGAGAAGAGTGTGCCGTCGCTCTCGTCGAAGGTCACCATCGTTTCGGGCCAGTGCACCATCGGTATCAGCGCAAAGCGCAGCGTGTGGGTGCCCAACGAAAGCGTGTCGCCGTCTGCCACCACCTGCTGTGTGGCTCCGCCACCATAATAGCCCACCACCATCTCGGCCGTCTTCTTATTGCCCACCAGCGTGATGTCGGGGTAATAGGTGCGAATAAGGTCGATAGAGCCTGAGTGGTCGG
The DNA here is from genome assembly GCA_964495625.1 of uncultured Prevotellaceae bacterium. GTDB lineage: Bacteria > Bacteroidota > Bacteroidia > Bacteroidales > UBA3663 > Liminaster. The sequence goes on along the minus strand of CAZBWT010000136.1, from coordinate 456 downwards.
GCTCCATGTGGTTAATAATCAGATAGTCAATGGGACGCGCGCCCAACACCTCGCGGATGCGTGCCAAAAACTGCGGGAAGAAGGCGGCATCTACGGTGTCTACCAAGGCAACCTTCTGGTCTACGATAAGGTATGAATTGTAGCTAACACCTAACGGCAGTGGCCACATCCCTTCAAACAAAGCTTTGTGTCGGTCGTTGACACCAACATAATAAAGCGTATCGCTCAATGGCTTCATGTGTTTAGATCGTTTATGTTTTATAATATATGAATGGTCATTTCTCGGCGGCTAAGATACACATTTTCTGCATTGGTCGGTGCGCTGGGACGGGCTTTTTTTTGGTAGTCACCCCACACCTCACACGTCATGCCACTGAAATCTGTCAAAAGTTTATATCCAATGGTTTGTTTGTCTTCCCCTGAAAAAATTACGTCTGCATCGGGAGGTGTTTTTTT
>CAZBWT010000135.1:0-5570 GCA_964495625.1 uncultured Prevotellaceae bacterium | reverse complement strand
TGGAACGCAAGGACGCCTCAGAAGGCGAACTTGCAAGTAGACATGTTGCAAAAGGCCACGGCTGCGGGACCGCTGCAAAAGTTGCAAAAGGCTTCGGCCAATGCTGCCGTCAAGGCGCAAGAATTTAAGTGCGCCCTCCTGTATAGAGACACGTGGGACGAAGACTATCCGCCCTACGGCGCTTATTCTTTCTCGACGGCCGACCTCTCCTCGTTCTCGCGTCTGTATATGAACATGGACGCCCCGGCCAACGCCGGCGGCTTCTTCACCGAAGACAAGTATTACTTCACCAGCTACGTCGCCGACGAATGGGGCTGGGACTACTCCGTCACGACGTACATTATTAATACCTCCACGTGGAAGAAGGAAGCCGAAGTGGAGCAGTCAAGTATGTATGCGATGGCTTACGACTTGGCCTACGACCCGGTCGAGAAAGTGGCTTACGGTTCGTTCTACGACGGCTCGGAAGAGGGTTCTTCCTGGGGCTATATGGACCTCGAGGGTGAGGTACACAAAGTGGCCGACCTCGAAGACGACGTGCTCGTAGCCGTCGCCGCCACGAAGTTGGGCCAGATTTATGCCATCACGGACGCAGGCTTCCTGGTCACCGTCAACAAGCAGACCGGTAAGCTGACGCAGATTGGCTACACGCGTTTGGCACCTTCGACGAGCGTACGCCAGTCCGCCGCCTTCGCTTCGGACGGCACGCTCTACTGGGCCGTCGGTCAGGACTCGGGCACAGGTTTGGTCACGGTGAACACCGAGACAGGCGAGGCCTCTTTGGTAGGCGAGTTCGAGAACTATGAAATCGTGGCTGCCCTCTATGCCGAGGCCGCTGCTGCCGACGAAGGCGCACCGGCTGAAGCTACGGACTTCGCCTTGAACTTCGTAGACGACGCCCTCACCGGCACCGTTTCTTTCACCGTCCCCACGCAGGACAATCTGGGCGTAGACATCTCGGGCGACGTCACCTATATTATTAGTGTAGACGGCACCGACGTCGTAACGGCTCAGGCCGCCGCAGGCACGAAGGTGAACGCAGAAGTCAGCGTAGCAGCTGCCGGCACGCACGCCATCGCTGTCCGCCTGCAGAACGACAAGGGCGACAGCCAGGCCATCTCGGAGACGAAGTGGATCGGCATCGACCGTCCGGAAGCTGTCAGCAACCTGAAGCTCGAAAAGACCGCTGCCCTGCAGGCCACGCTGACGTGGTCCGCTCCGACCAAGGGCGCTCAGGACGGCTTCTTCGACTTGGCTCGCGTACGCTACAACGTAGTCCGTATGCCGGAAGGTACGCTCGTGGCCGAGAAGATTCAGGACACGACGTTCGTCGACAACTTGGATACGGACGGCAAGGTTTACCTGACGTATCAGGTGATTCCCTTCGCTGACGACGCTGAGGGCGCAGCCGCAACGTCGAACGGCGTCGTCTTCGGTAACGCTTTGAACGTCCCCGTCAACTTCGACTTCACTACGGAGGCTGACTACAATATCTTCACCATCATCGACGTCAACGAAAACCTCAACCAGGACGACGGTCTCTGGCAGTACACCGCCAGCGGCGAATGCGCCGGCTACGTGGCAGGTACGCTCGACGGCGACGACTGGCTGATTACCCCTGAAATCAACCTCAAGGCCGACCGCCAGTACACGTTCAGCTACAACACGCTCTGCTACTCGGATTATTGGCCGGACCAGTATGAGGTCTATATGGGCAACGCCGCTACGGTCGAGGCCATGACCACGGAGTTGGTGCCCTCCACGCAGATTTACTGGGAGGACTATCGCCAGGTAGTGCTCACCATCACCGTGCCCGAAGATGGTACGTATAACTTCGGCTTCCATGCCCTCTCTGAGGCCGGCGGTTCATTCTTCCTCGTGGACGACATCAGCGTTACGGAAGGCTTGATGCTCAAGGCTCCTTTGGCTGTGACGGACCTTAAGGTTGTGGCCGGCGAAAAGGCCGCTCCGACCGCTACGGTTTCCTTCACAACTCCGACCAAGGCCGTTGATGGTTCTGACCTCGAAGCTTTGACGTCCGTTCAGGTTTACCGCGATTCGAAGCTCGTCAAGACCTTTGACGCTCCTGCCGCAGGCGCTACGCTCTCCTTCGCGGAAGAGAACCTCACTACGGAAGATTACGCTGTCTATAGCGTCGTGGCTGCTACGGCTGCCGGACAGGGTGCTGTCGCTGCCGACTCCGCATGGATTGGTCTCGACGCTCCGTCGGAACCGACTGTTCACATCGCTGTGGCTGACGGCCATCCCGTCTTGACTTGGGATACTCCGACAGGTCTCGGTATGCACGGCGGATATTTCGATCCCGCCCAATTGACCTACATCGTTTATGACGCCACAGCCGGCACGGTGTTAGCTTCCGGTTTGACGGAAAACACTTATACGGTAGAGAGTTATACGGTCAGCGAAACGGGCGAGCAGTCGATGCAGCAATATGGTGTCTTCGCCATGAACAATGGTGATGAGCTCTTGACCGGTTATCCGGGTTCGAACTTCATCATCGAGGGTGAGAAATACGCCCTTCCCTTCAAGGAATCGTTCGCTAAGGGTCAGACAGACAACCTGCTCTTGATTAGCTCCACCATCACCAATTCGACCGGCTACGACAAGTGGTCGCTCGACGATGACTACAACACCACTTCACAGGACGGCGATGGCGGTAGCATCATGATCATGCCTGCTACGGCCGGAGTACAGTCTACGATCCAGATGGGTAAGGTCGACATGACGACAGCGTCCAACGCAACGCTCTCGTTCTACCTCAAGCGCTTGGCTTACGATTACGACTACATGGAGACCAATCCGAAGGATGACTCGTTGAACGTCTACATCATCGACGCCAACAATGAGACCCATCTTGCGCTGACCATCCGTCCGTATGACCTCAAGAAGACCGCCGAATACGAGAAGTTCTCTCTGCCGCTGACGCAGTATGAAGGTTCTGACTTCATCGCGCTCCAGTTCCAGATGAACGCCGTGGCTGCTTACTACGCACTCGTGCTCGACAATATTCAGGTACGTTCGAACTACAACGTCAACCTTCAGACGACCGACTTCAAGTTGCCCGCAAGCGTAGACGTCACGCGTGACTTCGAAGCTACGGTGGAAGTAACCAACGATGGTATTGACACGGTACGTAACTTCACCGTGCAGCTCCTCAAGGGCAGCGAAGTGATCGCCAGCCAGGTAGACACTGCCGCTTTGGCCAACGCCGAAACGCGTCAGTACACTTTCTCAGTGACGGCTCTCGCCGCTTGGGAAGACAACGTGACCATCGTTGCTGACGTCACTATCGACAACGACGAGGTGGCTGCCGACGATACGCTCTCCGCTTCTATCGTCATCCTCCGTCCGGAAGTTCCTGCTGTCACGGATTTGGCTGTCAGTGTGGCTGACGAACAGGCTGTCTTCACTTGGACCGCTCCGACGATTGCCACGGCTGAACGCGTCACGGATAGCTTCGAAGACTATACGCACGGCGCCCGCAAGGACTTCGGCGAGTGGAGCTTAATTGACGAAGATGGTGCATATGGTATGAATGCAGACGTTGATATAAGCGGTTACTTCAGTTCTCGTTCGTTCACGGTGGTCAACTCAGTATCTGTTGACGCTGACGGCTACGAAGCTAAGAGCGGCCAGCAGTTGGTTGTTGCATTCTCTAACTGGGATTATGATAACGATGACTGGTTGGTATCTCCTGCATTGAGCGGCGAAGCACAGACCGTCTCCTTCTGGGCACGTAGCAACTCGGCCAGCACAGACAAGCTCTACTTCTACTATGCAACCGACGGCAAAACAACTGACGACTTCTTAAGCGCTCCGGCTTTGGATGAGCGTAAGATCATCTTGACAACCACTTGGACGAAGTATTCGTTTGAATTGCCCGCAGGTGCGAAGTATTTTGCCATCCGCTACTTGACATCATACGGAGATGCTGCTTTGGTGGACGACATCGAGTTCGAGAAGGCATCATCCTACAACGTACAGCCCGTCATCGAGGGTTATAACCTCTACAACGCTCAGGGCGAAAAGTTGAATGATGAAACCATCACCGATACGACCTACACATTGAATAATGCAACCGGAATCTACTATATAACCGTCGTATATAATGTTGGTGAATCTGCAAACTCCAACCAAGTGAGTGTGACGGCTTCCGGCATTGAGACCATCGCAACGGACGCCCAAAAGGTTCAGTCCGCTTACGACCTCTACGGACGCCGAGTTCAAAAATTGCAAAACGGACAACTCTATATCCGTGACGGAAAGAAAGTTGCCTATTAAGCAAGATAATAGAAACATTTGGAATTGTATGGTGAAAGGCGAGCCCGTGAGGGTTCGCCTTTCTTATTAGGAGAAACAAGTCCAGAATCCAAGAGTTCCTATTGACAGAGTGTTTAATATAGGGAAGGATTTTAGTTAACCATGTGAAAATTAAGACTTGTTCGACAAATAAACGGGCGGAACAATTCTGCTCATGCAGCGCAACGCTATATTTGCTTCACAAACCTGAACGTTCAGCCGGCTGAGTCCGGAACTAAAATCAAATACCTATTCTATCTAATGATCATGAAAAAGTTTTTGCATCTTGTATTCGCAGTCTGTGGCACTTGTTTGCTACCCCTCATCACTTCTTGTGACGACGAAGTGGGACCTTCCTTTTGGGGCGTTATCCAGCTTGAACCTGAACAAAGCTACTCTATCTCGAATGGGAGTGGGGTGACGTGGACCTCAGATAACCCCGATGTAGCCACGGTGAACGATGATGCGATTGTCACCGGCGTTTCTGACGGGACGGCTGTGATTTCGAGTTCGTTGGGAAGCTTCACAGCTAAGGTGGCGTTTAAGAGCGTCTCTGTCGCTGTGGACTCTATCTATGTCATTGCGAACGGACAAGGGGCAACTTGGACCTCCGGGGACCCCCGAATTGCCCAGGTCGAAGATTCGGCGAAAGTTGTCGGTGTCTGTGCCGGTACGACGGAACTTACGAGCTCGTTAGGCACCATCGTCGTCAATGTCGCCACGTCGTATGCCCTCTATGACGAGCCCTATCTGAAGTGGGGAGCAAAAGAACCGGCCGTTCGGTGTGCGATGTTGCCGGACACGCCTTATGTCGCTGATGATGCTCAGCTCGCCTACTACAATATTGGTCATATTGCGGAATTGGACTACCAACTGGGCGACAGCCTGCTCAATCAAGTGAATTTGGTTATTCCGGAGGAGACGCTTACCATAGACGTCATCAAGAAGCATCTGGCTAATCGATATACCTATCTCGGCGTCGCAGTCGACAGCTATATTTATGTTTCGCCGACCGAAGAGACTGCGGTCTTTTTGTCCGAACAGACCGACTTGGATGCACCTTCGTTCTTGGTCAAATATATGCCCTATAGTTCGGCGATTAAGCGCCTGCTACAGTAAGGCTACTCGGATAGAGGGCAGCTGAAGTTCACCTCGAACAAAGCCTCATAGGTCCGCGCGAAAATCAAGGGTCGCTAAAGAAAATCGGGGAGGAAATGGTTATAAAAGAGGGAGATTACTTACCTTTGCCC